>NZ_JAGKRK010000074.1:0-742 GCF_017939325.1 Aeromonas sp. MaB10011B | reverse complement strand
CCGGCGGTATCCGAGAAGCGGCTGTCGTTAACACGAGGCGGCAACGTGCGCTACCAGCTCAAGACGCCGTACCGGGACGGCACCACGCACGTCATTTTCGAACCATTGGATTTCATTGCAAGGCTGGCCGCCCTGGTACCGAAGCCCAGAGTCAACCTAACCCGCTTCCACGGGGTGTTCGCACCCAACAGTCGGCACCGGGCGTTGGTCACGCCGGCAAAACGGGGCAGGGGCAACAAGGTCAGGGTGGCTGATGAACCGGCAACACCAGCACAACGGCGAGCGTCGATGACATGGGCGCAACGGCTCAAGCGTGTTTTCAATATCGACATCGAGACCTGCAGCGGCTGCGGCGGCGCCATGAAAGTCATCGCCTGCATTGAAGACCCTATAGTGATCAAGCAGATCCTTGATCACCTGAAGCACAAAGCCGAAACCAGCGGGACCAGGGCGTTACCCGAAAGCCGGGCGCCACCGGCTGAGCTGCTCCTGGGTCTGTTTGACTGACGAGCCTGAAGGCCAACGATACCAATCAAAATGCTGCGTTCACAGCGCCGCGGCAGGGATCCGCCGTGCTGGTTGTCGGAAAAGGAGCCGCTAGTGGGAAAGAGGAGGGTAAATTTTCAGCGTTGCTGGCTCCCCGTCAGCCGGATTGGGTTGCATCGCAGGGGTGTCGAAAGAGTCAACTGCGGTCCAAAGCTGTTGGACTTGGGTGAAAAGGGCGTTTATTCTTCCTATACGT
>NZ_JAGKRK010000073.1:0-1638 GCF_017939325.1 Aeromonas sp. MaB10011B | reverse complement strand
CTAAGAAGTTGCTTGAGGTACTGGGTTGCATTGATAATAGTCATGGCTTCGGGCGTGTCGGTTTTTTTTTGCGATTAAATCAGATCACAAACGAAGCCTTTTTTCTATCTATTTCAATTGGTTGTAGCTAAAGATCCTGTACATGATCGCCCCATGATCGCGGAGATCGCCGATGCCCAGCAGAGCCCGGGTAAGCTCGCGGAGCGGGCCTGTAATCAGGCCATTCTGGCGGCCATGGGCAGTAATGACGAAACCCTGCTGGCCCAGCGTGACAAGGCGTGTGCTGCCGTGCGTTAAGGTATTTCCCTAGTCAAAATAAGTGGTTAGCCCCCTGTGCACCATGCCACAGTTTCTATTGAGGCGGGTGGGTATGATGGTGCGGCAATCACCATGACAGGGAGCAAGCATGATAAGCCATATCGACCATCTGGTATTGACGGTCAGCGACATTGAGCGGGCGGTGGCATTTTACAGCGGCGCCTTCAAGATGGAGCCCATCACCTTCGGGGCAGGCCGCCGGGCGCTGCGTTTTGGCAACCAGAAGATCAATTTGCAGTTGCTGGGGGAGGAGGCGCGCAACCGGGCGCAGGTGGGGTCGGGGGATCTCTGCCTCATCACCAGCTGGCCCCTGGATCAGGTGATGGCCCAGCTGGCGAGCCAGGGGGTCGAAATCGTGGAGGGGCCAGTGATGAAAAGCGGTGCCTGTGGTCCCATCTTAAATGCGAAAGGGGACTCCCTCCGACGTAGGTGGGAGGGGAATTTCGCCGGGGCGTCAGCCCCGCTGGTTTTGAATGTATTGCTTGATCACCTCCAACGGTGCTCCGCCGCAAGAGCCCGCAAAGTAAGAGCGTGACCAGAGTACGGGTTTGCTGTAAGCACCTCTCAAGTCCAGAAATTCATTACGCAGTCGCCTTGATGTGACCGCCTTTAACGAGTTCACCAGTACCGATAGCTGTACCGTTGGCGCGTACTCTATCAGCATGTGAACATGATCAGCCTCTCCGTCACACTCTTTCAGTTCCGCACCAAAATCTCTGCAAACCTCTGCCGCACACTGACTGAAGGAAGCGTGATACAGATCCCCCAATATCGGCTTTCGATACTTGGTGATAAACACCAAATGTACGTGCAAAGCGTAGGCCGCATGGCGTTATTTATTAATTTTAGTGAATTGCATTCTGTCACTCAATCGGGCTTAATAGATATGGCAATGATGCTACACACTGAGCGCTAAATGCAAATTCTGAAAGCCTACAAATTCCGACTCGAACCGACCGAACAACAAGCGCAACGCCTGCGCCAGTTGGGCGGTTGTGCTCGTTATGTCTGGAATCACGGGCTGGCAGAAACCAAACGCATTCTGGATGCTGGCGAAAAACTGCCTTCTGCCTTTGAGCTGAACAGGATGCTCACCAGTTGGAAGAAAGACCCAGAAATGGCCTTTCTGGCCGAGGCATATACCGACAACCTCCAGCAGAAGCTCAAGGATTTTCATGGCGCGTGGATGCGCTGCTTTGATAAGAAACTCGCCGCCAAGGCACCCGTATTCAAGAAAAAAAGCGACAACCGCGACGCTATCCGGTTCGTCAACTTCGACAAGTATTGCCGCCTTGAAAAGGGTCGCGTGAAGCTGCCTGC
>NZ_JAGKRK010000072.1:2309-353095 GCF_017939325.1 Aeromonas sp. MaB10011B | reverse complement strand
CTAAGAAGTTGCTTGAGGTACTGGGTTGCATTGATAATAGTCATGGCTTCGGGCGTGTCGGTTTTTTTTTGCGATTAAATCAGATCACAAACGAAGCCTTTTTTCTATCTATTTCAATTGGTTGTAGCTAAAGATCCTGTACATGAACCGACCTTAGTCAATCAACACCCGCAACCTTAGCGCAGTCAGCAACTCCTCCACCAGCGCATCCACCGGTTTACCGGCATTCAGCAGATGGATTTCCGGCTGCTCCGGTGCCTCGTAGGCCGAATCGATACCGGTAAAGTTGCGAATTTCCCCCGCTCGCGCCTTCTTGTAGAGCCCCTTGGGGTCGCGCTCTTCACAGACGGCGAGCGGCGCATCCACAAACACCTCGACAAACTCCCCTTCACCCACAAGATTGCGCACCAGTTGCCGCTCGGCACGGAACGGCGAGATAAAGGCAGTGAGCACGATAAGGCCCGCATCCACCATCAGTTTTGCCACTTCGCCGACCCGGCGGATATTCTCCTGGCGGGCGGCGTCATCGAAGCCGAGATCGCCACAGAGGCCGTGGCGCACATTGTCCCCATCCAGCAGATAGGTGTGCTTGCCCGAGGCGGCCAGCGCCTGCTCCAGCGCCCCCGCCAGGGTGGACTTGCCCGCCCCGGAGAGCCCGGTAAACCAGATCACCAGCGGCTTTTGCCCCTTCTGCTCGGCCCGGCTCTGTTTGTCGACGGCATGGGCATGCCACACGATATTGCTCATCCAACACTCCTTGATTGGCGCTCACGCCTCAAAACTTAAACTGTCCGGCACCACGGGGAGCCGCCTCGGACTATCAGCCGACAACGTGCTGATGCCATGGCATTGCTCATCCAACACTCCTTGATTGGCGCTCACGCCTGGATGCCAGTGCCCTGGCACTCCCCTGCATCATAAGCAGCCTTGATAAAAGCTGCGTTAACATAAGCAGCCCTTAACACATCCCCCGGTATCAGACCTTAAAACGGAAACAGCAGGGGTACCATGACGATCACCCCGATGCTGTAGGCCAGGGAGACCGGCAGGGCCAGCTTGAGATAATCCGGCATCTTGTAGTTGCCCGCCGCATAGACCATCAGGTTGGTCTGGTAGCCGTAGGGCAGGATAAAGCTGGAACTCGCCCCGAACAGCACCGCCAGAATGAACGGCATGGTGGAGACGTCCATGCTGAGCGCCAGCTGGAATCCCATGGGGAAGGCCAGGGCCGCCGCCGCGTTGTTGCTCATCAGCTCCGTCAGCACCAGGGTAAACAGATAGATCCCCACGAAGGCGATAAAGGGACTGGCCCCGTTGAACTCCCCCATCAGCCAGTCGGCGATGAGCTTGGCCAGACCGCTCTTCTCCAGCTGATCGGCGATGGCGAGGGCCCCGCCCACCACCAGCCAGATATCCAGCGGAAAGCGGCGGCGGATCTCGTCCAGGGTCAGGATGCGGGAGAAGAGCAGCACCACCAACATCACCAGCAGCCCCTTGAAGAGCGGCACCAGATCGAGCACCGACAGGGTCAGCACCCCGAGGAACCCCGCCACCACGGCGGCGCTGCGTGTGGCATCAAGCCGGGTGGAGGCCTCCAGCCCGCTCACCACCACGAACTCGCGGGAGAGGGACTTGTTGCTGGCAAACTTGGGGCCGGGGGCCAGCAGCAGGGTGTCCCCCGCATGCAATTCAATCTGGCCGAGGCCGCCGGTGAGCTGGGTCTCGCCCCGGCGCACCGCCAGCACCACCGCATCGAAGTGGGTGCGAAACTCCGCATCCTTGATGGTCTGACCCACCAGGCGCGAGCTGTGGCTGACGATCACCTCCACCAGGTGCTGGCCGTTGAGGCGGTGCTGGCCGTAGAGATCCAGCCCTTTGAGCTCCTGCAACACGCCGACGCTCTCCACGTCGCCACAGAACAGCAGCATGTCCCCCTCGTGCAGCTCGTGTTCCGGCTGCACCGGGCAGATCACCTGGTTGCCCCGGATGATCTCGGCGAGATAAAGGCTTTTCAGGCTGCGCAGGCCGTTCTCCTTGACGCTGCGCCCGGCCATCGGCGAGCCGGGGCCCACCTTGGCCTCGAGAAAATAGCCGGATTCCCGGCTCATCTCGGTGTCCTGCTCCGGCAGGTGGCGGGCAAACAGCAGCACGGCGATGAGGCCGGTCAGCAGGGTCCCTGCCCCCACCATAAAGAAGTCGAACATGCCGAGCGGCTTGGCCCCCATTTTGATGAGGAAGCTGTTGACGATGAGGTTGGTGGAGGTGCCGATCAGGGTCAGCACACCGCCAAAGGTCGCCGCGAAGCACATGGGCAACAGCAGCCGTGAGGGCGCATGGTTGGGGTTGCGCTTGACCGCCCCCAGCATGGACGCCACCACGGCGGTGTTGTTGACGAACGCCGACAGGAAGGCGGTGGAAAACCACACCTTCACCAGCACCTTGTTGAAGGAGCCGGTGCCCACCAGGTTGGCAAACCAGCTCATGACCCGGGTCTTCTCCACCGCGAGCGACACCAGCAGCAACAACACCAGGGTCAGCAGGGCGCTGTTGGTGTAGCCCGCCACCACGGCGTTGATGTCCGCCAGGCCACTCAGGTAGGTGATGAGCACGGCGCCCGAGAAGAGCAGCGCCGGCCGGAGTTTGCCCTGGATCAGCAGGGCGACGAGGGCAGCCAGCAGACCCAGCACCAGGGATTGTTGCCAGGTCATGGGCTTACTCCTTGCCGGAATCGTTGCTGATGGTCAGCGCCTGCCAGTGGGGGAAGTGCTTGCGCACCAGGGCGTTGAGCTCCACTTCGAACTCGCTGTATTGCCCTGCCATCACCTTGGCCGCCAGCCCTTCCACTATCATGCCGGCACCGACGGTGACGTTGGTCAGCCGGTCGATGAGGATGAAGCTGCCGGTGTCGCGGATCTCCTTGTAGGGGTCGAACGCCACCGGGTCGGTCAGGCTGAATTCGCACAGGCCGATCTCGTTGAGCTTGAGCTCGGAGGCGGGCAGCTCGTCCAGCTTGTTGATCTCGATGCGGTGGCGGATGGCCTCCACCTGGCCACGGCTCTTCTTGGTGGCCAGCTTGACGTCATAGACCCGGCCCGGTTGCAGGGACTCTTCCCCCATCCAGACGATGTGAGCCAGCACGTTCTGGGTCACCTGGGGCTTGTTCGCCGCGTCCACCAGCAGGTCGCCCCGGCTGATGTCGATCTCGTCCGCGAAGGTGACCGTGATGGCCTGACCCGGCAGGGCGTACTCCAGATCCCCGTCGAAGGTGACGATGCGGGTCACCGTGCTCTCTTTGCCGGACGGCAGCACGGCAAGCTTGTCGCCCACCCGCAGGATGCCGGAGGCGAGCGTGCCAGCGAAGCCGCGAAAATCGAGGTTGGGGCGGTTCACGTACTGCACCGGCAGGCGCACCGGATGGCGTTCCAGCTCGCGCTCCACTTCGGCAGACTCCAGCAAGGAGAGCAGGGTCTCGCCCTGATACCAGGCCAGCTTGTCGCTCGGGTTCACCACGTTGTCACCGTCCAGGGCCGAGACCGGCACGATGTGGATGGTGTCGACGCTGAGCTTCTTGGCGAATTCGCGGTACTCCAGGCTGATGCGATCGAACACCTCCTGGCTGAACTCCACCAGGTCCATCTTGTTCACTGCCACCACGAACTGCTTGATGCCGAGCAGGCTCGCGATAAAGCTGTGGCGGCGGGTCTGATCCAGCACCCCTTTGCGGGCGTCGATCAATATGATGGCCAGATCGCAGGTGGAGGCGCCGGTGGCCATGTTGCGGGTGTACTGCTCATGGCCCGGGGTGTCCGAGATGATGAATTTGCGCTTGGCGGTGGAGAAATAGCGGTAGGCCACGTCGATGGTGATGCCCTGCTCGCGCTCCGCCTGCAGGCCGTCCACCAGCAGGGCCAGGTCCAGCTTCTCGCCGGTGGTGCCGAGCTTCTGGCTGTCGGACTCCAGCGCTTTGAGCTGATCTTCATAGATCTGCTGGGAGTCGTGCAGCAGGCGGCCGATGAGGGTGCTCTTGCCGTCGTCCACGCTGCCGCAGGTGAGAAAACGCAGCAGGCTCTTGTGCTGCTGGGCGTGCAGGTAGGCTTCAATGCCCTGTTCGCTGATGGCGGTCTGAATGTGGTTGTTCATGATGCGATTCCTTAGAACATTTTTTTAGAAATAGCCCTGACGCTTCTTCTGCTCCATGGAGCCGGCCTGATCGTGGTCGATGAGCCGCCCTTGCCGCTCGCTCGAGGTGGTGATCAGCATCTCTTCGATGATCTCCGGCAGGGTGGTGGCATTGGATTCGATGGCCCCGGTCAGCGGGTAGCAGCCGAGGGTACGGAAGCGCACCAGCTCCTGCTTCACTTCGTCTTCCGGGCCGATGGGCATGCGCTCGTCATCCACCATGATCTTGATGCCGCCGCGATCCACCACGGGGCGTATGGCCGCGAAGTAGAGCGGGACTATGTCGATGTTCTCGAGATAGATGTATTGCCAGATGTCCAGCTCGGTCCAGTTGGAGAGCGGGAAGACACGGATGCTCTCCCCCTTGTTGACCTGGCTGTTGTAGACGCGCCACAGCTCCGGGCGCTGGTTCTTCGGATCCCAGCGGTGGGACTTGTCGCGGAAGGAGTAGACACGCTCCTTGGCGCGGGATTTCTCCTCGTCGCGACGGGCACCACCGAAGGCGGCATCGAAGCCGTATTTGTTGAGCGCCTGCTTGAGCCCCTCGGTCTTCATGATGTCGGTGTGCTTGCTGCTGCCGTGCACGAAGGGGTTGATGTCCATGGCCAGACCATCCGGGTTCTTGTGGACGATGAGATCCAGCCCGTACTTCTTGGCGGTCTCGTCCCGGAACTTGATCATCTCCTTGAACTTCCAGTTGGTGTCCACGTGGAGCAGGGGGAAGGGGATCTTGCCCGGGTAGAAGGCCTTGCGGGCCAGGTGCAGCATGACGGAGGAGTCCTTGCCGATGGAGTACATCATCACCGGGTTTTCAAATTCGGCGGCCACCTCGCGGATGATATGGATGCTCTCGGCTTCCAGTTGCTGCAGGTGAGTCAGTCGCTCGCGGGTGACACCTGCACGGATGCTCTGTGCATCGGATGGCTGCAGTTGGGTCAGTCTTTCACGGTCCATGTCTGGGTCCTCGGTTCATTGCTATCGCACCTGCTCGGGGCGCGGTGTTGGTTCAGTTCGGTGCCGCCTTGGCCGCACCGTCAAATCGATTCGGGTCTCGCCTCTCAGGTCAGGCTCACCAGCTTGAGCTCGTGGCCGCTTTCTGCCTCCTGCCCTTGCCCCTGTTCGCCAAACCAGGCGAGTTGCTGGCGCAGGGCCACCACTTCACCGATGACGATAAGCGACGGGCTCACCGCCTGCTGGGCCAGCTCGGCCAGATCCGCCAGGGTGCCGGTCAGCACCCGCTGACGGGCCGTGGTGCCCCGCTCGATGATGGCGATGGGGGTGGCGGCGCGTCGGCCATGGCTCACCAGTTGCTGCTGGATATGCTCGGAGCGCATCAGCCCCATGTAGATGACCAGGGTCTGGTTGGTGGCCGCAAGCTGCTGCCAGTCGGGCTCCTTGCCCTCCTTCTGGCAGTGGCCGGTGATGAAGACGGCGCTCTGGGCATGGTCGCGGTGGGTGAGCGGAATGCCCGCATAGGCGGTGGCACCGGCGGCGGCGGTGATGCCGGGCACCACGGAGAAGGGAATGCCCTCCTCGGCCAGCACTTCCAGCTCCTCGCCGCCACGGCCGAACATGAAGGGATCGCCCCCCTTGAGGCGCACCACCCGGTTGCCCGCTTTGGCGTATTCCACCAGCAGGCGGTTGGTCTCTTCCTGGGGCACGCTGTGGGCACCCGCCTTCTTGCCGACCGACACCAGGGTGGCATCGCGGCGCACCAGGTCCAGGATCTCGGGGGAGACCAGCTGGTCATAGAGCACCACTTCGGCCTGCTGGATCTGTTGCAGCGCCTTGAGGGTCAGCAGGCCAGGATCTCCCGGGCCCGCCCCCACCAGCACCACTTCCCCCACTTCGGTCTGGGCCTTGTCCAGCCCCTCATTGAGCCACTGCTCGGCCCCTTGCCAATCGGCTTTCTCAATCAGACCGGCCAGGGTGTTGGAGGCAAAGGCGCGCTCCCAGAAGCGGCGGCGATCGGAGAGGGAGGCCAGCACCTGCTTGGCCCGGCGGCGCACCCGGCCGGAGAGCTCCGCCAGACCGCCGAGGTGGCGGGGCAGCAGGCTCTCGAGCCGCTCGCGCAACAGACGCACCAGCACGGGGGCCTTGCCGCCGCTGGAGACGGCCACCACGATGGGGCTGCGATCGATGATGGAGGGGAAGATAAAGCTGGAGCGCTCGGGGTCATCCACCAGGTTGACGAACAGACCGCGCTCGGTGGCGCTCTGGTAGACCAGGGCATTGACCTCGAGATCGTCGGTCGCGGCCACCACCAGGATCTGCCCTGCCAGGTGGGCCGGGTCGAAACGCGCCGCCACATGGGTGAAGCGACCGGCAAATTCATGGAACTCGGGCTCGATCGCGGGAGAGACCAGGGTGATCCGGGCACCTGCCGCCAGCAGCAGGCGCGCCTTGCGCAGGGCAACCTCGCCCCCGCCCACCAGCAGTACCGGGCGGCCTTCCAACCTGGCAAACATAGGTAAATAATCCATCAGGGCCCGCTCCTCGGCATCGCGACATCTGGGGCGACTATAGGCAGGAGCGCTTATCCCTCAAAATAATAAAAAATGCTCTTTAATGCGTTTTGGTAATTAGTAAAGCCGTGTGGCGGCAATAAAGAAGCGAATCTGCTTGTGGTGGATGGCACCAGACCCTAGGCTAGTGAAAGTGTTTCATAAGGAGCTTAATCATGAATGAGTCATTGATTGTATTGGGGATCTTCATATTCCTGGTACTCGCCACCCTGAGTGCCGGCATCAAGATAGTGCCCCAGGGTTACAACTGGACCGTGGAGCGCTTCGGCCGCTACACCCGCACCCTCTCCCCTGGCCTCAACCTGCTGATCCCCTACATCGACCGCATCGGCCACAAGATCATCATGATGGAGCAGGTGCTGGACATCCCGGCCCAGGAGGTGATCTCCCGGGACAACGCCAACGTCACCATCGACGCCATCAGCTTCGTGCAGGTGGTGGATGCCCGCAAGGCGGGCTACGAGGTCAATGATCTCACCAGTGCCATCCGCAATCTCACCATGACCAACATGCGGACCGTGCTCGGCGCCATGGAGCTGGACGAGATGCTCTCCCAGCGCGACACCATCAACGAGAAGCTGCTGCGCACCATGGATGCCGCCACCGCCCCCTGGGGCATCAAGGTGACCCGGATCGAGATCAAGGATGTGCGCCCGCCCCTCGCCCTGGTGGAAGCCATGAACGCCCAGATGAAGGCCGAGCGCCAGAAGCGGGCCGAGGTACTGGAGGCCGAAGGGGTGCGCCAGTCCAAGATCTTGAAGGCCGAGGGGGAGAAGCAGTCCCAGATCCTGAAAGCCGAGGGTGAGCGTCAGGCCGCCTTCCTCGCCGCTGAAGCGCGGGAGCGGGCCGCCGAGGCGGAAGCCAAAGCGACCCACATGGTCTCCCAGGCGATCGCCGAGGGCGACATGCAGGCCATCAACTACTTTGTGGCCCAGAAATACACCGAGGCCCTGGCCCGCATCGGTGAAGGCCCCAACAGCAAGATCATCATGATGCCCCTGGAAGCGGGCAGCCTGATAGGCTCGGTGGCGGGCATGGCCGAGCTGTTCAACAAAGACGGCAAGGCGGGCAAATCATGACAGCCCTGTTCGAGGGGCTGACCCACTGGCACTGGCTGGGGCTCGGCTTCGTGCTGCTGGCCATCGAGGTGATGGGGTCGGTGGGCTTTCTGCTCTGGACCGGCATCGCCGCCCTGGAGGTGGGACTCTTGCTGCTGGTCTGGCCCTTCGGCTGGCAGGCGCAGTTGCTGCTCTTCGCCCTGCAATCCCTGCTCACCACCTGGGCCTGGTGGCGCTGGCAGCATCGCCGGGATCGCTCCGGGCTGGATGCCGCCGCTCCCATCAACGAGCGGATGCAAAGCTACATGGGCCGCGAGCTGACCCTGCTGGACGAGGTCAGCCAGGGAATGAGCCGGGTGCATCTGGACGACACCGTCTGGACGGTGCGCTGCAACGCGCCGCTGCCGGCCGGCAGCCGGGTCAAGGTGGTGGGGGCCGACTCCCACATCCTGCTGGTGGAACCCCTCGGCTGACCGGGCAACGCCCCGTCATGGCCATAAAAAAACGGGCCCGGCGCGAGTGCGCCGGGCCCGTTTTTCAATGAGGTGCTGGCTTAGTTGGCCTTGGCATCGCTCACGGCAGCTTCAGCCTTGGTGGCCACGTCAGCGGCAGCCTTCTCGACAGTAGCGGAAGCTTCGGAAGCAGCCTTCTCGACGGTAGCAGACGCTTCGCTAGCGGCTTTCTCGACAGTGGCAGCAACGTCTGCGGCCGGGGTCGCAGCCGGAGCGGCAGCTTCTTCTTTCTGACCACAGGCGGTCAACATCAGACCCAGGATACCGGCTACCAGTACTTTGTTCATGTGCATACCCTCAAAAAAAGATGGAGAGATGGTGCAGGGACCATCACTGTACGCCCCGGCTCCTGTCGGCACACCGGCCGCTGGAGCCCGAAGGCGCGCGAAATATATCCCCATATGCGGCCGATGAAAACGCGTATCACAATGATATTTTCTCGTTGGCATGATAAGAAACACTGCTGCAACGACAAATATTAATATAAAACACCCATTCACCACCAAATTCGCACAACAAATCGCCAATTACCTGGCGATTGCCAGTCAGCCATTGTCTTTCTGTCAGGCTCTCGGCGCTGCCGGATTACGCCGTCAGTCAGACAGCTTCTGACAAGGCAGGCGCCGCCCCTGCTGGTCGCTCTCCCGGGCCAGGTCCAGCAAGGCCATCACCGCCAGGGCCTCGTCGGCCGGCACCGGGTTCTCCCCTTCTCCCCGGATGGCGGCGCAGACACCGCGATAGTAGGCGCCGTAGTCCCCCGCTTCGCCAGCCACGGTCTGCTGCAGGAGCTGACCGTCCCGGATCTGGCTGAGCTGGCCGGGGGCGGGATCCACGCCCCAGTCCGCCGCCGGAGGCCGCTTGCCCTCCTTGAGCTGCTCTTCCTGCACGTCCATGCCGAACTTGATGAAGGAGCCCTGACTGCCGTGCACCACGAAGCGGGGCATCACGGCCGACACCAGACAACTGCCGTGCAGAATGACCCGCATCTCGCCGTAACCCAGCACCACATGGAAGTAGTCGTCCGCCAGGGCCCCGGGGCGCTGCTTGCCCAGATCTGCCTGCAACCAGTCCGGCTGGCCGAACAGCTGGAGCGACTGATCCAGGATATGGGGGCCGAGATCGAACCAGAGACCGGAGCCCGGGCCGCCCGCCTCGCGCCAGCGCTGGCGCACCTCGGGGCGATAACGGTCGAAGTGGGATTCGAACTGGGCGACTTGCCCCAACGCCCCCTCCGCCAGCAGACGGCGCACCGTGAGGAAGTCCCCGTCCCAGCGCCGGTTGTGGAAGATGCTGAGCAGCCGTTGCTGCTTCTCCGCCAACTCGACCAGCGCCTTCGCTTCGGCCAGATCCAGGGCGAACGGCTTGTCGATCACCACGTGCTTGCCCGCCAGCAGGGCCTCGCGAGCGATGGGGGCGTGGGTGTCGTTGGGGGTGGCGATCACCACCAGATCGAGGCTGTCATCGGCCAGCACCTGCTCCAGGGTGCCGACCCGGGTGCCGGGCAACGCGGCCTGTACCTTGGCGGCATCCCGGCTCACCACCCAGCGCAGGGTCAGGCCCGGGGTCGTGGCCAGGAAGGGGGCGTGAAAGGTCTGTCCTGCGAAGCCGTATCCCACCAGGGCGGCGTTGATTGTGTGGCTCATCCGGTTTTCTCCACGGGTCTGTGATCATGCGAGGCAGGCGGGTCGCCTGAAAAAGAGAAGGGGGCTCAAGGCCCCCTGAGTGTGCTCATCAGAGCACAGGATTTATTGCAAACACAAGCGCCGGCCCTGGCGGGTCATCAGCATCACCAGCGGGGGCAGCAGCAGCCACATGTGCAGGGCCAGCTGGCTCAGGGGATCCGGCATCAGCCAACCGGTGATCCCCACCAGGGCGCCGGAGCCGCTCATCTGGAACAGGCCGAGCAGCGCGGCCGCAGTGCCGGCGCAGTGGCCGAAGGGGGCCAGCGCCATACCGGCGGCGGCGCCCAGGATCATCGCAAAGCCGATGCTGGAGAGGAACACCGGGCCCATCATGGCCAGCGGGTGCGGGATGTGCATGGCCAGGGTCAGGGTGATGGCGGAGAGCAGCACCACCAGCAGGCCGATGCGCAGAGTCCGTCTTGGCCCTACCCGAGCGATGAAGCGCGGGGCCAGGAAGCAGGCCAGGATGTTGAGGGCCGCATTGGCGGTGAACCAGTGACTGAAGCCACTCATGTCCAGCCCCAGGGTCACCATCAGTTGTACCGGCGCCGCCGTCACGTAGGCGAGGATCACCGCCATCGCGAGCATGCAGAGGGAGGCGTTGAACAGGAAGCTCGGGGAGCGCAGCACCGGGCTGTAGCGGGACCAGCTGATGAGCGGGCCAGCACTGCTGGTCTCCTCAGGGCGGGTTTCCGGCATCCGCCACAGCAGCCAGCTACCGACCACCACGGCGTAACCCGCCATAAACCAGAAGTTCGCCGACCAGCCCGCCTTGGCGGTGAGCCAGCCACCCAGCAGGGGCGCCAGTGCGGGGATGAAGCAGATGGCACCGTTCAGATAGGAGATCATCTGACCGCTCTTCTTGGGGCCATAGCTGTCACGGACCACCGAGAAGGCGGCCACCGAGGTGGCGCAGGCCCCGAAGCCTTGCAGCACCCGCGCCAGCATCAGCTCGCCCAGGCTGGCAGCAAAGCCGGCTGCCAGGGCGCTCAGGCCATAGAGCAGCACGCCCCCCAGGGCGATGGGTTTACGCCCGTAGCGATCGGCGAGCGGCCCCACCAGCAGTTGCCCCAGCCCCATGCTGAACAGGAACCAGGTAATGGTGCCCTGCATCAGGGTCACTTCGGCCCCCAGCTGCTCGGCCATCTGGGGAATGGCAGGCAGATAGATGTCGATGGCCAGCGGGCTGAACAACACCAGGAGTACAAGCAAAAGAATCAATGGCATCAGTCACCTCAAGCCCTAGGAATATCGATTGGGCCGCGAGTCTACTGACTCAGAGTAATGAATTGAAATGGTATTTAATCACTTCGGTTATTCCCCACTGGAAACATGTATCTCTTCTACTTCTCAGGGGGTGGAACCAGGATCCCCCGTTGGCACCGGATCCCGGGCAATTGGCGCTTTTACTAAACCCCTCCCCCGCATAGAATGCGCAGATTATTTTTGCGGAGGTGTGTGATGAACAAGCTTGTCCTGGCAACAGGGAACCAGAAAAAGGTGAAGGAATTGGCCGCCATGCTGGCCGATATGAAGATCCAGGTGATCCCGCAGAGCGAGTTTGCAGTCTCCGATGCCGACGAGACCGGCACCACCTTCGTCGAGAATGCCATCATCAAGGCCCGCCACGCCGCCCGCGTCACCGGCCTGCCCGCCGTGGCCGACGACTCCGGTCTGGAAGTGGATCTGCTGCACGGCCGCCCCGGCGTCTACTCCGCCCGTTTTGCCGGTGCCGGTGCCAGCGACAAGGAGAACATCGACAAGCTGCTGGCCGAGCTCAAGGGCGCGCCGGATTACCTGAAAAGCGCCCGCTTCTGGTGCGTGCTGGTCTACATGCGCCACGCCGACGATCCCACCCCCATTATCTGCCAGGCCAGCTGGGAGGGGATGATCATCGACGAACCCCGCGGCCAGCACGGCTTCGGCTACGACCCCGTGTTCTTCGTCTCCGACCACGACTGCACCTCGGCCCAGATGCCGGCGGAACTCAAGAACCAGCTCAGCCACCGTGGCCAGGCCCTGGCCAAGCTCAAAGCGGCCCTGGCGGCAGTCAACTAAAGCGCTGTCTCCCGCCGCGTTGTCATCTACAATGGGGGCCGTCGGCCCCCGTTTCGTTCGCGGCGCCCCGCCCGTTGTCACCGGCAACCAGGGCCACCCGACCCCTTTTGATTGTTGAATACTGGAAATCCCATGCTGCAACTGCCGCCCCTCTCCCTCTATATCCACGTGCCCTGGTGCGTCCAGAAGTGCCCCTACTGCGACTTCAACTCCCACGCCCAGAAGGGGGAGCTGCCCCACCTCGAGTACGTGGCGGCCCTGCTGGAGGATCTGGAGCAGGATCTGCACTGGGCCCAGGGGCGCCCCCTCTCCTCCATCTTTATCGGTGGCGGCACGCCGAGCCTGCTCTCCGTCGACGCCATGCAGGCGCTGCTGGACGGGGTGCGCGCACGCATCGCACTGACCCCGGACTGCGAGATCACCATGGAGGCCAACCCGGGCACGGTGGAGGCGGACAAGTTCGCCGGCTTCCAGCGGGCCGGTATCAACCGCATCTCCATCGGGGTACAGAGCTTCCAGCAGGAGAAATTGACCCGGCTCGGCCGCATCCACGGCCCCGAGGAGGCGCGCAAGGCCGCCGAACTGGCCCACGCCATCGCGCTTCCCACTTTCAACCTGGATCTGATGCACGGCCTGCCGGATCAGAGCCTGGACGATGCGCTCTACGACCTGCAGCAGGCCATCGACTGCGCGCCGCCGCACCTCTCCTGGTATCAGCTCACCATAGAGCCGAACACGGCATTCGCCTCCAAGCCCCCCACATTGCCGGAAGATGACACCCTGTGGGACATCTACGAGCAGGGCCACGCCATGCTGACCGCCCAGGGCTATCAGCAGTACGAGATCTCGGCCTATGCCAAAGAGGGGTATCAGTGCCGCCACAACCTCAACTACTGGCGCTTTGGCGACTATCTGGGGATCGGCTGCGGCGCCCACGGCAAGGTGACGGATCTCGCGAGCCAGCAGATCCTGCGCACCGCCAAGGTGAAGCATCCGAAAGGTTATCTGGATCCGAGCCGCCCCTATCTGGACAACCAATGGCAGGTGAGTGCGGACGATCTGCCGCTCGAGTACTTCATGAACCGGTTCAGGTTGTTTGAACCCGCCCCCAAGGCGGAGTTCGAGGCCTTCACGGGGCTACCGCTGGAGCGGGTAGAGACCATGCTCGCCATCGCCCGGACCAAGGAGCTGATCGAGGATCTTGGCGACAGCTGGCAGCTCACGTCCCTCGGGCATCGCTACCTCAACGTGCTGCTCGAACTCTTTATGGACGAGTGAGCACGGGTTCACTCTCTTGCGTCAAGACCGCAAGTCAGCACCAGCGAATAGAAAAACAATCAGGGCGCCATTGGCGCCCTGATTGTGTTAACTGATGCCTTGCGGCAGAAACCCGCTCAGCAGCAGACGCTTACCATCTGCTGTTGGCCGGGCTCCCACCGCTTGCCGTGCTTGGCCTTGCGCTGATAGCTGCCCTTGCCCTTCTTGCTCGGCTCGACCCGGGCCTGGAACAGGGGGGAGGTCACCAGTGCCTTGAGGTGGTTGTCCTGAATGATGCCGCGCTGATGTTCGCAGGCGGGTTCGGCGGTGACACAGGTCACCTTCTTCTTGGCCATATGGGCTCCTTGATGGGGTTGTCGTGTTTGCCTGTCGTCCCTGTCTGGAAGGGCAGATGGCGAAAAACGCGCCGATTGTGCACCTCTTGCCTCCCCCGTGCAAGCTGTCAGGCGGGGTGATAGATAACCCGCACCAGGCCGCTTGGCAGCACGGCGCTCGACACCGGTCTCAGCGCGCCGGGCAGGGATCCTGCAAAGAGCGGCACCCCGCGTCCCAAAGTGACCGGCACCCAGAACAGGGTCAGCTCGTCCACCAGGGCCCCCTGCAGACCCTGCCTCACCAGCTCCCCGCCATCCAGATAGAGGTGACGGCTTCCCCCCTGCCACAACTCGTCCAGCACCTGCGCCAGCGCCCCCTGCCGAAAGGAGACCCGAGGACGGGGGTCGGCGGGCCTGTGGGTCAGTACCACCAGCGGCTTGTCCCCGTAGGGCCACTCGGGAAAGGCGCTCACGATATCGTAGGTGTTGCGCCCCATCAGCAGGGTGTCCGCGCTCGCCATCAGGGCACTGTAGCCGGTCTCCTCCGGCCCGTCGCCACCATAGGGGGCCAGCCATGCCAGATCGCCCCCCTCCCCGGCGATGAAACCGTCGAGGGAGAGGGCGAGAAAGGCGGAGACCCGGGGCCGGCGCAGCTCAGTGCTCATGGTCGTGGTGCTCGTGGCGGGAAGGGGCGCCGGACTCCAGGGTCTCGAGGATGGCGCAATGCTCCGCCGAGCGCGGGCCGCCGCAGCAGATGTCGGAGAGAGCCTTCAGGTTCTCGCGAAAACGGGTCAGCTCCAGGAGCTTCTGCTCCACCTGTTCGAGCTTGGTGTCGGCCACCGCCTTCACCTCCTGGCAGGTGACCTTGGCCTTGTTGGTGTCCAGGGTGAGCAGCTCGCCGATGTCCGCGAGGGAAAAGCCCACCGACTTGGCGCGGATGATGAACTCCAGCCGCCGCCTGTCCTGCTCCCCGTAGAGGCGATAACCGGATTCGTTGCGAATGCCCGGCGAGATGAGGCCGTTCTTCTCGTAAAAGCGCAGGGTGTCGGCCTTCACCCCGCACGCCTTGGCCAGTTCACCGATCCGATACATGGTCCTCTCCCCCGCATGACATTCCCGACATGGTACTCAATATAAACCGGCCTCCACTATCACCTCTTTGCCCGGCGATTGCCAGTCAAAGGCAGGAAAGCAGCAGCTAAGCCCTCACTTGCCGGCCATTTATCCCCAAAACACTGAAAAGACAAACGTTTCACAAAAATTCACCAGAAAACGTTTAACGCCGCATCCCACAAGGGTTTGTCTCTTTAAAAAATCCACCACAGGTCACATTTTTTGTGTAGAATACGCGCCCACAAGAGAGCGTCGCGTCAAGCGGGCATTTCCTAAAACGCTTTTGCCAACGGCCGCCCCGGGCGAGAGTGGTTTGCGAAATCCCCCACTTCCATTTATTTGGGGACTCTCTGTGTGTTGAGCCTCGCCTCCCATGGAACGGTCCCCGTTATGCTGAGGACGATAGTGTGATGGAACAAGCTCGACCCATTCGCCGTGCACTGCTGAGTGTGTCTGACAAGACTGGCATCCTGGAATTTGCCAAGGCACTCGACGCGCGTGGTGTGGCCCTGCTCTCCACCGGTGGTACCGCCAAGCTGCTGGCCGATGCGGGCCTGCCGGTGACCGAGGTGTCCGACTACACCGGATTCCCCGAGATGATGGACGGCCGGGTCAAGACCCTGCATCCCAAGGTACACGGCGGCATTCTCGGCCGTCGCGACCGGGATGACGCCATCATGGCCGAGCACGCTATCTCCCCCATCGACATGGTCGTCGTCAACCTCTATCCCTTCGCCGCCACCGTGGCCAAGCCCGGCTGCACTCTGGAAGACGCCGTCGAGAACATCGACATCGGCGGCCCGACCATGGTCCGCTCCGCTGCCAAGAACCACAAGGACGTCACCATCGTCGTCAAGGCCTCCGACTATGACCGCGTCATCGCCGAGATGGATGGCAACGGCAACAGCCTGACCCTCTCCACCCGCTTCGATCTGGCCATCGCCGCCTTCGAGCACACCGCCGCCTACGACGGCATGATCGCCAACTACTTCGGCACCCTGGTGCCCTCCTACGGCGAAAACAAGGAAGGCGACGAAGAGTCCCGCTTCCCCCGCACCTTCAACAGCCAGTTCATCAAGAAGCAGGACATGCGCTACGGCGAGAACAGCCACCAGGCTGCCGCCTTCTACGCCGAAGAGCAGGCCGCGCCGGGCTCGGTGGCAAGCGCCATCCAGCTGCAGGGCAAGGCCCTCTCCTACAACAACATTGCCGACACCGACGCAGCGCTGGAGTGCGTGAAGGAGTTCAGCGAACCGGCCTGCGTCATCGTCAAGCATGCCAACCCCTGCGGCGTCGCCATCGGTGACGACCTGCTGGCAGCCTACGATCGCGCCTACCAGACCGACCCCACCTCGGCCTTTGGCGGCATCATCGCCTTCAACCGCGAACTGGACGGCGAGACCGCCGCGGCCATCGTCGCCCGCCAGTTCGTGGAAGTGATCATCGCCCCCAGCATCAGCCAGGCTGCCCGCGAGGCGGTCGCCGCCAAGCAGAACGTGCGCCTGCTGGAGTGCGGCCAGTGGACTGCCCCGGCGCAAGGCTTTGACTTCAAGCGCGTCAACGGCGGCCTGCTGGTGCAGGAGCGCGATCTGGGCATGGTGACGCTCGGGGATCTGACCGTGGTCAGCCAGCGTCAGCCCACCGAGGCCGAGCTGCAGGATCTGCTGTTCTGCTGGAAGGTCGCCAAGTTCGTCAAATCCAACGCCATCGTCTACGCCAAGAACGGCCAGACCATCGGCGTGGGAGCCGGCCAGATGAGCCGCGTCTACTCTGCCAAGATCGCCGGCATCAAGGCCGAGGATGAAGGGCTGACCGTGGCGGGCTCCGTCATGGCCTCCGACGCCTTCTTCCCGTTCCGCGACGGCATCGATGCCGCCGCTGCCGCGGGCATCTCCTGCGTCATCCAGCCAGGTGGCTCGATGCGCGACCAGGAGGTGATCGACGCCGCCAACGAACACGGCATGTGCATGGTGTTCACCAACATGCGTCATTTCCGTCACTGACAGCCCAGGGCCGCCGATGGCGGCCCTGCCTCTTTAGCACCGGATCCTTTCCACTGGCAGGTTGCCACCGCAGCGCCAGTGAACTCAGACAGAAGCGAGCGAGACGATGAAAGTACTGATCATTGGCAACGGCGGCCGTGAACACGCCCTGGCCTGGAAGGCCAAACACTCCCCCCTGGTGACCCAGGTCTTCGTGGCACCGGGCAATGCGGGCACCCAGCTTGAGCCGGGCATCGAGAACGTCGCCATCCAGGCCACCGACATCGAGGGCCTGCTGGCCTTCGCCAAGGCGAACCAGATCGGCCTCACCATCGTCGGACCGGAAGCCCCCCTGGTGAAAGGGGTGGTCGATGCCTTCCGCGCCGCCGATCAGACCATCTTCGGCCCGACCGCCGCCGCCGCCCAGCTGGAAGGCTCCAAGGCCTTCACCAAGGACTTCCTGGCCCGCCACGCCATCCCCACCGCCGATTACCAGAACTTCACCGAGGTGGAGCCAGCGCTGGCCTATCTGCGCGAGAAGGGCGCCCCCATCGTCATCAAGGCCGACGGTCTGGCCGCCGGCAAAGGGGTGATCGTCGCCATGACCCTCGACGAGGCGGAAGCGGCGGTGCGTGACATGCTCTCCGGCAATGCCTTCGGCGATGCCGGCGCCCAGGTGGTGATCGAGGAGTTCCTGGACGGGGAAGAGGCGAGCTTCATCGTCATGGTGGACGGCGAGCACGTGCTGCCCATGGCCACCAGCCAGGATCACAAGCGCGCCTTCGACGGCGACACCGGCCCCAACACCGGCGGCATGGGGGCTTACTCCCCGGCGCCCGTGGTGACCGACGAAGTGCACCAGCGTGTGATGGAGCGGGTGATCATGCCGACCGTGCGCGGCATGGCGGCCGAGGGCAACGTCTACACCGGCTTCCTCTACGCCGGCCTGATGATCGATGCCGAGGGCAACCCCAAGGTGATCGAGTTCAACTGCCGCTTCGGCGACCCCGAAACCCAGCCCATCATGCTGCGGATGCAGTCCGATCTGGTGGATCTCTGCCTCGCCGCCTGTGCCGGCCAGCTGGATCAGAAGGAAGCCGTCTATGACCCCCGCGCCGCCATCGGCGTGGTGCTGGCAGCGGGTGGCTATCCCGGCGACTACACCAGCAACCACCCCATCAGCGGCCTGCCGGTGGACGAAGTGGCAGGGGAGAAGGTGTTCCATGCAGGCTCCCGCCTGGAAGGGCACACCAGCCTGACCCAGGGTGGCCGCGTGCTGTGCGCCACCGCCCTCGGCCACACGGTGCAGGAAGCCCAGCAGCGGGCCTATGCCCTGGCTGGTCGCATCCAGTGGGACGGCATCTTCTATCGCAAGGACATCGGCTGGCGTGCCATCGAGCGCGAGCAGGCCGAATAAGGGCCGGATCCCGATCACTCAAAGGGCCTGCGGGCCCTTTTTTTGTTGCACGGCGTCTTACGGGCAGTGAAATCGTCCATGGGTGGTGGCTTTCAAAAACAAAAACACCTGAAAAACTCACCTGACTTTAAAAAACCGATGTGTGATAAAAAATGGCAGCATGATTCACTGCCTGCGGGCCCCTTCCCGGGCCAGATGCGCGCCCTTGTATCCCAGCCGGAGGCGAGATCCGGTGACCGTTCTCTTTCGGCTACATTCCCACAGCAATCCCCTGCACAATTCGTCACAATTGGTCGCACTTTCTTCATACAATGATCGCCCTTTCATGGCATCATGATGCGTGAAACCGCACTCAAATGAGTGCTATAACAACCTGCAATCTCGTCGTCTCATAAGGAAATCCCATGCTGAAAACTGTGCGTCCCCTGCTGCTGCCCCTGATGTTCGGCCTGATGGCCCTGCCTGCCATGGCCGGCGATCTGGAGCAGCCGATGAAGAAGATCGGCTTCAACTACAAGCAGGCCGTCAAGGCTGACGACGCGGCCACCATGGAGAAATACATCAAGGAGATGAAGGCCCAGCTGGACGTCGCCAAGGGCAAGAACATGCCCGCCGCCAAGAAGGAGAAGTTCCTGGAAGGCATGACCGAAGTGCAGAGCGAGCTGGATGCCAGCCTGGCAGCCCTCCAGGCCGGTGACGAAGCCAAGGCGCGCGAGCACCTGGCCAAGGTCAACGACCTGAAGAAGGAGTACCACAAATATGCCAAGCAGAAAGGCTGACCCCTTCCACTGGGATGCTCTGGTGCGCCTCACCCACTGGGGTGTGGCGGCCATCTGTATCGGCAACCTCTGGCTCAACGAGGCGGGCGAGGAGTGGCACGAGCGGATGGGATACGCCGTCATGGTGCTCATCGGCATACGCCTGCTGTGGGGGCTCACCTTCGCTCGCGGCCACGCCCGCCTGCGCGCCCTCATCCCGAGCCGGGAGGATTTTCGCCATCAGGCCGACGCCCTGCGCGAACGGACCCCGCCCACCCCTGGCCATCACGGCAGCGGCAAGCTGGCGGTCTGGGCACTCTGGCTGCTGGTACTCGCCACCGCAGGGACCGGCTGGTTCCAGAACACCGAGACCGGCTTCGATCTGGGGGCGGACGACTGGCACGAGTGGTGCACCTGGGCACTCCAGGGCATGATCGCCCTGCACCTGTGCGCCATCGCCTACACCTCCTGGCGCCAGCGCAGCAACCTGGTCACCCGCATGCTGCCAGGGCGTCGTGCCCGGGCCAGTGCCGGGCAGCAGGAACCCAACGTCTGAACGTTCACGGGGCCCTGCGGGGCCCCTGTTCATCCCCTTCGCTACCCGCTTGACGGATCTCGCACCGATCTGCTCCCCTCTGCATCCTCCTGCTGCCACCGAATGGCATGAAAGCATTTTCATTCACATTTCTTAATTAATTCAGCTTGTTCGATTTTCAACCACGTCGATTTCATGAATGCTACGGAGCTGAACGAGGTTGTTTGTTGTCCGTTCGACTACACGACAGTGATACGTCAATAACAAGATCGAAGGGAAAATCGTCATGCACAACACACTGTTTCGAACCGCCCTGCTGGCGGCGGCACTCGGCTCTTTCAGCCACACTGCCAGCGCCGAAGGAGTCATGGTTCACCTGTTCCAATGGAAGTTCAACGACATCGCCAACGAGTGCGAGACCGTGCTCGGGCCCAAGGGGTTCGGTGGCGTCCAGATCACCCCACCCGCCGAGCACAAACAGGGCAGCCAGGTCTGGTGGACCGTCTATCAACCGGTCAGCTTCAAGAATTTCAACAGCTTCGGCGGTAGCGAGGCAGAGCTCAGGAGCATGATCGCCCGCTGCAACGCGGCCGGGGTCAAGGTCTATGCCGACGCCGTCTTCAACCAGCTGGCATCGGGTTCGGGCACCGCCACCGGCGGCGGCAGCTACAACTCGGGGCAATACCAATATCCCCAGTTCGGCTACAACGACTTCCATCACAGCGGCGACATCACCAACTACGGTGACAGCAACAACGTCTGGAACGGCGCCCTCTACGGCATGCCGGACCTCAATACCGGCTCATCCTACGTCCAGGATCAGATCGCCACCTACATGAAGACCCTGCTCGGCTGGGGCGTGTCGGGCTTTCGCATCGATGCGGCCAAGCACATGGCACCGGCCGATGTGAAGGCCATCCTCGACAAGGCGGGCAGCCCCAGGGCCTACCTGGAGGTGATCGGCGCAGGCGGGGAGTCCCCCGACATTCAGCCGGGCCGCTACACCTATATCGACACCGTCACCGACTTCAAATACGGCACCGATCTCGCCGCCAACTTCAACGGCCAGATCAAGAACCTCAAGACCCTGGGCGAGAGCTGGGGCCTGCTCCCCTCCAACAAGGCCTTCGTCTTCGTGGTCAACCACGACCGTGAACGCGGCCACGGCGGTGGCGGCATGCTCACCTTCATGAGCGGTGCCCGCTACGAGCTGGCCAACACCTTCATGATGGCCTGGCCCTATGGCTGGAAGCAGGTGATGTCGGGCTATCGCTTTGAAAACATGGGTACCTATGAAACCGACAAGGGGGCGCCGGGCAGCACGCCCTGCACGGACAGCCAGTGGAACTGCGAACAGCGCCGACCGACCATCATGAACATGGCCCTGTTCCACAACCGGACCGAAGGCCAGCCCGTCAGCAACTGGTGGGACAACGGCAACAACCAGATAGCCTTCAGCCGCGGTGACAAGGGCTTCGTCGCCATCAACAACGAGAGCGGCAGCCTGGTGGCCTCGGTGCAGACCGGCCTGCCGGCCGGAGAGTACTGCAACCTGCTGGGGGGCAATGACTACTGCAGCGGCGGTTATGTCACCGTCGATGGCAGCGGCAAGGCCAGCCTGAACGTCCCCGGCATGAAGGCGGCCGCCATCATCGCCGGTTGCACCAAGGCCAGCCCCTGCGGCGGTTCCGTCCTGCCGGGCAACAAGTTCAGCAGCATGAACCTGCGCGGCACCCACAACGCCTGGGGCAACACCCCCATGACCGTCGATGCCAACCGTGTCTGGTCCGCCACCCTCACCCTGACCGGCAACGGTGACGCCACCGGTGCCCAGCGCTTCAAGTTCGACGTCTTCGGCAACTGGGCCGAGAACTACGGCGACAACGAAGGGGATGGCATCGCCGACAAGGGCAGCAGCAAGGATATCCTGGTCAGCGGGGCGGGCACCTACCGCATCACCCTGAGCGAGAGTGATCTGCGCTACACGGTCACCCCCCTCACCAGCAACCAGGCACCGGTCGCAGCCCTCTCCCCCAAAACCCTCAGCGTCAAGGCGGGGGAGAGCGTGGTGTTCGACGCCTCCGCTTCCAGCGATGACGGCGGCGTGGTGAGCTACAGCTGGTCCAGCGGGGGCACCGCCGCCACCGAGACCGTCCGGTTCGATACCCCGGGTACCCATACCGTGACGGTCACCGTAACCGATGCAGAAGGGTTGACCGCCAGTGCCAGCGCCGCCGTGACCGTCACCGACGACAACGGCACCTACGCCAGCGTACTGCCCACCCTGAACTTCCGCGGCACCCCCAATGCCTGGGGCTCCCTTGCCATGACGCTGGTCGCCGACAATCAGTGGGAAGCCCTGGTCACCTTCGACGGTCAGACCAACCAGCGCTTCAAGTTCGACGTCAAGGGGGACTGGACCCAGAACTACGGCGACACCAACAAGGACGGCGTGGCAGAACTGACCGGCAGTGACATCCTCACCCCGGTCATCGGCCAGTACCGGGTACGTTTCAACGATCAGACCCTGCAATACAGCCTGACTCCGGTGAGCGTCACCTATGCCAAGAATGTCGCCAGCCTCAACATTCGCGGCACCACCAACAACTGGGGCACCACCCCCATGTCCCTGGTCGGGGATCACCTCTGGCAGGCCAGCGTCACCTTCACCGGCAGCGGTGATGGCAACGGCAGCCAGCGCTTCAAGTTCGACGTCAAGGGGGACTGGACCCAGAACTACGGCGACACCAACAAGGATGGCGTGGCCGAGCTGGCCGGGGCAGACATCACCACGGCAGTGGTCGGTGCCTATGTGGTGCGCTTCAACGACCAGACCCTGGCCTACAGCCTGAGCGCCCAGTAAGGCTGGACACACGCCAGGGCCATTTCGCCCCGGCGCCGAACCAGGCCTCCCGCCATCGGCGGGAGGCCTTTTACATGGCCCCATGACCCGTTCCCCGCCAGCCTGTCGGCAGGCATACTGATCCTTCATCCCCATGCAGGAGCACATATGAAACAGTTGAACACCCTCAAGGCCGAGGGAGGGATGGATCGAGGAAGCCCGTCAGCACGGTCTGCTGCAACTCATCGAGCACCCAACCCACGCCGAGCGGCATTACGAAGTGGCCGGACTGCACGACATGCTGGGGCGAGAGGCCCAGGCCATTCCCCTCTATCAGAAGGCCGTGTCGCTGGGGCTTGGCGAGTCGTCGCTGCGCGGAGCCCTGCTTGGACTTGGCAGCTCCTATCGCACCACGGGCCGTCATGCCGAGGCGCTGGCCACCTTTGACGAGGCCCTGGCCCGCTTCCCCGATGCCATGGAGTTCAAGGTGTTTCGTGCCATGACCTGCTACAACCTGGGGCGCAACAAGGAGGGGATGGAGACGCTGCTGGGGATCCTCGCGACCACCACCACGGATCCCGCCCTGCTTCCCTACCGGCGCGCCATGGCACTCTATGCCGAGGATCTGGACAGACGCTGGTGAACGCCAGAAACGAAAAAGCCGCTCAAAAGAGCGGCTTTGTCTGAAAATGGTGGCCCCTGGGGGACTTGAACCCACGACCAATCGATTATGAGTCGACTGCTCTGACCAACTGAGCTAAGGGGCCATTGATGCTGGTTAGCGGCGTGGATTATAGGGGATGGCGGATACCCCGTCCATAGTCAGATCAACCACTTGGCGAGATTTCATCCATATTCAAGCGGTTCCATGACCCCTCTTCACGCCCATGCCAGCACGGATAAAACAAAGCCCCGCATGGCGGGGCTTTTTGTTGCAATGTCAGGCTGACAGAACCCGGGACTACTCGTCCAGGAAGCTGCGCAGCACTTCCGAGCGGCTCGGATGGCGCAGTTTGCGCAGGGCCTTGGCTTCGATCTGACGGATACGCTCACGGGTGACGTCGAACTGCTTGCCCACTTCCTCGAGGGTGTGGTCGGTGTTCATGTCGATACCGAAGCGCATGCGCAGTACCTTGGCTTCCCGTGCGGTCAGCCCGGCCAGCACTTCGCGGGTCGCGTTGCGCAGGCTCTCGCTGGTGGCCGCATCCGCTGGCAGAGCCAGGGTGGTATCTTCGATGAAGTCGCCCAAGTGGGAGTCTTCGTCATCACCGATGGGCGTCTCCATGGAGATGGGCTCCTTGGCGATTTTCAGTACCTTGCGGATCTTGTCTTCCGGCATGCCCATGCGCATGGCCAGCTCTTCCGGGTTCGGTTCACGACCCATCTCCTGCAGCATCTGGCGGGAGATACGGTTGAGCTTGTTGATGGTCTCGATCATGTGCACCGGGATACGGATGGTACGGGCCTGATCCGCGATGGAGCGGGTAATGGCCTGACGGATCCACCAGGTGGCATAGGTCGAGAACTTGTAGCCGCGACGATATTCGAACTTGTCGACCGCCTTCATCAGACCGATGTTGCCCTCCTGGATCAGATCCAGGAACTGCAGACCGCGGTTGGTGTACTTCTTGGCGATGGAGATAACCAGACGCAAGTTGGCCTCGACCATCTCTTTCTTCGCACGGCGGGCTTTGGCCTCACCAATGCTCATGCGGCGGTTGATGTCCTTGATCTGGGCGATGGACAGACCGGTCTCTTCTTCGATCTGCTGCAGCTTGCCGATGGAACGCAGTACTTCTTCGTCCATCTCGAGCAGACGGGGAGACCACGCCTTGCCGGCCTGCTTCTGGTATTCGAACCAGGCAGTTTCGCACTCGTTGTTGGTGAAGGCCGCGACGAAGGTCTTCTTCGGCATCTTGGCCTGCTCAACGCAGAGCTTCATGATGATGCGTTCCTGCACGCGGACACGCTCCATCATCTCCCGCATGTTGTTGACCAGGCGATCGAACTGCTTGGGCATCAGGCGGAATTGACGGAAGACATCGGCCAGCTGGGCGATGGCATTCTGGGTGTCGTCGTGGGCACGGCCATTCTGCTGAATGGAGAGACGAGTCACCTCGTACTGGGCACGCAGTTCGCCGAATTTCTCGCGAGCGACTTCCGGATCCGGGCCACCGTCGCCGTCATCGTCGGAGTTGTCACCGTCTTCGTCTTCGTCCTCATCTTCGTCTTCGTCTTCGTCGGCGAGGTCGTCCTCGCTGAGCTCGGAGCCGATATGAGTGGCGGTCGGCGCCACGTCATCCACTTCGTTCGGATCGATGAAGCCGGAGATGATGTCGGACAGGCGAAGCTGCTCGGCTTCGTACTTGTCGTACTGTTCGAGCAGATAGGTGATGGCTTCAGGGTACTCGGCGACGGAGCTTTGTACCTGGTTGATACCGTCTTCGATCCGCTTGGCGATGTCGATCTCGCCTTCGCGGGTCAGCAGTTCGACGGTACCCATTTCCCGCATGTACATGCGGACGGGATCGGTCGTGCGACCAATCTCAGATTCAACAGATGCCAGAGCCTGGGCCGCTGCTTCGGCAGCGTCCTCATCGGCGGTACCACCTTCAGCCATGATAAGGTCATCGGCATCCGGAGCGTTTTCAACCACTTGAATGCCCATATCGTTGATCATCTGGATGATGTCTTCGATCTGGTCTGAATCGACAATGTCTTGCGGGAGGTGATCGTTCACCTCGGCATAGGTCAGGTAGCCCTGTTCTTTACCTTTGGCAACGAGGAGTTTAAGCTGAGACTGCGGGGTTTGCTCCATAGAACTCATCCGGTTGGTGTTGCTAGGTTGCGCGTACAGTGCGCTGCTGCGCAAATAGCCAATTCTAATAGAAAACCGCCAGACATGCTATGTCTGGTTGCGGCGTCGGTCATGAGAAACCCCTGCCCGCAGTGTTGTCGGGGCCAGGTGGTTATAAAGTGTTTGCTTTCAATCCCGTCGATTCGGGCAACGCTATTCATATTGGGACTGCTCACTCAAATATCAAGCCCCACTCTCATTTCTTTTCTCAATCTGCACCTCTCTGATCAGCATCATCAGCTCCTGAGTTTCCTCAGAGCTTAGCCCTTCCTGCGCCACCTTGGCCTGCAATTCTTCGATCCGTTGCTTCAGGAAAAGGTTGATGAAACCGACAAAGGTATCCTGTAATTCTCCCAAAATATCGGGCTCCTGGTCGAGCTTTACCTCTTCAAACAGGTCATGCATCGCCAGCTGGGCAAGTATTTCTCCCTCTTTTGTGCCGCGCCAATGCTCCAGCAGGATACCCGTTGTCACTCCCGGCTGGATCAGGATCTGCTGGTGCAGTTGCAGCAGGAAAGGGATCCCCTGCAGGCGCAGCCCGGCCAACTCGGGCATGGCCGGCAGCTCGGCGGTGATCGCCGGATACTGCACCATCAGGGCCAGAGCCCTGCGGATCGGCGTCAGTTTGGTCGCCTTGGGTTTGTTAACTTCCGCCTTGGGCTGGCTGTTGCGGGCAAACAGCTCGGCAATCCGCTGCTTGTTTTCTCCCCAGCGCATCATGCTGGAGAGTCGGGTAATCAACCCCTCGCGAGTGAAACCTTCCGGTACCCGACGAATCAGCTCGGCGGCCTTGTTGGCTACTTCAAACTTGCCTGCCTCACCGGAAAGAGCCGCATCGCGCCCGAGGCGTTCGAACATGAAATCCGCAAACGACTGGGCCTTGTCGAGCAGCGCTTCGAACCCCTCCTTGCCGATCTGGCGTACCAGCGAGTCGGGATCCTCGCCATCCGGCAAAAAGACGAACTTGAGTTCACGGCCGTCCTGCAGGTGGGAGAGCGCGTTATCCAGCGCCCGCCAGGCCGCTTCCCGACCGGCGTTGTCGCCGTCGTAGCAACAGACCACCTCTGCCGTGGTACGGAACAGGGTGTGGATGTGATCGCTGGTGGTCGCAGTCCCCAGTGCCGCCACCGCATAGTCGATGTCGTACTGGCCGAGCGCCACCACATCCATGTAGCCTTCCACCACAAGGATCCGGCGCGGATCCTTGTGTGCCTGCTTGACCTCATAAAGGCCGAACAGCTCTCGCCCCTTGTGGAAGATGGGGGTTTCGGGGGAGTTCAGGTACTTGGGCGTGCCATCCCCCAGCACTCGGCCACCGAAGCCGATGACCCGGCCGCGTTTGTCCCGGATCGGAAACATGATGCGATCGCGGAAACGATCGTAGCTGCCCGGGCCGCTGTCACGGGGGATCAGCATACCGCCCGAAATCAGCAGTTGTTCGTGATCCCTACTGGCGCCAAAGCGGCGACGCACCTGATCCCAGTCCCCAGGGGCATAACCGATGTTGAAGCGCTTGACCACCTCGCCAGTCAGGCCCCGGCCTTTCAGATACTCCACCGCCTGAGGCGCGTTCTTGAGATTGCTCTCGTAGAAGCGCGCAATCTGGTTCATCAGCTCGAACAGATCCTTGCTGACGGCTGGTTGGCTATGGCTTGATCCACCCGCCGTTTGCTCACGGGGGACCTGCATGCCGTGCAGGCTTGCCAGCTCTTCGATGGCATCGGGGAATTCCAGGCCGTCGTACTCCATGACAAAGCCGATAGCATTGCCGTGGGCACCACAACCGAAACAGTGATAGAACTGCTTCTCCTGGCTGACGGTAAAGGAGGGACTTTTTTCGTTATGAAAAGGGCAGCAAGCCTGGTAGTTCTTACCGGCTTTCTTCAACCGCACACGGGAGTCGATCAACTCGACTATGTCCGTGCGTACAAGCAGATCATCGATAAAGGATTGCGGGATCCTGCCAGCCATAACCGTCCTGTTTCATTGCATAGGAAATAAAAAAGCCGCGCATTCCAATGGGAAGCACGGCTTCTTCAACCAAACAAGAGAGTTGCCTGTTACGCCAAGCGGGTTTTCACCTGAGCACTGACGGCGCCGACATCGGCACGCCCCTGAATTTTTGGCTTCAAGACAGCCATGACTTTACCCATGTCAGCCATGACGGCAGCACCACTTTCAGTGATGGCTTGCTCGATCAGGGCGGCAATTTCGTCTGCGGTCAGCTGTTGTGGCAGGAACTCCTGCAGCACAACGATCTCGGCGGACTCTTTGTCGGCGAGATCCTGGCGACCGGCAGCTTCAAACTGGCTGATGGAATCGCGACGCTGTTTGACCATTTTGGTCACGACAGCGATGATCTCTTCATCGTTGAGCTCGACACGGGTATCGACTTCACGCTGCTTGATTTCTGCCATCAACAAGCGGATAGCACCCAACCGAGGCTTGTCTTTGGCAAGCATGGCGAGCTTTTGCTGATCCTTGAGTTGATCCTTCAGAGACACGGCATGATCCCTTGATTAGTACAGGCGGATACGACGTGCGTTTTCGCGGGACAGCTTCTTGGCGTGACGCTTGACAGCGGACGCTTTGGCGCGCTTGCGAATGGTAGTCGGCTTCTCGTAGAACTCACGGCTACGAACTTCGGACAGGATACCGGCCTTTTCGCAAGAACGCTTGAAGCGACGCAGAGCAACGTCAAACGGCTCATTTTCACGGACTTTGATTACTGGCATGTGCCTTTCACCTCAGTGATAAATTGTTAGCTGACCTTCAATCGATCAGCATGTCTTAAAATGGTGCGAAATTATACTCTGGACAGGGAATGAAAGTAAACCCGCAGAGATCGCTCTGGTTTAAAAAACCCGCGAAGGTTACCATAGCCGTCTCATTTTAGCAGTGAAATTTTTTAGCAATGCGTGTATTGGGCATAGAGACATCCTGTGACGAAACCGGGATCGCGATCTTCGATGATCAAAAAGGGATCCTTTCCCACCAGTTGTACAGCCAGGTCAAGCTGCATGCGGACTACGGCGGCGTTGTTCCCGAGCTCGCCAGCCGGGACCATGTACGCAAGACGATCCCCTTGATCCAGGCCGCCTTGAAAGAGGCTGGACTTGGCAAGGATGACATCGATGGCATCGCCTATACCGCGGGGCCAGGTCTGGTTGGTGCCATCCTGGTCGGGGCGACCATAGGCCGCTCGTTGGCCATGGCATGGGACAAGCCGGCCATCGCCGTACACCACATGGAAGGGCACCTGCTGGCCCCCATGCTGGAAGAGCGAGCCCCCGAGTTTCCCTTCGTAGCGCTCTTGGTTTCCGGCGGCCACTCCATGCTGGTTCGGGTCGATGGAATCGGCAGCTACCAGCTGCTGGGCGAATCGATCGACGATGCCGCCGGTGAGGCGTTCGACAAGACCGCCAAGCTGATGGGTCTGGACTACCCCGGTGGTCCGCTGCTCTCCCGGCTGGCAGAAAAGGGCACCACTGGACGCTTTACCTTCCCGCGTCCCATGACCGACCGTCCCGGGCTCGACATGAGCTTCTCCGGTCTCAAGACCTTCGCCGCCAACACCATTGCCGCCAACGGTGATGATGAACAGACCCGTGCCGACATCGCCCGGGCGTTTGAGGATGCGGTGGTCGACACCCTGGCCATCAAGTGCCGCCGTGCCCTGAAAGAGACCGGTCTCAATCGTCTGGTCGTGGCAGGCGGCGTCAGTGCCAACCGTCATCTGCGCGCCCAGCTGGCCGAGCTGATGGAGAGCCTCAAAGGTGAAGTCTTCTACCCGCGCACCGAATACTGCACCGACAACGGCGCCATGATCGCCTATGCCGGCATGCAACGCCTGAAGGCGGGAGTCTTCGAACCCCTCGTCGTCAAGGCCGTGCCGCGCTGGCCGCTGGACACTCTGGATCCGGTATGATCCGGAAGATCCACGACAAAAAGAAAGGGGCCTGCGGCCCCTTTTTCATCTTGATGACGGTATTCATACCCGTTTAATTGGTGCGGAATAGCGCCTCAATGGAGAGCCCCTGCCCCAGCAGGATCTCCCGCAGACGGCGCAACCCTTCCACCTGGATCTGGCGCACCCGCTCGCGGGTCAAACCAATCTCGGCGCCCACGTCTTCCAGGGTGGCCGGTTCATAGCCGAGCAGACCGAAACGGCGGGCCAGCACTTCGCGCTGCTTGGGATTCAGCTCCTCCAGCCAGTGCACTATGCTGCTGCGCATGTCATCTTCCTGGGACTCCAGCTCGGGCCCCATGCCGCGTTCGTCGGAAAGTACATCCAGCAGCGCCTTGTCGCGATCGCCACCAATGGGAGTATCCACCGAGGTGATCTTCTCGTTGAGCTTGAGCATGCGATTCACATCGTCCACAGAGCGATCCAGTGCAGAGGCGATATCCTCGGCGGTCGGCTCATGGTCGAGACGATGAGAAAGCTCGCGCGCAGTGCGCAGATAGACGTTCAGCTCCTTGACCACATGGATGGGCAGACGAATGGTACGGGTCTGGTTCATGATGGCCCGTTCTATGGTCTGGCGGATCCACCAGGTGGCATAGGTAGAGAAACGGAAGCCTCGCTCGGGGTCAAACTTCTCAACTGCGCGAATAAGGCCGAGGTTGCCCTCTTCGATGAGATCCAGCAGCACCAGGCCGCGGTTGTTGTAGCGCCGGGCAATCTTGACCACCAGGCGCAGGTTGGATTCAATCATGCGCTTGCGCGCCGCTTTGTCGCCACGCAGAGCACGGCGGGCGTAGTAGACTTCCTCTTCGGCCGTGAGCAAGGGGGAGAAACCAATCTCCCCCAGATAGAGCTGGGTGGCGTCCATTACCTTGTTCAGCTCGGGCGCCATCAGTTCATCGGAAATGGTCTCTTCGGCTTCGGCCGCCACTTCCTGAACCTCTTCTTCCTCCTGAACCTCCAGCTCCTCGTCGAACTCTAACTCTGCATCCTGCATTACCAGTTGTTCTTGGCTCATGATATCTCTCCCTGACCTACACCAGAGTAAGACTCAGCTCTCTGAGTTAACGCTTTGGCAAATAGCCCATCGGGTTGATCGACTTGCCTTTGTACCGGATTTCAAAGTGCAAGCGCACATCCGGCGCATCCGTGCTACCCATATTGGCGATAACCGCTCCGCCCTTCACGGTGTCTCCCTCCTTGACCCTCAACTCATCGTTGTGAGCGTAGGCGGAGAGGTAGTCATCGTTGTGCTTGAGAATTATCAGCTTGCCATACCCTCGCAGTGCACTGCCCGCATAGACCACTTTGCCGCTGCTCGCAGCGTAAATGGGTTGGCCCTTCTGGCCGGAAATGTCGATGCCCTTGTTGCCTTGTTCCGCAACGGAGAAGCCTTCAACGATCCGCCCTTTGGTCGGCCAATGCCAGGAGAGTGTTGACGAGGAACTGACGGTTTTTTGTTCTTTCGCCTGAGCGTATGCTGTTGACGAGGCAGGAGCAATGGTTTTCTGAGCAATAAATGGTGTGGTCGTACCTGCCGGAGCCGTGGCCAGGGGTTTGGGCCCCGTGCTGGTCACAACCGGTGTGGTTGCTGCCACCATCTGACCACCCGAGGAACCCGAGCCCCCCACATTGAGCACCTGGCCCACGTGCAATGCATAAGGAGCCTGGAGGTTGTTGCGCTGGGCCAAGGCCTGGTTGGAAAGACCGAACTGGCGACCGATGCTGCTCAATGTATCGCCACGGCGCACCTCGTAACTACCAGACCCCGTCACGCTGCCACGACTGACAGGGCTGCCGACGGTTGCCACCGCCATGGGGGCGGAAGCGCCATCGAGCCTGAGCTGCTGGCCGGGATAAATGTTATAGGGGGGAGTGATGCCATTGATGCTGATAAGCGAAGCCACATCCATGCCAGAACGAAATGCAATGGAGTAGAGAGTGTCTCCTTTGACCACGGTGTACCCGTTGCCTGCAATGCCGGGCTTGGTCATACCTTGACGCACGGGGATGGTCGAAGCGACCTGATCATTGCCCAGGCTGTGCACCGGAGCCGCAGTCTTGCTGGAGGAACAGGCAAGCAGCAGCCATGACAACACGACGACACCGCTACCTTGCCAAACACGCGAACACATAGTGGATCCTTAACGACTAAACCAGAAATAGGCCGCAACGGCCAAACCAATACAGAGCCAGCCCAGCACATCCACATAGTGCATCAGCTTGCGCTCCATCTTCTCGCCGCCCCAGCGCATCAGACCTGCAACCAGGAAGAAGCGCATGCCACGACCGATTAGCGAGGTCAGGATGAAAGGCAACAGTGCCATGTGAAGCAAGCCAGCCGTGACGGTAAACACCTTGTAGGGGATCGGCGTGAAGCTGGCAATAAAAATAACCCAGATGCCCCACTGCGCGAACCACTGCTCGGCCAGGGCAATCTTGTCCTCATAGCCAACCGAGGTCACCAGCGGCTGCACCACTGGCTCCCACAGGGCATAGCCGAGCAGATAACCAAACAGGGCGCCCAGCACCGAAAAGAGAGTGGCCAGCGCGGCATAGTGCCAGGCGCGATGAGGTTTGCCGAGCGCCATGGGCGCCAGCATCACATCCACCGGGATGGGCCAGAAGATGGATTCAATAAAGGCGGTGATGGCCAGATACCAGGGGGCATACTTGTGGCGTGCCCACTGCATCACCAGAACATAAAGGCGGGAAAACAACTTCACTCGACATCTCCGTCAATCAGGGGAACGAAACGTACCGGCTCCAGGATCCGGCTGGTGAGCTGGGAGCCCGATCGCTCGATGAGCTGCAGGGTCTGCTGACCATCACCCACCGGCAACACCAGACGACCACCGTCAGCCAGCTGATCGGTCAGGGCCTTGGGGACCTCACTGGCCGCCGCCGTCACCAGAATGGCGTCGAAAGGGCCCTTGTTGGGCCAACCTAGCCACCCATTGCCGTGCTTGGCCGACACATTGTGCAGATCGAGCTGGCGCAATCTGCGCCGGGCCTGAAACTGCAGCGACTTGATCCGCTCCATGGTGTAGACATGCTCCACCAGGTGGGCCAGTACCGCCGTCTGGTAGCCCGATCCCGTCCCGATCTCCAGCACATGGGCCGGATCGTTCTGGATCAGCAGCTCGGTCATGCGCGCCACGATGTAAGGCTGGGAGATGGTCTGCCCATGGCCGATGGGCAGGGCCGTATTGTCCCAGGCTTTGTGGGCCATGGCCTCATCCACGAACAGCTGGCGCGGCACCTTCGCAATCGCCGCCAATACGCGGAAATCGCGGACATCCTGGGCAATCAGTTGATTCAACAGGCGCTGTACTATCACAACGTCATCCCTGCAGATCCAGCCACGCGCCCAGGGTCGACAGACTGCCGTAGGCCGTCATGTCGATGGTCAGGGGAGTGATGGAGACATAACCCTGCTCGATGGCGGCAAAGTCCGTTCCCTCTCCTGCATCCTGCTGGTTGCCGGGGGGGCCAATCCAGTAGACGGGCTGACCACGGGGATCCTCGGTGCGGATCACCGACTCCGCCCGGTGGCGATTGCCAAGACGCGTCACCCTGATCCCCTTGATCTGCTCGAGCGGCAGATCCGGCACATTCACGTTGAGGATCTGATCCGCAGGCAACGGATGCACCATCAGCCCCCGCACCAGCTGGGCGGCGTAGTGGGCCGCACTGGCGAAATGGGTCTTGCCCACCAGCGATACGGCGATGGAGGGGAAACCAAGATGGCGCCCTTCCGTCGCGGCCGCCACCGTCCCCGAGTAGATGACGTCATCCCCCAGGTTGGCCCCGTGATTGATACCGGCCACCACCATGTCGGGCTCAGGGCGCAGCAGTTCGTTAACCGCCAGATGAACGCAGTCGGTCGGCGTCCCCTTGACCGCATAACTCTTGATGCCGTGAAAACTGGACGCATCGAGGCGGGTGACCCGCAGCGGCACTTCCAGCGTCAGGGAGTGGCTGGCACCGCTGCGGTTGCGATCCGGTGCCACCACCACGACCTCGCCACAGGCACGCAACGCCTCGCTGAGGGCGCGAATGCCCTCGGCGTGTACCCCATCGTCATTACTGACCAGAATTCGCATCGGTTGAGTTCCTGAAACCGTGATCGGCCTCTTCGGCCTGCATTAATTCGCGTACCACGCTGGTGGCAAAGGCGCCGGCCGGCAGGAAGAACGACAGGGTCAGCACCTCGTCCTCCCGTTGCCAGCTCATCTGCTCCGGCTTGAGCAGCAGCGGGCGCCTGTCCTGATCCAGCCCGGCTTTCTCCAGTCCTTCGCACCAGTCACCATAAGGAGCCAGCACTTCTTGCTCGAACTCGGCAGCCGCGCCCTGGCTCGCCAGACGGCCACGGCCCCACTGGGGAGCGGTCAGCTGCACGTCCCCGGAGGCAAGGCGCGCCTCCAGCTCGGGGGTCACGCTCTCTTCACTGAAGATGGAGTGGCTGCCCTTGAGCATCACGCAGTCGCCAGCCAGCAGCTGATGGGCCAGCCCCTGCTCGATGCGGGCGCTGACGATGGCATTGAACAGCATGCTGCGGGCGGCGGACAGATAGAGGGAGCGCTTGTTGCGATCCTTGACCCGCTTGCCGGCGAACATCGCCTTGGCGGCCTCCAGGTTGTTGCCACCGCGGCCGAAACGCTGCTCGCCGTAGTAGTTGGGCACCCCCTGGGTTGCAATCGCCTGCAGACGGGATTCCAGCCCGTCGGCCTGCTCCAGCCCGGTGAGGCGCAGGGTGAAGTGGTTGCCCTTGAGATAGCCGACCCGCAGCTTCTTGTTGTGGCGCTTCACCTCAAGGATCCGGATGTTGTCGTTCTCGATGACCGAGAGATCCGGCTCGCCCTTGCCCGGCAGATGGATGCCGAACCACTGTTCGGTCACCGCATGGCGATCTTTCAGACCAGCCCAGGTCACCGCATTGCGGGCAACCCCGGCCGCATCGGCCAGCAGGCCAGCCACCCAGGCGGTATTCTCGCCGGTTTTGCGTACCCGGACGAAGATGTGTTCCCCCTCGCCGCAAGGTGCAAACCCGAGATCTTCATTGACCACGAAGTCGGCGGCCTCGGCCTTGAGGATGCCGCGAGCAGTGGGCGTCCCGTGCAGATAGGCAAGTTGTTCAAGCATCATTGTTTCACCAGCAAGACGACGGCTTCGGTGGCGATCCCTTCCTTGCGCCCCGTGAATCCGAGTTGTTCGGTGGTGGTCGCCTTGACGTTCACCCGGTTCAAATCACATTGCAGATCCGCGGCCAGCACGGCGCACATGGCGTCGATATGGGGGGCCATCTTGGGGGCCTGGGCGATGATGGTCACATCCAGGTTGCCGATGGCATAACCTGCGAGCTGCACGCGGGCAAAGACATCCCGCAGCAGGATGCGGCTGTCGATGCCCTTGAATTCGGCGGCGGTATCGGGGAAGTGGCGGCCGATGTCGCCGGCGCCGATGGCCCCCAGCAGGGCATCGCTCACCGCATGCAACACCACGTCGCCATCGGAGTGGGCCAGCAGGCCCTGTTCATAGGGCACCGCCACCCCGCCCAGCATGCACGGACCAACCCCGCCAAACTTGTGAACATCAAAACCATGTCCGATCCGCATCATGCCTGCGCCCTCCTCAATACACGGAAATCTGTCTCATCAAAACCATGTCCGGTGCGGATCATGCCTGCTCCTCTGGGGATGAATCGGGTCGTGCCGACCGGCACGCACGTTGTTGCTGTAAATAGAGCCCGGCCAGGGAGAGATCTTCCGGCCGGGTCACCTTGATGTTGTCGGCCCGCCCTTCCACCATGCGCACGGGGAAACCGGCGCGTTCCATGGCGGAGGCTTCATCAGTGATGGCGGCGCCGAGCGCCAGCCCCTCCTCCAGCGCCCGCTTGAGGGGGCGGACCAAAAACATCTGGGGCGTCAGGGCATGCCAGAGCTGCTCGCGATCCACGGTGGCGAGGATATTGCCGGCCGCATCGGTGCGCTTCATGGTATCGCGCACCCGGCTGCCGAGGATGGCACCGCCAGAGGCCATGGCGGCAGCAATGAGCGCATCGAGATCCTCGTGGGTCAGACAGGGCCGGGCCGCGTCATGCACCAGTGCCCACTCCCCTTCTGCAACGTGCAACGCATTGAGCACGGAGTAGGCACGCTCGCTTCCCCCTTGCACTCGCAGCACCCGCGGATCGGTTGCCGCGGTCAAGGTCTCAAACCAGCGGTCGTGGGGCGCCAGCGCCACGATCACACGGGCGATGGCGGGATGGGAGAGCAGACGCTCCAGGGTGTGCTCCAGAATGCATTTCCCTGCCAGGGAAAGGTACTGCTTAGGGCAACTGGCCCCCATGCGACTGCCAATACCGGCAGCCGGGACGATGGCGGTCAGGCCGCTCAGGCTATCAGTCATCGTAGGGGGCACCATCAGGCTCCGTCACCTGATCCTTTTCTTTGGGAATGATTCGGTAGAAGGTCTCGCCCTGCTTGATATAGCCAAGATCGTTGCGCGACAACTCCTCGATGGCCTCAAGGCCAGAGGTAAGATCGTCGATTTCCCGGTAAATCAGACTGTTGCGATCCTTGAGTACCAGGTTGTCCTGTTGCTGCCGCTCGATGGCGGTGGAGAGTTCCCGATAGTCGGAGAGGCCGTTTTTCCCCAGCCAGAGGTCATATTGCAGCCCTCCCAACAGGAGGAGCAGGATAAGAGTGAGTAGCCGCATGCACTGAGTCTCCTTCAAGCGGCCTAGTTTCCCATATTCGCAGGCAAGACAAAAGAAAGCCTGTGTGCCGGATGGGTTGGTCGGAATAAAAAATGCAGGTCGCACACGCCCATAAGCGCAGAACGAAAAAGCCCCGCCAGATGGCGGGGCTTTGTGAAGCATGAGCGCAGGCGAAAATTAAGCCTGGTTCTTCACTTCTTTCAGACCACGGAACGGAGCCTTGGCACCCAGGGCTTCTTCGATACGGATCAGCTGGTTGTACTTGGCAACACGGTCAGAACGGCTCATGGAACCGGTCTTGATCTGGCCAGCAGCGGTACCCACAGCCAGGTCGGCGATGGTCGCGTCTTCGGTCTCACCGGAGCGGTGGGAGATGACGGCAGTGTAGCCAGCGTCTTTGGCCATCTTGATGGCAGCCAGAGTTTCGGTCAGGGAACCGATCTGGTTGAACTTGATCAGGATGGAGTTGGCGATGCCGTTGTCGATACCGCGCTTCAGGATCTTGGTGTTGGTTACGAACAGGTCGTCACCCACGATCTGGATTTTCTTGCCCAGTTCGGCGGTCTGGTAGGCGAAGCCTTCCCAGTCGGATTCGTCCAGGCCATCTTCGATGGAGACGATCGGGAACTTGGTGGTCAGGTCAGCCAGGAAGTCGGAGAAACCGTTGGAGGTGAAGACACGACCTTCGCCCTTCAGGTTGTACTCTTTCTTCTCTGCGTCGTAGAACTCGGACGCAGCGCAGTCCATGGCCAGGGTGATGTCGGTGCCCAGTTTGTAACCGGCAGCGGCAACGGCTTCAGCGATCACTTCCAGCGCTTCGGCGTTGGATTTCAGGTTCGGAGCGAAACCACCTTCGTCACCGACGGCAGTGTTGTAGCCCTTGGACTTCAGCACTTTGGCCAGGTTGTGGAACACTTCTGCGCCCATGCGAACGGCTTCTTTCAGGGTCTTGGCGCCAACCGGCTGGATCATGAACTCCTGGATGTCGACGTTGTTGTCGGCGTGCTCACCACCGTTGATGATGTTCATCATGGGCAGCGGCATGGAGTAGACACCCGGGGTGCCATTCAGCTCGGCGATGTGGGCGTACAGCGGCATGCCTTTGGCAGCAGCGGCAGCTTTGGCGTTGGCCAGGGAAACAGCCAGGATGGCGTTGGCGCCGAACTTGGATTTGTTCTCGGTACCGTCGAGGTCGATCATGATCTGGTCGACAGTGGCCTGGTCCTTGGCATCTTTACCCAGCAGAGCCTGAGCGATCGGGCCGTTGACGGCTTCGATGGCTTTCAGCACGCCTTTACCCAGGAAACGGCTCTTGTCGCCGTCACGCAGTTCCAGCGCTTCGCGGGAACCGGTGGACGCGCCAGACGGAGCGGCTGCCATACCAACAAAACCACCTTCCAGGTGAACTTCGGCCTCAACGGTCGGGTTACCACGGGAGTCGATGATTTCACGACCGATCACTTTAACGATCTTGGACATGTGTATTTCCTCAGGTTTCGTAAAAAAACAACAAAAATATGCCAAAAAAAGCGGCTGTGGCACAGAGCCCCAACCGCATTTATTTTCAATTACTTCAAATTACGCTTCTGATACTCGCCCGCCGCCTTCACAAAACCGGCGAACAGGGCGTGGCCATCACGGGGAGTCGAGGTGAACTCCGGGTGGAACTGCGCGGCCACGAACCAGGGGTGATCCGGGATCTCGATGATTTCCACCAGCTTCTTGTCGGCGGAGAGACCGGTCACCTTCAGACCTGCCGCTTCAATCTGCGGCAGCAGCTTGTTGTTCACTTCATAACGGTGACGGTGGCGCTCGTAAATGGTCGGGCTGCCGTACATCTGACGCACCTTGGAGTCTTCCACCAGGTGGCAGAGCTGGGAGCCCAGACGCATGGTACCGCCCAGATCGGACTTCTCGGTCCGGGTCTCGACGTTGCCTTCGTCATCCACCCACTCGGTGATGAGACCGACCACGGGGTACGGGCTGTCTTTCTTGAACTCGGAGGAGTGAGCCCCTTCCATGCCCGCCACGTTACGGGCGTATTCGATCAAGGCGACCTGCATGCCCAGGCAGATACCGAGGTACGGGATCTTGTTCTCGCGGGCATATTTGGCGGCCAGGATCTTGCCTTCCACGCCGCGTTCGCCGAAGCCGCCCGGTACCAGGATCGCATCCAGACCTTCCAGCAGCTCGGCGCCACGGGTCTCGATGTCCTGGGAGTCGATGTACTTGATGTTGACGGAGAGACGGGTCTTCAGGCCACCGTGCTTGAGCGCTTCGTTGACGGACTTGTAGGCGTCCGGCAGGGAGACATACTTGCCCACCATGCCGATGGTGACTTCGGCAGTCGGGTTGGCCTCTTCATAGATGACCTGTTCCCACTCGGCCAGGTCGGCTTCTTTGCACTCGATGCCGAAGCGCTCGGTGATGTAGCCGTCCAGCCCCTGGGATTTCAGCAGCGCCGGGATCTTGTAGATGGAGTCGACATCCTTCATGGAGATGACGGCGCGCTCGGGCACGTTGCAGAACAGGGCGATCTTGGCACGCTCGTTGGCCGGAATGGCGCGGTCGGAGCGGCAGATCAGCACATCCGGCTGGATACCGATGGAGAGCAGCTCCTTCACGGAGTGCTGGGTCGGCTTGGTCTTCACCTCGCCGGCGGCGGCCAGGTAAGGAACCAGGGTCAGGTGCATGAACATGGCATTGTTGCGACCCACGATGGCCGCCAGCTGACGAATGGCTTCAAGGAACGGCAGGGACTCGATGTCGCCCACGGTACCGCCCACTTCGACGATGGCAACCTGATGGCCTTCGGCACCGGCAATCACCCGCTCCTTGATGGCGTTGGTGATGTGCGGGATCACCTGGATGGTGGCGCCCAGATAGTCACCACGACGCTCCTTGCGCAGCACGTCTGCATAGATGCGGCCGGTGGTGAAGTTGTTGCGGCGGGTCATCTTGGTGCGGATGAAACGCTCGTAGTGGCCCAAATCCAGATCGGTTTCGGCCCCGTCCTCGGTTACGAACACTTCACCATGCTGGGTCGGGCTCATGGTGCCCGGATCCACGTTGATGTACGGGTCCAGTTTCATGATGGTCACATCCAGACCACGGGCTTCCAGAATGGCTGCCAGAGAAGCTGCGGCAATGCCTTTGCCGAGGGATGAAACAACGCCACCAGTCACAAAAATATATTTGGTCGTCATGCTGAACCTGAAAGAAGTTTAGGGAATTTTAAGGGGTGCTTCGGGGATGAAGCAGGACGGGGAAACAGTATACCAAAACCCCCACTCCCAAACAATGAACAAAAATCTATCAGGCTCCCCGCCGCCCCGTCTTGCGCCAAATCAACTTTGCTCGGTTTCCTTGGCCTTGTTCCAGGCCTCGTCCAGCTTCTCCAGGGAGCAATCCGTCATTTTCAGACCTTCTGCGGCAATAAAGTGTTCAACTTGACGAAAACGACACTCAAACTTGGTGTTGGCAGCCCGCAGCACCTGCTCGGGATCCTTGCCCAGATGACGCACCAGGTTGACGGTGGCAAACAAGAGATCGCCGAGCTCGTCGCTCACCCGCTCCTCGTCCACGTCGACCATCAGCGCCTCTTCCATCACCTCCTCGATCTCCTCGTGGATCTTGTCCACCACGGGCCCCAGGGTCTTCCAGTCGAAACCGACGGTGGCGCAGCGCTTCTGGATCTTGGCTGCCCGGGTCAGGGCAGGCAGGGAGAGGGGGATATCGTCCAGCACGCTCTCCTTGTCGAGCGCCGCCCGCTCTTTGGCCTTTTCCGCCTCCCAGTTCGCTTTTACCGCCTGCTCGTCACCGAGGTCGGCATCGGAGAAGACATGGGGGTGGCGGCGAATGAGCTTCTCGCTCACGGTATCGACGATGTCGGCAAAGTCGAACAACCCCTGCTCCTTGCCGAGCTGGGCATAGAACACGACCTGGAACAGCAGATCACCGAGCTCCCCCTTCAGCCCTTGCCAATCTTCGCTCTCGATGGCATCCGCCACCTCGTAGGCCTCCTCCAGGGTGTGCGGCACTATGGTCTGGAAGCTCTGCTTGAGATCCCAGGGGCAGCCCCCGTTCGGGTCACGCAATCTGGCCATGATGTCGAGCAGTTGGGGAAGGTCGTAGCGTTGGGACATGGGCAACTCACTTTCGATTCGGTAAATGGGGTTCATGAATATCCGCTCACGCCACTGTTCCACATGATCTGGAGCCATGGCGGACGGAGATGGGGCGCGTGATATCCGTCTTCAATGCTCTGCAAGGAGGGAGAAAATGCAGACCGGCCACTGGGGCCGGTCGGTTGAGCATTACAGCCGCTTGGCGCTGATCACGTCGTTGAGCTGACTGAGCTTGGCCAACGCCCGGTTGAAGGCGTTGATGTTGTAAATCTCCAGCTCCATGTCTATTTCGGCGGTCTGCTCGCGCACGTTGGAGCGCGAACGCACTCCCATCACGTTGATCTTCTCGTTGGCGAGCACGGTGGTGATGTCGCGCAGCAGGCCGGACCTGTCGTTGGAGAGAATGCGGATGGTGAGACCGTAACCGCCGGAGTAGTTCTCCCCCCAGACCGCATCGATCAAGCGCTCCGGGTTGCGACGCGACAGCTCCTTGAGCTGCTCGCAATCCTCCCGGTGGATGGAAACCCCCCGTCCCATGGTGATGAAGCCCTGGATGGCGTCCCCCGGGATGGGCTGGCAGCAGCGGGCGATGTGAGTCATCAGGTTGCCCACCCCTTCCACCACGATGTGATCCTTGGGTTTGGGGCGGAAGGGCACATTGGCCTTCTGCTCCAGCTTCTCCAGCAGACGGCGATCTTCTTCTTCCGCCGTCGGCTTGTTGTAGCGGGTGTCCAGATAATTGAGCAGCTGGTTGATGCGGATGTCGCCGCTGCCGATACCGGCCAGCAAATCTTCCAGCTCCTCCGCATGGAAGCGCTCCAGCACCACCTTGTCCACCTTGGATAGGGTGAGGTTGTGTCTGTCCAGCTCTTTCTCCAGCAGCTCCTTGCCAGCGGCGATGTTCTTGTCCCGGTCCAGCTTTCTGAACCAGGTGGCCACCTTGGCCCGCGCCCGGCTGGAGCGCAGGAAGCCGGCGTTCGGGTTCATCCAGTCGCGGCTCGGGTTCGGCTCCTTCTGGGTGATCACCTCCACCTGGTCGCCGGTCTGTAGCGTATAGGTGAAGGGGACGATACGACCGTCGATCTTGGTGCCGATGCAGCGGTGACCGATCATGCTGTGCACGTGATAGGCGAAGTCGAGCGGCGTCGCCCCTGCCGGCAGGTCGATGACATCGCCCTTGGGAGTGAAGACATAAACCCTGTCCTCGAACACCTGACTGCGCAGATCGTCCAGCAAGGAGCCGCTCTCCGAGAGATCCTCCTGCCAGGCGAGGAGTTTGCGCAGCCATTCGATCTTGTCTTCGAAGGTGCTGGTCTTGGCAGCGGCCTGGGCCCCTTCCTTGTAGCGCCAGTGCGCGGCGACACCGAGCTCCGCATCCTGATGCATCTGCTCGGTACGGATCTGGATCTCCACCGTCTTGCCCTCCTCCCCCACCACCACGGTGTGGATGGACTGGTAGCCATTGGGCTTGGGATTGGCGACATAGTCGTCAAATTCGCGGGGAATATGGTGGAAATGGGTGTGAACGATACCGAGCGCCGCGTAGCAATCCTGCAGCCGCTTGGTGATCACCCGCACCGCGCGCACATCGAACAGCTCGTTGAATTCGAGGTGCTTCTTCTGCATCTTGCGCCAGATGCTGTAGATGTGTTTCGGTCGGCCATAGACCTCGGCCTCGACGCCGGCCTCGGCCAGGGCATCGCGCAGGGACTGCACGAATTCGCGGATGTAGCGCTCGCGATCGAGGCGTTTCTCATCCAGCTGTTTGGCGATCTGCTTGTAGGTGTCCGGGTGCAGGTAGCGGAAGGCGAGATCCTCGAGCTCCCACTTGAGCTGACCGATACCGAGGCGGTTCGCAAGGGGGGCATAGATGTTGGTGATCTCCTGGGCCATCAGCACCCGGGTCTCCTCATCCGCTTTCTTCGCCTCACGCAGGCAGGCGATGCGCTCCGCCAGCTTGATGACCACGGCGCGCACGTCCTCGACCATGGCGAGCAGCATGCGGCGCACGTTGTCCACCTGCTCCGGCGAGGTTTCGCTGCGGTGAAGGGTTTGCAGGGAGCGGATGGCCTCCATCTCCAGCACCCCTTCCACCAGCTTGGCGATCTTGGGGCCGAAGTCCTCGTTCACCTTTTCCTGGCTGATGAGACCGGCTTCGACGAAGGGATAGAGAATGGCGGCCTTGAGGGTGGCGAGATCCATGCTGAGCATCAGCAGGATGCCCACCATCTCGACCCCGCGCACCAGCAGGCGGTTGGTGAGCGCTTCGTCACCCAGGGTCAGGCAATACTGGTAGACGGTTCGCAGCTGATTCTTGTCACTTTCACTCAGGGTAAGGGAACTGACCCACTCATCCAGAGTGAAATTGTCTTTCAAATGAATATCGCGCACCGCAACCATGGTATCAATCCTTAAAAGTGTGGGGTCGAAAGCCGATGCTCTCCTCATCCCCTCATCAACTGATGACTGCCTCAAATGGGGATGCATGAAAGAGTTTTCAAGGCATGTCACCGCGCAAGGTGACAGGGCTCTTCCCCGCATCCGACCCACTATCGACGACCTAGATTACCCTAATCACTCCCGCTCAAACAGCGCTGCCGCCGCTGGAAAACCAAGATAACCGCATGCTGCCCTGCCCGTTGAAGGCAGCGAAAAACACCTGTTTTACCTCACTCTGGCAGCATCATGCACATCGAAAAATCATCACGACCGCATCTTGATTCATCCAGAATAATGCGGTCGCCTCGACTCAGCCCCGTTCGAACAGCGCCATGGACTCCAGATGACCGGTGTGGGGGAACATGTCCAGCATCCCTAGACGGGTCAGCTTGTAGCCCCCCTGCACCAGCACCTGACTGTCACGGGCCAGGGTGACCGGGTTACAGGAAACATAGACCACCCGTTTGGGGGAAAGTGCCACCACGTGGCTCATCACCTCCAGCGCCCCGGGTCTGGCCGGATCCAGCAGTACCAGATCGAACCCTTCCCGGGCCCAGGACATGCCTACGATGTCGCCGCTCAAGTCCGCCTTGTAGAAGCGGGCGTTGTCGATGCCGTTGCGGCGGGCATTCTCCTGTGCACGCGTCACCATGGCGAGCTCCCCTTCCACCCCCACCACTTCGCGGGCCTGACGGGCCAGCGGCAGGGTGAAGTTGCCGATGCCGCAGAAGAGGTCCAGCACCTTGTCATCCTTGCCTGCGTCGAGCCAGCTCAATGCCTGCTCCACCATGCGCTGGTTGACGGGCCCGTTGACCTGGATGAAGTCGCCGGGAGCGAATGCAAGAGACAGGCCATCCAGCGTGTAACTTGGCTGAGACTGTTGACGCAGAGGTTCGATCTGCTCGTCCGCCGCCTGCAGATAGAGGTCTATCCCCTGGGCGGTGGCAAACTCAGTCAAGTGCGCCCGGTCCGCCTCGGTGGGGCGACCGGTGTGGCGCAGCAGCATCAGAATGCCCTGCTCCCCCTGAATGAGTTCCGCATGGCCCAGTTCGCGCTGGCTCTTCAGCCGATTGAGGCATTCGCGCAGAGGGGCGATAAGGGCAGAGAGGGGCTCGGCCAGCACAGGGCAGCCGGCAATCTCTACCAGATCGTTCGACTGGCGACGACGAAAGCCCACCCGGGTGCAGCGACCGTTCTTGTCAAACTTGATGGCCAGACGGCAGACCCGGCGGTAGGCGCGGGGCTCCCCCGTCAGCGCAGGTGCCAGCGCCGGCGCCTGGATGTTGCCAAGGCGCTCGAACAGGCTGACCAGTCCCGCCTCCTTGGCCGCCAGTTGATCTCCCTCTCCCAAGTGCTGGGCACTGCAACCGCCACACTCGCGATAGTGGTCGCAGAAGGGGGCGACCCGGTTGGCCGCCGGGGTCACCACCTGTTGCAGGGCGGCGTGAGCATAGTGCTTCTTGTCGTCGATGATGCGAGCCTTGATGGCCTCGCCGGGCAGCGCCCCTTCGACGAAGATGGCCTTGCCCTGATGACGGCCGATGCCGACACAGTGGTGATCCAGACTGTCTACCGTAAATTCAATACGTTGGGGCTGGGTGGATTTCTTTTGGGGCTTGAAAAACTGGGCCATAAAACTTGGTGCCTATAGGTGGCTATGTCATGATTGTGGAATCTGCGGCAGACCATTGTCCCACAAGAATAATCGTATGACCAAATACGGCCTGAGGGCCCGAGCCGCGGCATCCGCCCCATCGTCCATTCTGACCAAAAGTGGCCCATTGATATGACCGGATACGGCCTGAGACCCCGTACAGCGACAGTGACTGTATTGCCTGCCCGACCCCGGTGCCTGCATGCGCCCCGGGTCATGGCTTCTCTTGCGAAAGGCGGGTCGGCGGCATGACCAAGTACGGTCTCAGGGCCCGGGTGCTGGCCTTCACCATCTTGCCGACCCTCATCATCGGCGGCCTCATCGCCGGCTATTTCACCTTCCACCGCTATCAGCAGCTGGAAAACAACCTCATCGATCAGGGCATCAACATCATCGAGCCCCTGGCCATCGCCAGCGAATACGGCATGACACAGCACAGCCGCGAATCCCTCAAGCGGCTGATCGGGCTCACCCATCGCAAGAACTCGCCCTTCATCAAGTCCATCGCCGTCTTCACCCAGGAGAACCAGCTGTTCGTGACGTCCAACTACCACAGGGACTTCAGCCAGCTTCGTCTGCCGGACGGCAGCGTCATCCCGGCCCTGACCAGCGTCTCCGTCAACGGCGATGACATCATACTGCGCACCCCCATCCAGGCAGAGACCAGCCTGGACGGCTTCCCGCTGCCAAGCGATCTGGAGCCGCCGGTCATCGGCTACATCTCCATGCAACTTGCCACGGACAGGGCCATCGTCCTGCAGTACCGCGACGCCTTCTTCGCGGTCATCATCGTGCTCATCGGGCTGGCCATCAGCGCCCTGTTCGGCTTCCGTCTGGTCAAGAGCGTGACCCAGCCCATCACCGACATGGTGCAGGCGGTGCACCGGATCAGGGAGGGGCGGCTCGATACCCGGGTCAGCGGCCAGCTCACCGGCGAGCTGGACATGCTCAAGAACGGCATCAACGCCATGGCCAAGGCGCTCTCCGAATATCACGAGGAGATGCAGCAGAACATCGATCAGGCGACGTCGGATCTGCGGGAGACCCTCGAGCAGATCGAGATCCAGAACGTCGAGCTCGACATGGCGAAGAAGCGCGCCCAGGAGGCGGCCAGGGTCAAGTCCGAGTTCCTCGCCAACATGTCCCACGAGCTGCGCACCCCGCTCAACGGGGTCATCGGCTTCACCCGCCAACTGCTCAAGACCAGTCTGACCCCGAGCCAGACCGACTACATGCAGACCATCGAGAAGTCGGCGCGCAACCTCCTTGGGATCATCAACGACATCCTCGACTTCTCCAAGCTGGAGGCGGGCAAGCTACAGCTCGAGCACATCCCCTTCAGCCTGCGGGATACCCTCAACGAGACCATGCACCTGCTGGGGCCGAGCGCCCACGACAAGCAGCTCGAACTCTCCCTCCAGGTGGATGCCGCCGTGCCGGACTACCTCACCGGCGACCCCATGCGTCTGCAGCAGGTGCTCACCAACCTCACCGGCAACGCCATCAAGTTCACCGAGCGCGGCAACGTGGACGTGCGTGTCGAGAAGACCGGGGAATCCAGCGGCAACAAGGTGCGCCTGCGGGTGCTGATTCGCGATACCGGCATCGGCATCTCGGAAGAGCAGCAGCGCCAGTTGTTCCAGGCCTTCAACCAGGCAGACTCCTCCATCTCCCGCCGCTATGGGGGCACCGGGCTCGGGCTCGTCATCACCCAGAAGCTGGTGCAGCAGATGGGGGGCCAGATCCGCTTCGAATCCGAACTCGGCAAGGGGTCGGTCTTCTCGTTCCACCTGGATCTGGATGTCTCTCCCCTGCCACAGAGCGAGCGGCTTCCGCTGGATCGCATCCAGGGCAAGCGGGTCTGGCTGCTGGAGCCGGATCCCTTCACTCACGCCTCCCTGCTCGCCCTGTTGGGAGAGTGGCACCTGGATGTGCACTCCCTGACGGTGGACGAGGAGTGGCCCCCGATGAACAGCCAGGACATGGTGCTCATCGGCAGCAGCACCCTGCACAGCCCACAGCAGGTGATTGCCCGTCTCGACGGACTGGACGGCCAGCAGAACACCATAGTGCTGCTCAGCAGCCACGAGCCGGCCCTCTACGACGCCATGCTGGCCCACGGCGCCGTCCACTGCCTCTCCAAGCCCATCAACCATCGCAAGTTGCTGCACGCTCTGCTCTCCCCCGAGGCGGTACGCCGTGCCCCCCTGCCCGCGCCGACGCCGCGCAGCGTGCAGGCGGTCAAGGTGCTGGCGGTGGATGACAACGCCGCCAACCTCAAGCTCATCGCCGCCATGCTCAAGGAGATGGTGACCGAGGTGGTGGTGTGCAAGAACGGCAAGGAGGCGGTCAACCTGGCCCAGAGCCAGCCGTTCGACATCATCTTCATGGATATCCAGATGCCCGTCATGGACGGCATCAGCGCCACCCAGGCGATCCGCCACCACTCCCTCAACACCGAGACCCCCATCGTCGCGGTCACCGCCCATGCCATTCCCGGTGAGCGGGAGCGCCTCATTCGCCAGGGCATGGACGACTACCTAGCCAAACCCATCGACGAGGGGATGCTGGCGCAGCTCATCACCGACTTCGCTCACCGGCGGCACCAGAATCACGGGGATCAGCAGATAGACTGGCCCCTCGCCGTGCGTCAGGCCGCCGGCAAGCCAGCCCTCGCCCGGGAGATGCTGACCATGCTGGTGGCCAGCTTCGACGAGGTGGAGCCCATCCTGGCGGCGGCGCTGGAAGGGAGTGTCGACGATGCAGACGTGCTGGCCCAGCTCCACCGCCTCAACGGTGGCTGCGCCTACTCCGGGGTGCCGGGTCTGCAACGCCTGCTCTCCCAGCTCGAGCAGCAGCTGCGCGACGGGGTCGCCGTGAGCGATCTGGAGCCCGAATTGCTGGAGCTGCAGGATGCTCTGGAGCAGGTGAGGCAAGAGGCCCCCCGCTACCTGGCCCTGACCGACTGAGGCGCTTTTTCTGACTGGACAGGCGGCAGGTGGTAACATCTGCACCGTTTCCACAGGAGTCAACATGACCAACAACGATATTCTGCGCCGCCTGCGCTATGCCCTCAGCATCAGCAACGACCAGATGGTCGAGATCTTTGCCAAGGGCAATCTGGCCATCACCCATGCCCAGTTGCACGGCTGGCTGATGAAAGAGGCCGAAGAGGGCGAGGCACAGGAAGCGGGCTTCGCCGCCTGCCCGGACTCGGCACTGAGCCAGTTCCTCGACGGCTTCATCGCCCTGCGCCGCGGTGTGCGAGAAGATGCCCCGCCCCAGGTGATCCCGAACCGGATCAACAACAACCTGATCCTGCGCAAGCTGCGCATCGGCCTCAACTACAAGGAAGAGGAGATGCTGGGCACCCTCAAGCTCGCGAACTTCAACCTCTCCAAGTCCGAGCTGAGCGCCCTGTTCCGCGCCAGGGATCACAAGCACTATCAGGATTGCGGGGATCAGATCCTGCGCAACTTCCTGATTGGCCTCACCGCCAAATACAGGCCCGGGCCCTGATGACCGCCTCCGGCCAGGTGCGAGGCTAGACCATGGGCTGGCGCCGCCTGCTGACTCCACGCCCGTCGGCGAGCGGCGGCGTGTGCCGGTTCGCGGCGCGCTGGTTCTGGTCACTGCCCCTCATCCTGCTGCTCGGCGCCTGCCAGCCTGCACCCTATCGTCTCAATCAGGAGCATCAGAGCGCCAGCCAGAACGAGCGCATCGCCTTTCTCATCCTGCACTACACGGATGAAGAGGATGCCCGCTCCCTGCGCCTGCTGACCGAGCCGGAGCACAAGGTGAGCGCCCACTACCTGATCCCCCGCGACACCGACGAGCAACCGTTCCCGGTCTACCAGCTGGTGCCCGACAGCCAGCGGGCCTGGCACGCCGGACGCAGTCGCTGGCATCACTACGCCGGGCTCAACGCCAGTTCGCTCGGTATCGAGATAGTGAATCTCGGGTATGACGAGAAAGACGCGGCCCTGCCCGCCCATCTGAGACACTGGCAACCCTATCCCCCTGCCCAGATCGCCGCCCTCGGCGCCCTCGCCCGGGATCTGATCGAACGCTACCAGATCCCCCCCACCCAGGTGCTGGCCCACAGCGATGTCGCCCCCGAGCGCAAGCAAGATCCCGGCCCCCGGTTCCCTTGGCGCGAGCTCGCCCTGCGCTACGGTGTCGGCGCCTGGCCCGACGAGGCCCGGGTGGCCGAGCTGCGCCAGACGCAGCTCAATCCCTGGGATGCGCTGCAATGGCAGCAGCAGCTTGCCCGTTACGGCTACGGCCTACCCCAGCACGGCGCCTGGGATGAGCAGAGCCGCGCCGTCCTGCGCGCCTTCCAGCTTCACTTTCGCCCCGCCCTGGTCACCGGCGAGCCGGATGCCGAGTGCCAGGCCATCCTCACCGCCCTGCTGGAGCGCTACTTCCCGGAGCCAGGCTGAGACGCCCCTTCCCTTTCGCCCTCTGCACACGGATGCCCGGCCCCATGCCAGATGAGCTCGGGGTTCACCCCGCCTTCCACTCCTGAAAACCACAAGGGACGCCGAAGCGTCCCTTGTGGTTGCGATACCTGCGAACGGCATCAGATCCCCTGACGGGCTTCCTGCATCAGCGCACGCATGTCGCTGACCGCCTTGGCCAGACCGTCGAAGGCGGCGCGGCCGATGATGGCGTGACCGATGTTGAGCTCATAGAGCTCGGGGATGGCGGCGATAGCCTTGACGTTGTGGTAGTGCAGACCGTGGCCCGCATTGACCTTCAAGCCCTTGCCAGCGGCGTAGGAAGCACCGGCGGCGATGCGCTTGAACTCGGCGTTGCGCTCGGCATCCGTGGTGGCATCGGCGTAGCGGCCGGTGTGGATCTCGATGAAGGGAGCACCGCTCGCGGCGGCCGCATCGATCTGCAACGGATCCGCATCGATGAAGAGGGATACCTGAGCACCGACGGCCGCAAGACGGGTCACCGCATCGGTCACCTTGTCCAGCTGGCCCGCCACGTCCAGACCACCCTCGGTGGTCACCTCGGTGCGCTTCTCCGGCACCAGGCAGACGAAGTGGGGCTTGATGCGGCAGGCGATGGCGATCATCTCCTCGGTCACCGCCATCTCCAGGTTCATCCTGGTCTGGATGGTCTGGCGCAGGATCTCCACGTCCCGGTCGGTGATGTGGCGGCGATCTTCCCGCAGGTGGACCGTGATGCCATCGGCACCGGCCTGCTCGGCCACGAAGGCGGCCTGTACCGGATCCGGATACTGGGTGCCGCGGGCGTTGCGCAGGGTGGCGATATGGTCGATGTTCACACCCAGGTAGATCTCGCTCATTGCTTACTCCTTGATACAGGTCATCTGTGAATGCCGGAGCGGGTGGTGCCCGCTCCTCTGTCCATGTGCCGCCGCAGGCCGGTTCTGGCCACGGCGACAGCATTATTGTTCATGAAAGGCGATGTCATAAACACAAAACATCACCAGATAATAAAAATCAGCTTGAAACACTGCCTTTTCGCTTCAAAAAGAGCTCCCTGCTCTTCAGTTGACGCTTGCCGAGATAGGGCTGCAGCGCCAACCGGCTGAAACGCTTGGCCGCCTGCAGCAAGGGAGGCGTGTCGAAACGCCCCTCGGCGAAGGCCAGCAGGTGGGCGCCGAGGAACAGGGTACGGGGATCCGGCGCCCGCTCGCAAGCGACAAAGCCGAGCTCCCGCTCGAAGCCGTAGAGCAGGGTGGGGTCGATGGGGGAGTCGTCGTCCGCGGCATATTCGAAGTCCACCGCGTAGCCCAGGGCCTGCAGCAGCAGGAACTCGAAGCGGCGCAGGGGCAGCTCCGGGGTCTCGCCGTCCGCCAGGGCCATGATGGCACGGGCATAGGCGTCGAACACCTCGGGGAAGGGGGTGTGTGCTTCCAGCAGGTAGTAGACCAGCTCGTTGAGATAGAGGCCGTAGAAGAGACGATCCCCCCCGAGGCGCAACGAGTGATCCGGGCACTCCACCTGGGTGAGGTTCTTGAGATCCCCCTTGCCGCGCCAGGCAATGGTGAGCAGGGTGAAGGGCTGAAGCAGCCCCTTCAGAGAGGAGCGTGGCCCGCGGGAACCGCGAGCCACCAAGGTGAATCGACCGCTATCCTGGGTGAAGACCTCGACCAGCTGGCTGGTCTCCCGATAGGGCCGACTGTGGATGACGAAAGCCGGGGTCAGCAATCAGTCGTCGCCATACCCGAGGCTGCGCAGGGCCCGCTCGTCGTCGGCCCAGCCGGACTTGACCTTGACCCACAGCTCGAGATGCACCTTGTTCTGGAACAGCCGTTCCATGTCGATGCGCGCCTCTGTGCCGATGGTCTTGATCTTCTCGCCCTTGTTGCCGATGACCATCTTCTTCTGGCCTTCGCGCTCCACCAGGATGAGCCCGTGGATGTGGTAGAGACCAGTCTCCTCCACCTTGAAGCGCTCGATCTCCACCGTCACCGAATAGGGCAGCTCCTCGCCGGTGAAGCGCATCAGCTTCTCGCGGATGATCTCGGAGGCCATGAAGCGGGAAGAGCGGTCGGTCACGTAATCTTCCGGGAAGAAGTGGACGTTCTCCGGCAGCAGATCCTTGGCCCACTCGCGGATCTTCTCCACGTTGGTACCCTTCTCGGCGCTGATGGGCAGGATGTGGGCAAAGTTCATCTGCTGACCCAGCCACTCGAGGTGCGGCAGCAGATCCTCTTTCTCCTTGACGTTGTCGATCTTGTTGACCGCCAGCACCACGGGGCACTTGAGGTGGCGCAGCTTACCCAGCACCATCTCGTCATCCTTGGTCCAGTGAGTGCCGTCCACCACGAACACCACCATGGCCACGTCCCCCAGGGAACTGGTGGCGGCGCGGTTCATCAGGCGGTTGATGGCCCGCTTCTCCTCGATGTGCAGACCCGGGGTATCCACATAGATGGTCTGATGGTTCTCCTCGGTGTCGATCCCCAGGATCCGGTGACGGGTAGTCTGGGGCTTCTTCGAGGTGATGCTGACCTTCTGGCCGAGCAACTTGTTGAGCAGGGTGGACTTGCCCACGTTGGGGCGGCCCACGATGGCGACAAAGCCGCAATAGGTGGTATCTGTCATGCCCGCGTTCCCAATGCTGATGGAGTGAAAAGAGCGCACAGTGCCGGATCCGTCATGGTGCTCATGACAGCCGTTCCAGTGCTTGCTGCGCCGCGGCCTGTTCGGCCTTGCGGCGGCTGGAGCCGATCCCGACCAGGGGGCCATCCAGCCCATCCACTTCGCACTGGACGGTGAACTCCTGGTTGTGGGCCTCGCCCTTGACGTTGGTCACCGTGTAGGTCGGCAGGGATTTGCGGCTGCCCTGCAGGATCTCTTGCAGACGGGTCTTGGGATCCTTCTGTTCGATCCCGGGCTTGATCTCGCCAAGGCGGCTGGCATACCAGCCGAGCAGGAGGCTGCGCACCCGCTCCAGATCCGTGTCCAGATAGATGGCGCCGATCACCGCCTCGACGGTGTCGGCCAGGATGGACTCGCGGCGAAAACCGCCGCTTTTCAGCTCCCCCGGCCCCAGGATCAGGTGATCCCCGAGGTCGAATTCCCGGCCCAGCTCGGCCAGCGTCTTCTCGCGCACCAGGGTGGCGCGCATCCGGCTGAGATCCCCTTCCGCCGCCTGCGGGAAGCGGTGGAAGAGGTCATCGGCAATCACCAGACTCAGGATGGAGTCCCCCAGAAATTCCAGGCGCTCGTTGTGACGGGACCCTGCGCTGCGATGGGTCAGAGCCCGGGTCAGCAGCTCAGGATCCTGAAAGACATGCCCGAGACGGGACTGCAGTCTGTTCATCTTGATATTCATTTACTTGATTCCGCCAATGCGGTTGAAGCGCACACCGGTCGGCACCCAGCTCGGCAAGCTGGACCCTTCCTCGCGCTCGAATTCGAAACTGATCCAGATGGCGACCGCCTTGCCCACCAGGTTCTGCTCGGGCACGAAACCCCAGAAACGGCTGTCGGTGCTGTTGTCGCGGTTGTCACCCATCACGAAATAGTGGCCTTCCGGCACCACCCACTCGTCGGGGTAGGTGCCGGGCTGGCGATAGTAGCGGTCCACCAGGTCCGGCATCAGCGGGTTGCGCAAGGTCTCGTGGGAGACATCACCCAGCTGTTCGGTGTAGCGATCCAGCGGGATCCCCATCTGGCTGAACTCCCCGCGCTGCTCGAACTTGACGTCCAGCTTCTGGAAGCCGGGGCACGTTTTCCCTTCCTGCTCATCGCACTTGGGCCGGATCATCAGCTCCTTGTTGCGATAGATGACCCGATCGCCGGGCATGCCGACCACCCGCTTGATGTAGTCCACCCGGGTATCCAGCGGATACTTGAAGACCACCACATCACCGCGCTTCGGCTCGCCGGTCTCGAGGAACTTGGTGTTGGTCACCGGGTCCTTGAGGCCGTAGGCAAACTTCTCCACCAGGATGAAGTCGCCCACCAGCAGGGTCGGCATCATGGAGCCGGACGGGATCTGGAACGGCTCGAAGATGAAGGAGCGCAGGATCAGCACCAGCGCGATCACCGGGAAAACCCCGCCGGTCTGTTCGATCCAGACCGGCATGGGGGCCACCTTGGCCAGTGTCTTCTCGTCCACATCCGGACCAGCATTGGCACGGGCGGCGGCAATCTTGGCCGCCCGCTGCTTGGCCCAGACCAGCTTGTCGAGCGTCCAGATGATGCCGGTCAGCAGGGTGACGACGACGAGGATCAGGGAAAAGGTGCTTGCCATCGATTAATCCTTTCCGACGTGGAGAATGGCGAGGAAGGCCTCTTGCGGCACGTCCACACGACCCAGGGACTTCATCCGCTTCTTGCCTTCTTTCTGCTTGTTCAGCAGCTTCTTCTTCCGGCTCACGTCACCACCGTAGCACTTGGCGGTGACGTCTTTACGCAATGCCTTGACGGTGCTGCGGGCGATGATCTGGTTGCCGATGGCGGCCTGAATGGCGATGTCGAACATCTGGCGCGGGATCAGCTCGCGCATCTTCTCCACCACCTGGCGACCGCGATACTGGGCGTTCTCCTTGTGGGTGATGATGGCCAGGGCGTCGACCCGCTCGCCATTGATCATGATGTCCAGACGGACCATGTCGGAGGTTTCGAAGCGCTTGAAGCCGTAGTCCAGGGAGGCGTAGCCGCGACTGGTGGACTTCAGACGGTCGAAGAAGTCGAGCACCACTTCCGCCATCGGGATCTCGTAGGTCAGCGCCACCTGCTTGCCGTGGTAGACCATGTTGGTCTGTACGCCGCGCTTCTCGATGCAGAGGGTGATGACGTTGCCCATGTACTCCTGCGGCAGCAGGATGTGACACTCGGCGATGGGCTCGCGCATCTCCTTGATGTTATTGATGGCGGGCATCTGGGCCGGGCTGTCGATGTGGATGGTGGAGCCATCGTTCAGCTCGATCTCGTAGACCACGGTCGGCGCAGTGGTGATGAGATCCAGATCGTATTCACGCTCCAGACGCTCCTGGATGATCTCCATGTGCAGCATCCCGAGGAAGCCGCAGCGGAAGCCGAAGCCCAGCGCCGTGGAGCTCTCCGGTTCGTAGAACAGGGAGGCATCGTTGAGGGAGAGCTTCTCCAGCGCATCGCGGAAGGACTCGTAGTCATCGCTGGAGATGGGGAACAGGCCCGCATAGACCTGGGGCTTCACCTTCTTGAAGCCGGCCAGCGCCTTCTCGGCACCGTGCTTGGCCAGAGTCAGGGTATCCCCCACCGGCGCACCGTGGATATCCTTGATGCCGCAGACGACCCAACCTACCTCGCCACAACCCAGGCCGTCGGTGTCCACCTGCTTCGGCGTGAAGATACCGATGCGATCCACACCCCACACCTGACCGGTGCTCATCACCTTGATCTTGTCGTTCTTTTTCAGGGAACCGTTCTTGATCCGCACGAGCGACACGACCCCGAGATAGGAGTCGAACCAGGAGTCGATGATCAGCGCCTGCAGCGGCGCCTCCGGATCCCCTTCCGGGGACGGGATCTTGGCGACGATCTCTTCCAGCACCAGATCGACACCGAGGCCGGTCTTGGCGGAGCAGCGCACCGCGTCCACCGCGTCGATGCCGACGATGTCCTCGATCTCCTCGGCAACCCGCTCGGGCTCTGCGGCCGGCAGGTCGATCTTGTTCAGCACCGGCACCACTTCCAGATCCATTTCCATGGCGGTATAGCAGTTGGCCAGAGTCTGTGCCTCAACCCCCTGACCGGCATCCACCACCAGCAGTGCCCCTTCACAGGCAGCCAGGGAGCGAGAAACCTCGTAGGAGAAATCCACGTGGCCCGGGGTGTCGATAAAGTTCAGCTGATAGGTGTTACCGTCTTGTGCCTGGTAGTTCAGGGTCACACTCTGTGCCTTGATGGTAATGCCGCGCTCGCGCTCCAGATCCATGGAGTCCAGCACCTGGGCCTGCATCTCGCGATCGGACAGGCCGCCGCAAGTCTGGATCAGACGGTCCGACAGGGTCGACTTACCGTGGTCGATGTGCGCAATAATCGAAAAGTTACGAATGTGTTTCATCGAGCAAGAATCACTCAAAATTAAGTTAGGGTCGGATATGAGGGCAGGATTTTACTGGATAACCCGGTCGACGGCCAATCTTTAGTCGGCGGGCCCCACAAATAGCGCCTTGTCTGGCGGGCGTTGGGCACCTGGATGCCCTCCGCCAGACCCGGCCCCTCAAGAGAGATGACGGGTATTGAGCACCACCCCGAGCATGCGGGGACCGTATTCCCCCTGCTCGAGCCGGTCAGAAAAGTAACGAACCAGTAAAAATCCGATGGCGCCGCCCAGCAGACAGCAGAGGATGGTCACCCCCTCTCCCGCCGACAAGAGCGGCACCAGCCAGAGCTGGCCGAGCAGGGCGCCCAGCAGCAGACAGAAGAGCGGCAGCACGTATACCAGAGCCGCACCGCGCAGGATGCTGGCCTGAGGGATGCCCAGGCGGATCTGCTGGCCCACCGCCACATCGCCGGTGAGGGCGACCCGCAGCCGCTGCGCCTTCATGGGAAAGGCCTTGGCGACGGTGCCGGTCCCGCAGCTGGATTGTTGGTGGCAACCGCTGCAGGCGGCTCGCCGCTCGCACTCCACCCAGGCGTGATTGCCGTCGATGGCCACTACTGTGGCCAGCTCTTCACTCATGTTACTCACCTGATGACTCCTCACAGGGGGCGGTGGATGCACCGGATCTCAACACGGCGGCACCCTCAGGGCAAGTCTCACGGCAAAGACTCACTGCACCGCCTCGTTGCGGGCCAGCGGCTGCACTGCCTCGGCGATGCGCTTGGCGGTTTCGGCGGGCACCTCGCCCACCACGGTGATCTCCACCCCGACCTCGTTGACGAAGCTCACCAGCGAGGTAGCCCCCTGGCGAATCAACTGCTGGCGCACCGCCTGCTTGGGATCGACCCGTGAGACGTAGACGGAGAGATCCACCAGCCCGTCGGAGAGCATCATGTAATCCACCGGCAGACTGGTGCTGACCAGCTGATGCCGATCCTGAGAGAGCACCTTGAAGCCATCGGGCAACCAGGTCAGGTGCCAGTTGAGGGTCTGCTGGGGAGCGGGATAGGCATCTTCCAGCGCCAGCGCATCCGGCAGCTTGCTGCGTGCCAGGGTGACCAGCCAGGGGGCCGGCGCAGATTGCCTGTCCAGATCCACCCCCAGCACCTGTTCCACCAGATTGCCTTCCCGATCCACCATGTCCACCCGCAGCAGCAGATGGCTCTGTTCGTCAATCCAGAGCACGAAGCCGTACTTGTCCGCCTCCTTGGGCACCAGCCGCACCACTTGTGCCACCAGGCCGGCCACCCGGCTGCGGCCCGCCAGCACGGGGTCATAGCTCTCCATCACCCGGGGCAGCGGCATCCTCACCAGGCTCGACCACACCCCGGGGAAACGCGCCCCCTTGAGGGTGTAGGGTTCATGGGTGTTTTCGAAGAAGGTGTATTCGTTCTGGCGTTGCAGGAACTCCACGGCCTTGCCGTCGAGATAGCTCAGGTGAGCCACCTCCTTGCCATCGATGATCCCGTGGCTGAAACGGATAGGCTCGAGGCGCCCCTGGCGGGCCTTGACCATGGACAATTCGAAATTTTGTTGCGAAACGGCACTCTGCATCTGCTGCAACAAGGCCTCGGCCGACAGATCGTCGGCCGAGGCCTTGGCACAAATCAACAGGAGAGAGGCCAGCAGGATACGGCTGGACTGGCGCACGATCTGATCCCTAAAAATGCGTTATTCCTGAATCTGCTTGTCTTGCAGCAGACGCTGTTGCAGTTGATGGTCGCGCAGGAAGGCATTGATGCGCTCGCGCTGCTCCTGCATCTGCTGCTCGCTCAGACCTTGCTGACGCACACCGGTCCGGCTGCCATCCTGGGGATAGTGCACGCTCACCGGCGCAGCACTGCCACCCACGGGTATGGTATTGAGCACCGGGCTGGTCGGCACACCATCCTTGCCCTGGTACTGCTGCACGCCGAAGATGACGGCGGCAGCCACGGAGGCGGCAATGGCATACTGCCCCACTTGCTGGCCAAAGCGGCGAACGAAGGGGATCACCTTGCCGGCGGGCTGCACCTGGGGCGCAGCAGGCTGTGCCGGCTTGGGCGCCAGTATGGCGGGTTCATCCTCCAGCGCCAGCATGATGCTGTCGCTGAGATCCAGTTGCAGATTGACCGGCAGGTCACCCCGCATGGCATCACCGATCAGATGGTAACGCGACCAGGTATCCTGCAGAGCGGGATCCGTTCCCAGCTCGTTCAGTACCTCGATTTCGCTGAGGTCGCCATCCATCAGGGCTGAAAGTTGCTCTTTATTTGCCATAAGTTTGCCTGTCTTTCCCCAGTTAATGCTCGATCAGAGGTTGCAGCTTTTTATCGATTGCTTCCCTCGCCCGGAAGATGCGGGATCTCACCGTACCCACCGGGCAATCCATGATCTCCGCAATCTCCTCGTAGCTCAGCCCTTCCATTTCACGAAGGGTGATCGCCGTTCTCAAATCTTCTGGCAAGGCTTCTATGGCGGTAAACACGGTGCGTTTGATCTCGTCGGTCAGCGCCAAGTTTTCCGGGGTGGCCACCTCTTGCAGGGCTTCACCACCACCATAATATTCAGCCTCGTCCGCTTCGACATCACTGCTGGGCGGTCTGCGCCCCTGTGACGTCAGGTAGTTTTTGGCCGTGTTGACGGCGATCCGGTACAACCAGGTGTAAAACGCGCTCTCGCCACGGAATGTCGGCAACGCACGGTAGGCCTTGATGAATGCCTCCTGCGCCACATCCGGTACATCGCCCGGATTGTTGACATACCTGGCCACCAGGTTGACCACCTTGTGCTGGTACTTGCGTACCAATAGGTTGAATGCATTTTTATCGCCACGCTGGACCCGTTCAACCAGCTGTTCGTCCAGTAGATTCTGGTCGCTCATCAGAGCCGTAAAACCCCCATCAGGTTATCGTTTTTCTTTTCCGGCCCCTTCTAAGCGCACAAGTTCAGACAGGAGGAATCAGGGAAAGTTCGCTTGCATTGAAAAAAATGTGATGCGGGCTGCATCACAACCCCCCTTGGGCTACCATGGGGCCAGTTCTTAATCCAGGCCAATGATACTTATGAAAGCAAGTGTTGAATACCTTTGCGACGTACTCATCATTGGCAGCGGTGCCGCCGGTCTGTCCCTCGCGTTGCGATTGGCAGACCAGGCCAAAGTCCTGGTTCTGAGCAAGGGGCCCATCAGTGAGGGGGCCACTCTCTATGCGCAAGGAGGCATCGCTGCCGTGTTCGACGAGACCGACAGCATCGAATCCCACGTGAGCGACACGCTCAACGCCGGCGCCGGGTTGTGCGACCCGGCGGTGGTAGAGTTCACCGCCCGCAACGCCCGCGACTCCATCCAGTGGCTCATTCAGCAAGGGGTCCCCTTCGATCAGGAAGAGGATGCCGAGGGGGAATCCCACTATCACCTGACCCGGGAAGGGGGCCACAGCCATCGCCGCATCTTCCACGCGGCCGACGCCACCGGCAAGGCGGTGCAGCTCACCCTGATCGACCAGGTGCGCGCCCACCCCAACATCCAGCTGATGGAGCGCTTCAACGCGGTCGATCTCATCACCACCCGCAAGCTGGGTCTGCCGGGCAACAAGGTACTGGGAGCCTATGTCTGGAATCGCAACGCCGAGCAGGTCGAGGTGATCCGCGCCCGCTTCGTGGCGCTGGCCACCGGCGGGGCCTCCAAGGTGTACCAGTACACCTCCAACCCCGATGTAAGCTCTGGCGACGGCATCGCCATGGCATGGCGGGCCGGCTGCCGGGTGGCAAATCTGGAGTTCAACCAGTTCCACCCCACCAGCCTGTTCCACCCGGACGACCCCAACTTCCTGCTGACCGAGGCGCTGCGCGGCGAAGGGGCCTACCTGCGCCGTCCCGACGGCAGCCGCTTCATGCCGGAGTTTGACGAGCGGGCCGAGCTGGCCCCGCGGGACATCGTCGCCCGCGCCATCGACCACGAGATGAAGCGCCTCGGGGCGGATTGCATGTATCTGGACATCAGCCACAAGCCGGCGGATTTCATCATCAAGCACTTCCCGACCATTTATGAGCGCTGCCTCGCGGTCGGTATCGACATCACCAAGGAGGCGATGCCCATCGTCCCGGCGGCCCACTACACCTGTGGCGGCGTGATGATCGACAACAACGGCCAGACCGACATCCCCGGCCTCTATGCCATCGGCGAGGTGACCTATACCGGGTTGCACGGCGCCAATCGCATGGCCTCCAACTCCCTGCTCGAATGCGTGGTCTATGCCCATCAGGCGGGAGCCGACATCCTGGCCAAGCTGCCCACCAGCGTGGCGCCCCCCAGCCTGCCGGCCTGGGACGAGAGCCAGGTGGATGACTCGGACGAGCAGGTGGTGATCCAGCACAACTGGCACGAGCTGCGGCTGATGATGTGGGACTACGTGGGCATAGTGCGCACCAACAAGCGCCTGGCCCGGGCCAAGCGTCGCATCGATCTGCTCAAGCAGGAGGTGCAGGAGTACTACGCCAACTTCCGGGTCTCCAACAACCTGCTGGAGCTGCGCAACCTGTTGCAGGTGGCCGAGCTCATCGTCAACTGCGCCCTGGAGCGCAAGGAGTCTCGCGGTTTGCACTACAACCTGGATTATCCGGACATGCAGCCGGACTCCAAGCCGACCGTGCTGACCCCGGATCGGGAATAAGGCCGTTGCGTTCGATTCGGGCGTATGCCCTCCCCCAGATGACCCCGCCCAGGCGGGGTCATCTGCTATGAGCGGCAGATGTAGCAGGTAGAGAGAGACGCCCCTAGCGGACAGCGAGGTGGATGGCGCGGGCCAGGGCGCGGTAGTGTGCAGGGGCCAGGGCATCGGAGAAGAGCCAGAGCTGCCCCTCGGAGCCCTCCACCGTCTTCAGCCGCAACCAGAGCACCCCGGGCAGGATGCGGCTGCGGGGATCCAGCCGATGGCGCGCCCCTTGCCACTCGAGCCACTCCCCATCCCAGACGAGCACGCCGCTCGCCGCCGGATGGCGGCGCAACGCACGCCACAGACTCAGCCCCCAGACAGGGAGGAACAGCCCCCATTGCCAGCCCTGGATCAGGCTGGCGACGGGCAAGAGCAGCAACAGAAACAGGATGCACAGCAGCAGACGCTGCTGGCGGGAGGCGATCACGGGCATCACTGCCCGCTGGGGAGACGCGAGGCTGGCCATGAGGGGGGGCGGTCGCGAGTCGGGCTCAGCGCAGGCTGTCGTGACGGGCCTGGTTGCGCTCGAGGATCAGGGGGATCATGGCGGCAAAATCGGGATCCTCGGGCACGCCGTGACCCATGCACCAGCGGAACAGCTCGGGATCCTCGCACTCCAGCAGGCGGATGAAGGTGCGCTGTTCGGCCTCGCCGAGGCCATCGAACTCGTGCTCAAAGAAGGGCATAAAGATCACATCCAGCTCGAGCATGCCGCGACGGCAGGCCCACTTCAGGCGGGACTTCTCACTTGGGTTCAACATGGAACTCTCCTTACAAAGACCGGGGAATGGTAGCAGCAGGATTTTCCGGCTGACAAACATTCCTTACGTCTTTACCATGCAGGTCACATACTTTCTGTCTCTGGAATCCCATCGTGAGCCTGCCGACCCCTCTTCTTCCTGCCGAGCCGACCCTGTTTTCCCTGACCAATCTGGCCATCACCCGCCTCGGCGGCCCGGATCGCGCCAAGTATCTGCAAGGTCAGGTCACCTGCGACGTCAACGCCCTGCAACCGGGCCAGAGCACCCTCGGCGGCCACTGCGATCCCAAGGGCAAGCTGTGGAGCGATTTTCGCCTGCTCTGCCTGGAAGACAGCCTGCTGATGCTGACCAAGCCCTCGGTGCTGGCACGCCAGCTGCCGGAGCTCAAGAAGTTTGCGATCTTTGCCAAGGTCGAGATCGGCGAGTTTCAGGGCAGCCTGACCGGACTGGCCGGTCAGGGGACGGACGACTGGATGGCACAGCACTTCGCGCTGACCGGCACCGGTCTGGTGGAGGGCGGCATGGCAGTCAGGGTGGAGGCGAACCGCTGGCTGCTGGCGAGCACATCCCCGCTGGCCCTCAACCTGCCGGTGGGCGACGAAGGACTCTGGTGGGGGCTGGAAATCAAAGCCGGTCTCCCTCATCTGGAAGCGGTCCATCAGGGGGAATACATCCCCCAGATGCTGAACCTGCAAGCCCTTGATGGCATCAGCTTCAACAAGGGCTGCTACATGGGGCAGGAGACGGTGGCACGCGCCAAGTATCGCGGCGCCAACAACCGCGCCCTCTTCGTGCTGAGCGGCACTGCCGCAACGCAGGTGGCCAGCGGTGACACCCTGGAGATCCAGCTCGGTGACAACTGGCGCCGCAGCGGTCTGGTGCTCAACGCCTGGCAGCAGCAGGGTCAGGTGTGGCTCACCGCCGTGCTGCCCAAGGACACCGAGGCCGACGCCCGCTTCCGCCTCAAGCTGGAAGAGGGCTCCAGCCTCGGTCTGCAACCCCTGCCCTATGCGTTGATCGACTGAATCCCCCCTAGCGAGGCACCCGCGCCAGCAGTGCCTCCTGCAACCAGCGCCCCGCCTGCCCGAGTGGGCGGGCGCGATACCACTGCAACTCCAGCGCCAGTTCCGCCTCGGCGATGAAGTCCGGCTTGAGCACCACCAGCTCCCCCCGCGCCAGGGGCCGGTGCAGCAGAAACTCGGGCACCGCCGCCCATCCCAGCCCCAGTTTCACCAGCTCCAGGATCCCGAGATCCCCCTCCACCCACCACACTTGCGCCGAGAGGCGGAAGCGATGGCGCTCCGTCCCCTCCCGCCGTCCAGTCACCATCAACTGGCGAGCCCCTTGCAGGTCGCTCTCCTTCAACGGCGTCTTGTGGGCCAGGGGGTGATCCGGAGAGACCACCAGGGGCATGGTGACCGTCCCCAGGGAGCGGGAGACCAGCTCCCGCTCGGGGTGCGCCTTCTGGTAGCTGATGCCGAGCTGGGCACGGCCGCTCTTGAGCAGCTCGGTCACGTCTTCCATCAGCGGAAACAGCAGCTCCAGCTCCACCGCCGGGTAACGGCTGGCGAACTCCTCCAGCAGGGAACCAAGCCAGGGCAGGTGGGAGTCATCGTCGATGGCCAGGGTGAGGCGCGACTCGACGCCGTTGGCCAGCTCGCCGGCGATGGCCTGCAGTCGCTCGCTCTGGGCCAGCAGCACCCCCGCCTCCTGACAGATGCGGGCCCCCGCCTCGGTCAGCACGGGATAGCGGCCGCTGCGATCGAACAGCGCAAGGCCGAGATCGATCTCCAGGTTGGCGATGGCGGCACTCACCACCGACTGGGCCTTGCCCAGCCTGCGCGCCGCCGCCGAGAACGACCCGGTCTCGGCCGTCGCCAGCAATGCCTTGAAGTGTTCCAGTGAAGGGGTCATGAGCCTGCTCCGCCGTGCGGTTGTGTCGTCACATCTATCTATTTTAGCGATAGATACCAACGTGAATCTATCCGGTTTTGGCGATACATTGCCGCCATTCCCTGATCAGAGAGAGAGACAGACCATGCGTACGACCCGTGACCGCCTGCGCCACGCCATCGGCTTCGAATTGATTGGCCTGCTGATCGCCGCTCCGCTGGCCAGCTGGGTGACCGGCGTCGGGCTCAACCACATGGGCCCCCTGGCCCTGTTCTTCTCGGTGGTCGCCACCGTCTGGAACTATGTCTACAACATCGGGGTGGACAAGCTGCTGCTGCGCTATCAGGGCCACACCCACAAGGCGCTGTGGCAGCGGGTGCTGCACACCCTGGGGTTCGAGGGGGGCCTGCTGATCGTGGCCCTGCCGGTGATGTCCTGGTGGCTCGACATCGGCCTGCTGGAGGCGCTGGTGCTGGATATGGGCTTCGTGCTCTTCTACCTGGTCTATGCCTTCGTCTACAACTGGAGCTACGACAAGGTGTTCCCCATTCCCATGGGACAGGTGCAGAAGGCACTGGGATAAGCGATTCGAGGGGTAAGGGCGAGGCACCATCATGCGATGGCATGATGGTGCTGAAGAGGGCCTCGCGGGGTCAGGCCTGGGCCTTGACCTCTTCCGGCGGGGTGTCGTCCTGCCTGGTTTCCTGGCGCATCATGGCTTCGAGGTCGCTCTGGTACTGGTTCAGCATGCGCTGGGCCGCCACCATGTCCCCCTTGTGCAGGCGCTCGAACAGATGATGCTGCACCACGCCGTTGAGGTACTCCACCGTGATGGGTTGCTCCAACGCCGACAACAGCTCCTCTTTTTCCAGCTCCGCATTGATCTCGTCGACACTGGTACGCAGCAGACCGGCCAGTTGCACCAGCATGCGGCGCTCCCCTTCACGCAACAGGCTCAACATGCGGTTTCTCTGCTGCTCATTCTGTTGGGTCATACATTTCCTTACGTAGAATTGGAACAAGCCCGCTCATTCTGCCCTGTCCTTTTCACAGCGTCCATCTCGGGCGCATGACTTATTCCGGGTGCGGGGGGCCGGGTGCTATTTGCCCCCCGGCCCGGTATAGTAACGGCTGATCCAGGGGGCCCGTGCGCCCCGTTGCCGAGACCGTCCATCCCTATGACCGACGCCATTCTGGTGCTCTGCACCTGCCCCGACGAGACCAGTGCAGACCGCCTCTGCGAGCAGCTGCTCGACCAGCGCCTCGCCGCCTGCATCAACCAGCTGCCCGGGGTCACCTCCGTCTATCGCTGGCAGGGCAAGACGGAGCGAACCCGGGAGATCCAGCTCGTCATCAAGAGTCGGGCCGCGCTGTTCCAACCCCTGCGCCAGTGCATTCTCGCCCACCATCCCTACGAGGTACCGGAGATCCTGGCGCTCCCGGCAAGCCAGGGCCACCCTGCCTATCTCGACTGGTTGACACAGGAGACCTCATGACCGCCTCTCGCCCCCTCTCCTTCCTGCTGATACTGCTGGGCCTGCTCTGCGTCCTGACGACGGCCCCCGCCCGGGCCAGCAGCCAGGATCTGCTCGGCAGCCTCGGCATCGAGACCCAGCCAAGATTCCTCAAGGTGGATCAGGCCTTCGCCCTCGAGAGCGAACAACAGGGTGATCGGCTGCTGCTCCGGATACGCATCGCCGACGGCTACTACCTCTATCGCCACAGCATCCGTGTGAAGGGAGAGAACCTCGCCTTTGACGAGCCCGTCCTGCCCCCCGGCACCGAGCACGAGGATGACTTCTTCGGCAAGAGCCGGGTCTATTACCAGGAGGTGCAGATCCCCGTGGCACTGACCCGGGTCGGGGACACGGCGAGCCTCACCCTGAGTTACCAGGGCTGTACCGAGGGACTCTGCTACCCACCCACCGACAAGCGGATCGCCGTCGAGCCCCTCACCGCCCCCGCCCAGGCGGAAGCGGTGGCCCCCCTTCAGGGCACCGACGTGCCGGGCAGCCAGCAGGACAGGCTGGCGGCCGCCCTCGGCAGCCAGGGGTTCTGGATCAGCGTCGCCGCCTTCTTCGCCCTGGGTCTCGGCCTCGCCTTCACCCCCTGCGTCTTCCCCATGTATCCCATCCTGACCGGGATCATCGCCGGGGCCGGGCATCGCCTCTCCACCCGTCGCGCCTTCCTGCTCTCCTTTGTCTATGTGCAGGGGATGGCGGTCACCTATACCCTGCTCGGGCTCGTCGTTGCCTCGGCGGGCCTGCAATTCCAGGCGGCCCTGCAGCACTCCTATGTGCTCATCGGCCTCTCGGTGATGTTCGTGCTGCTCGCCCTCTCCATGTTCGGGCTCTACACCCTGCAACTGCCGAGCAGCCTGCAAACCCGTCTCTCGGGCTTCTCCAACCGCCAGCAGGGCGGATCCGTGGCCGGCGTCGCCATCATGGGCATGATCTCGGGACTGGTCTGCTCCCCCTGCACCACGGCGCCGCTCTCCGGGGCCCTTATCTACGTGGCCCAGAGTGGCGACCTCTGGCTTGGCGGTGCGGCCCTCTATGCCCTCTCCCTGGGCATGGGGCTGCCGCTGCTCTTGCTCGGCACCTCTAGCGGCAAGCTGCTGCCCAGGGCCGGCGCCTGGATGGATGTGATCAAGCAACTCTTCGGGTTTGCGCTGCTGGCGGTACCCATCCTGCTGCTCTCAAGGCTCCTGAGCGATCAGGTGGCCACCCTGCTCTGGCTCGGCTGGGGGCTGGTGCTGTGCGGTTATCTCTATCACCACAACCAGCATCGCGCCCATTCGGTGGGCAAGAGCCTTGGCGGCTTCGTCCTGTTGCTGGCGATGATGGGCCTCGTGGTGGTGGGCAAGGATCTGCTGCTGCCACCCGAGGGGGCCAATGCCGCCGCCCAGACCCAGGCCCCCCGATTCATCCGCATCAAGACCCTTGACGATCTCAAGGTGCAGCTTGCCGCCGCCCGCGGCAAGCCGGTGCTGCTGGATCTCTACGCCGACTGGTGCGTGGCCTGCAAGGAGTTCGAGCACAAGACCTTCAGCGACCCCGATGTGCAGGCGCGCTTCAGCGAGATGGTGCTGCTGCAGGCGGACGTCACCGCCAACGACGACGCCGACGTGGATCTGCTCAACGGCCTCAACGTGCTGGGATTGCCGACCCTCATCTTCTTCGATCGCGATGGCAACGAGGTGAACGGCCAGCGGGTGACCGGCTTCATGGGGCCTGTCGAATTTCTCGGCCAGCTGGACAAGCTGCGCTAGATGGAGCTCCGGCGTCTGTCAGCGTTTCACCCAGAGCACAGGGGCTGGCTGGAGGAAGTTGTCATGGCAGCCCCAGCCTACAGCTGGCTGACCGAAAGCAAGGGGCCTGTCCCTGCGGATGCCGAAGAGATACTCAAGGTCTGTCCACCGGGGATGGGGCAAGAGGACAAGTTTGTGCTGGCCGTGCTGGAGGGGGAAGAATTGCTTGGCTGCGTCGATCTCATCCGTGGCTATCCCACACCGGATACCGCCTATCTCGGTCTGCTGCTGTTGAAGGAGTGCAGGCAAGGCCGTGGCATCGGCAGCCAAGTCGTCCTACGGCTCATGGAGATGGCGGCAAACTGGGGTTGCACCAACATGCGGCTCGGGGTCATAGAAACCAACCTGCCAGCCCTGCATTTTTGGACCAGGCACGGCTTCCAGCAAGTAGATCGCAAACAGATCGCCGGGTTCAGCGGCGATACCCTGATCATGACCTGCATCGTTCGCCGTCCCCTTACCTCGGACCTGCCATAGACTGCTGATTTTTCTGGCTATCCCTTGTATCTGGCCCGTACCGTGGCAAACTTTGCCCCTCCTGTCTCGCATCATCCGGAGTTTTGATGAAAAAGTGGTTCATCCCCCTGCTGGCCCTCTGGCTTTATGGCTGCAACGCAGGTCCCGGTGAAGAGACCATCCAGAGCCAGGTCACCGCCAGGTTGCAGGCGGGCACAGATGCTGACCTGTTCGACATCCGCGACTTCGCCGTGCTCGGCAAGGAGGAGCGGATGGAGGGGGTCTATCTGGTCAAGGTGAGCTACCAGCTCCACTTCAAGCAGGGACTGGATCAGTTGCAGGTGCTGCACGACGAGGATCTCGTCTATGACAGGGTCGGCCCCTTCCAGCAGGAGATGGGGCTGATGGAGCTCGAGCGCAAATATGGCGACTTCGAGGCAGGCCAGGCCCTGGCGCAGGAGACCCAGGTCTGGATGATGAAGACGGAGCAGGGCTGGCGCCTGGCCGAGCCAGACGCGACGCAGCAGGGATAATCCCGAGCCCCCCTCTCCCTAGAGCAGATCCTTCAGCCGATACCAGAGCATCCCGAGCGCCAGCAGCGGAGAGCGCAACGCCGGGCCACCCGGGAAGGTCATGTGGGGGACGCGGCTGAAGAGATCGAAGCCCCGGCTCTCCCCCTTGATCGCCTCCGCCACCAGCTTGCCCGCCATGTGGGTGGCATTGAGGCCATGGCCCGAATAGGCCTGGGCATAGAAGACGTTGGGGTGCTGCTCGAGGCGGCCTATCTGGGGCAGCCGGTTGGCGCCTATGCCTATCATGCCCCCCCACTGGAACTCGATGGCGGTACCCGCGAGCTCGGGGAAAACCCGCAGCAGCTTGGGCAGCATGAAGGCCTTGATGTCGCGGGGGTCACGGCCCGAGTAGTTGCAGGCCCCGCCAAACAGCAGGCGACCGTCCGCCGACAGCCGATAGTAGTCGAGCGCCACATTCTGATCGCACACCGCCATGTTCTGTGGCAGCAAGCGCTGGCGCAGGCGCTTCTCCAGCACCTGGGTGGCGAGAATGTAGGAGCCCGCCGGCAGCACCTTGCCCCCGAGATCGGGCTGGAGGTCGCCCAGGTAAGCGTTGCAGCCGATCACCAGGTAGTCCGCGCTGACCCGGCCGTGGGCCGTGGTCACCTCGACCCGCTCGCCGTAGTCGATGTGGGTCACCCTTGAGTGTTCGAACAGGGAGACCCCGAGACTGGCTGCCGCACGCGCTTCGCCGAGTGCCAGGTTGAGAGGATGCAGGTGACCGGAGCCCATGTCGATCATCCCGCCGATATAGCGATCCGATCCGACCACGGTGTGCATCTCCTCCCGCGCCACCATTTTCAGTGCGTGCCGGTAACCCAGGCTCGCCAGGTGCTCGGCATCCTCCTCGAACCCCTTCAGGTGGCGCGCCTTGGTGGCGAGATCGCAATAGCCCCAGGTGAGATCGCACTCGATATTGAAACGCTCGACCCGCTCGCGCACCAGTTGCACCGCTTCGATCCCCATGAGATCCAGCTCCCGCACGCCCGCCTCGCCAATCCAGCGGGCAAACTGGCTGGTATCGTGGCCGATGCCGCGGATCAGCTGGCCGCCGTTGCGCCCCGACGCTCCCCAACCGATGCGGTTGGCCTCCAGCAGCACCACCTTGTAACCGGCATCGGCCAGGTTGATGGCGGTGTTGAGGCCAGTGAAACCGCCACCAATGACGCAGACGTCCGCATCCAGCTCACCACTGAGCTCGGGCCACTGCCGATGGTCGTTGCGAGTGGCCGCGTAATAGGAGGCCGTGTGTTCCTGATGTCCCTGTCTTCCTGTCTGCATGCTCAGCATCCTGCCTGGTTGCATTCGTTTACTAAATTAAACGGATGTCATCGATAATACCCAGCCCCCCATTCCCAATCCAGCCCGTCAGGATCACAGAAATGCAAAAGGCGCCCCGAAGGGCGCCTTTTCATGCAATCAAGGTGCTGCGAATTACAGTACGTCGATAGCGTTCAGGTCGGAGAAGGCCTTCTCCAGACGCGCGATCATGGAAGTCTGACCGGCACGCAGCCATACGCGCGGATCGTAGAACTTCTTGTTCGGCTTGTCGGCACCTTCCGGGTTGCCCAGCTGGCCTTGCAGGTAGGCTTCGTTGGACTTGTAGAAGTTCAGCACGCCTTCCCAGGTCGCCCACTGGGTGTCGGTGTCGATGTTCATCTTCACCACGCCGTAGGAGATGGATTCGCGGATCTCTTCCAGGGTAGAGCCGGAGCCACCGTGGAACACGAAGTCCAGGGACTTGGCAGGCAGACCGAACTTCTCGGAGACGTACTTCTGGGAGTTGTCCAGGATCTTCGGAGTCAGCTTGACGTTACCCGGCTTGTACACACCGTGCACGTTGCCGAAGGAGGCAGCGATGGTGAAGCGCGGGCTGATCTTGGACAGACGCTCGTAGGCGTAGGCCACGTCTTCCGGCTGGGTGTACAGGGAGGATTGGTCCAGGTGGCTGTTGTCCACGCCGTCTTCTTCACCGCCGGTGCAGCCCAGTTCCAGCTCCAGAGTCATGTTCATCTTGGCCATGCGGGTCAGGTACTCGCAGCAGATGTCGATGTTCTCTTCCAGAGACTCTTCGGACAGATCCAGCATGTGGGAGGAGAACAGCGGCTTGCCGGTTTCGGCAAAGTGCTTCTCGCCCGCGTCCAGCAGACCGTCGATCCACGGCAGCAGCTTCTTGGCGGCGTGGTCGGTGTGCAGGATCACCGGCACACCGTAGGCTTCGGCAACGGCGTGCACGTGCTTGGCACCGGAGATGGCACCCAGGATGGCAGCTTGCTGGCCTTCCAGCTTCAGACCCTTACCGGCGGTGAACACGGCACCACCGTTGGAGAACTGTACGATAACCGGGGCTTTGACCTTGGCAGCAGCTTCCAGCACGGCGTTCACGGAGTCGGTACCGACGCAGTTGACGGCCGGCAGAGCGAAGCCGTTTTCCTTGGCGATGGCGAATACTTTCTGAACGTCATCACCAGTGATCACGCCGGGTTTTACGAAGTCGAAAATTTTCTTAGACATGTTTAATCGTCCTGTCTCGTATGCCGTTAATAAAAAGTGGGGGGTTCATCATGAACCGGCACAGCGGCCACATGATAAACGAAACGGGAGGCTTTTGCCCCCCGTCCCGGGTCAATTAGGCTTTGGCGCGCTCTTCGAGAATCGCGACAGCCGGCAGTACCTTGCCTTCTACGAACTCCAGGAAGGCGCCGCCGCCGGTGGAGATGTAGGAGACCTTGTCGGCGATGCCGAACTTGTCGATGGCAGCCAGGGTGTCACCACCGCCAGCGATGGAGAAGGCCGGGGAAGCGGCGATGGCTTCGGCGATCACCTTGGTGCCTTCAGCGAACTGGTCGAACTCGAACACACCGACCGGGCCGTTCCACAGGATGGTCTTGGCGTTCATGATGATGTCGGCCAGGGCCTTGGCGGAATCCGGACCGATGTCGAAGATCATGTCGCCGTCAGTCACGTCGGACACAGACTTGATGGTGGCCGGGGTGGATTCGGAGAACTCGGCGCCCACAACCACGTCGGTGGTCACCGGAATGTTGGTTTCGGCAGCCAGTTTCTTGGCGGTGTCGATCAGATCGTGCTCGCACAGGGACTTGCCGACGTTGTGACCGGCAGCAGCGATGAAGGTGTTGGCGATGCCACCACCGACCACCAGCTGGTCAGCGATCTTGGAGAGGGATTCCAGTACGGTCAGCTTTGTGGAGACCTTGGAGCCGCCCACGATGGCAACCATGGGGCGCTCGGGCTTCAGCATTGCTTTGCCCAGGGCTTCCAGTTCACCGGCCAGCAGGGGGCCTGCACAGGCAACCGGCGCGAACTGGGCCACACCGTAGGTAGAACCTTCGGCGCGGTGAGCAGTACCGAACGCATCCATTACAAAGACGTCACACAGGGCGGCGTATTTTTTGGCCAGCTCTTCGGTGTTCTTCTTCTCGCCTTTGTTGAAGCGGCAGTTTTCCAGCACAACCAGCTCACCGGCGGCGACGTCTACGCCATCCAGGTAGTCTTTGGCCAGACGAACCGGGCAGGACAGTGCGTCTTTCAGATAGTTGACAACCGGAGCCAGGGAGAATTCTTCGTTGTATTCACCCTCGGTCGGACGACCCAGGTGGGAGGTGATCATCAGCTTGGCGCCCTTTTCCAGAGCCAGCTTGATGGTCGGCAGAGTCGCAACGATACGTGCATCGGAAGTGACCTTGCCGTCTTTTACCGGCACGTTCAGGTCAGCACGGATCAGAACGCGTTTGCCCGCCAGATCCAGGTCGGTCATCTTGATAACAGACATATTCAGTCCTCTATATATTTTCAGGTAATGTTAAAAAAACAGTAACCTTGCGCCCGGTGCAGACTCTCAGCCTGCGGCCATCATGGCCCGGGTGGTATCCAGCATGCGGTTGGCGAAGCCCCATTCGTTATCGCACCACATCAACATCTTGACGAGGTTGGCATCGCTGACCCGGGTCTGGGTACCATCAATGATGCAGGAGTGTGCATCATGATTAAAGTCTACGGAGACCAGTGGCTCTTCCGTGTAGTCCAGAATACCGTGTAATGTACCTCTGGATGCCCGTTGCAGGGCTTGATTTACGTCACTAACTGTCACTTTTTTACGAACAGTAATGCTCAGATCCATGGCGGTTACATTGATGGTCGGTACCCGTACCGCGATCGCCTCGAACTTGCCGGCAAAGTGGGGAAGGATACGTTCCAACCCCTTTGCCAGCTTGGTGTCCACCGGGATGATGGACTGGCTGGCTGCCCGGGTTCTGCGCAAGTCGCCGTGATAGGCATCGATGACTTGCTGATCGTGCATGGCCGAATGAATTGTCGTAATAGTACCACAATTTATCTCGAATTCTCGATGCAATGTTTCGATGACGGGGACCACGCAGTTGGTGGTACAGGAGGCGTTGGAGACGATCCGCTCCCGCCCGGTCAGCACCTGGTGGTTGACCCCGTAGACGATGGTGGCGTCCACGTCCGCGTCCGCCGGATGGGAGAAGAGCACCTTGCCCGCTCCCGCCCCCAGATGCAGCTCGGCATCGGCCCGGGAGCCGAACACCCCGGTGCAGTCCAGCACCACGTCCACCCCCAGCGCCCGCCACGGCAAGTTCGACGGATCCCGCTCGGCAAACAGGGCGATGAGATCCTCCCCCACCTGCATGCTGTTGCCCGCCAGTTGCACCGGATAGCGGAAGCGACCGTGGCTGGTGTCGAAGCGGGTCAGGTGCACCATGGCCTCGGGGGCCGCCAGCTCGTTGATGGCCACTATCTTGATGGTCTTGTCGCGGCCGCTCTCGTAGAGGGCCCGCAGCACGTTGCGGCCGATGCGGCCATAGCCGTTGATGGCAATCTTGATCATGGAAACGTTGTGTCCTTAGCTGCGACAAAGGGATGAGAGGAAGGGGCGACTCACGAGAGCAGTGCCTCGCGAAAGACGCCGCGGGCCAGCAGTGCGGCACCGAATACCCCGGCGCTGTCCCCCAGAGCCGGCGCTACCATGGGGGTGGCGAAGCGGGGGTTGAACAGGAAGGGCAATACCGTTTCGCGCCCGGCGCGATAGAGGCTCTGCACATTGCCCACGCCGCCACCGATGACGATGACGTCCGGATCGAGAATATTGATCACGTTGGCGAGGGCCTGGCCGAACAGCAGGTGCAACCTGTCCATGGTGAGCCTGGCGACATGATCATGGGCACTGGCCGCAGCAATCTGGGCGAGCGAGAGACGGCGTTTGGTCCTGGCCTCGTACCAGGCCTCCAGCGCCGGGCCGCTGATGAGGGTTTCGACGCAGCCGCGCTTGCCGCAGTAGCACTCTGGCCCCTCCGGCAACAGGACGTTGTGCCCCCACTCCCCGGCGATGCCGTGGTGACCGTTGAGGATCTGGCCGTTGATGACGATGCCGGCCCCGACCCCGGTGCCCATGATGATGCCGAACACCACTTTTGCATCGGGATGATGCTGGCGCACCGCCCCCAGATGGGTTTCCGCCAGGGCGAAACAGTTGGCGTCGTTGGCGATGAGCACGGGGACGCCCAGCCTGCGCTCCAGATCTTCCTTGAGCGGCTTGCCGTTGAACTCGGTGGTGTTGCTGTTTTTCAGCAGCCCGGTCTGGGGGTCCCGGGCCCCCGGCGTCCCCATGCCGATGAGTGCAGGACGCTGACCGAGTTTGGCGGCACACTCGTCCACCAGTTTGGCGATCTGGCCCAGCATGTGCTGGTAGCCGCCGTGCCGTTCAGTGGGAATGCGGTGGCGCAGCAACACCTCGTCGCCATCGAGCACCACGCACTCGCACTTGGTCCCGCCAAGGTCGATCCCCCAATCCCACGCCTGCTTCTCCATCCAGCCTCCTGCCCCTCAACGACCCCATCCCGGCCACAACTGCCAACATGGGGGTGCAGTGTAACCCGAGCCGCAACCAGGATGCAGCCCCCTGTGTCACGGACAGCAAAACGGGGCCCGCAGGCCCCGTTCATCACGCTGTTTGCCGCGCTCAGCGACCGTGGTACCGGGCGGAGAGCTCATGCACCGCGTTGACGAACACGCCGGCATGTTCCGGGTCCACATCCTGATGGATGCCGTGCCCCAGGTTGAAGACATGACCGTTGCCATGACCGAAACCGGCCAGAATGGTGGCGACCTCTTCGCGGATCCGCTCCGGGGTGGCGTAGAGCATGGAGGGGTCCATGTTGCCTTGCAGCGCCACCTTGTCGCCGACCCGGCGTTTGGCGTCCGCGATGTCGGTGGTCCAGTCCAGCCCCAGGGCATCACAGCCGGTGGCGGCGATCTGCTCCAGCCACTGGCCGCCGTTCTTGGTGAACAGGGTGACCGGCACACGGCGGCCCTCATGTTCACGGATCAGGCCATCGACGATCTTGTGCATGTACTGCAGGGAGAAGTCGCGGTAATCGCGCGGGGTGAGCACGCCGCCCCAGGTGTCGAATACCATGACCGCCTGGGCACCCGCCCTGATCTGGGCGTTGAGATAGCTGATCACGCTGTCCGCCAGCTTGTCGAGCAGCAGATGCAGGGTCTGCGGCTCTGCATACATCATCTTCTTGATCTTGGTGAAGGCCTTGGAGCTGCCCCCCTCCACCATGTAGGTGGCCAGGGTCCAGGGGCTGCCGGAGAAGCCGATGAGCGGCACGTCGCCCTTGAGCTCGCGGCGGATGGTGCGTACCGCATTCATCACGTAGCCGAGCTCGTCTTCCGGATCCGGGATGGGCAGGGCCTGCACGTCGGCCATGGAGGTGATCGGGCGCTCGAAGCGCGGGCCTTCCCCCTGTTCGAAGTAGAGGCCCAGCCCCATGGCATCGGGCACGGTCAGGATGTCGGAGAAGAGAATGGCGGCATCGAGCGGATAGCGGCGCAGGGGCTGCAAGGTGACTTCACAGGCCAGCTCGGCGTTGCGACACAGGGACATGAAATCCCCCGCAACGGCGCGGGTCGCCTTGTATTCCGGCAGATAACGGCCAGCCTGACGCATCATCCATACCGGGGTCATGTCCACTTCCTGGCGCAGCAGGGCACGCAGGTATCGATCGTTTTTCAGCTCTTTCATCCCAGTTCCTGAGTCATGTCACGCATAAAATGGCGGACATGATACCACTTTGTGCAAGGCTGAGGGCGACCCTGACGCCGCACTTCGCCGCAGGAGTGCAAAGATGTGAGGGGGCGCATACAAGCGCCCCCGTTTTCCCTCAACGCGCCTCGGCGAGGCACTGTTCGATGAGCCGGCGCGCTATGGTGCCATGAGGGGGCAAGCGCGGCAGCCGGTCGGCGGCAAAGAAATCGGCCGCCACCAGTTCGTCATCCTGCACCCGGATCTCGCCGCTCTCGTAGTCGGCGGTGAAGCCCATCATCAGGCTGTGGGGGAAGGGCCAGGGCTGGCTCGCCACGTAACGCACATTGGTCACCCGGATGCCGCTCTCCTCGAACACCTCCCGCGCCACGCACTGCTCCAGATTCTCCCCTGCCTCCACGAAGCCGGCCAGCACGGTATACATGGGATCATCCGCCTGATAGTGACGGCGGTGGGCTGCCAGCAAGATGGCCGGCCCCTTGCGCACCGCGACGATGATGCAAGGGGAGATGCGCGGATAGACGACATGGCCGTGATGACACCCCTGGGCCCACTCTCCTTCCCTCGGGGTCATGGGGGCGCCGCACTCACCGCAGAAACGATGGGTTCGGCGAAAAGTGGCGAGCTGCCAGGCCCGTCCTGCGAGGCGAAAGCCCTCTTCGTCCCCCGCCACCATGAGCTGGCGCAGCGGGGCCATGGCCCCGGTCTCCGCCTCGCCCCCCAGATCCAGCAGATGGCAAGGCAGGCCGTCCCACTCGTCGAAGCGCTCGAAGGGGGGGGTGTGCAGATGGGTGGGCAAAACGGCGCGGGGCCCTTGTGGAATGCGCCCCTGTTCATCCAGCAGGACGAGGTGATCGCCCCCCAGCACGAACCAGAAGGCCTGTTCAGTTGATGACATATGATGAAGGCTCTTGTTGAGAATGCGCGCGGCACAGGATCGTTTGCCTCATCTTACGAGCAGGAAGGGCCGATGGCGACCCCCGACATGGCCCTCTTCTCGCCAGACACACCATGAAAAAAGGCCGCCTCTGGCGACCTTTCATTCTGTTGACCGCCGGGCGATCAGTTCATCCAGCGCTCGCTGCTCTTGCGACGGCGCGGGAGCATGGGCAGGAGGATCCCGAGCAGGATGCCGCCCCCCACCATGGCACCACCGCGGATGAACCAGTCCATCTGCATGTCGTGCTCACGGTTGTCATAGCTCTGGGTCAGGGCGTCGTTCTGTTCCTTGAGGCTGCTCATCTCGGCGCTCTGGCTGTCCAGACGGGCTTTGAGGCTGGCGATCTCCTTGCTCTGCTCGGCGATCTTGCCATCCTTCTCGGCGAAGCGTTTCTCGTTGTCGCCATTGAGGTTCAGCAGACGCGCCTTGGCTTCGTCCAGCTCTTTCTGAACCTGGGGAAGACGTTCACGCAGGCTGATCTCCCCCTGCAGCTCGCTGTTCTTGATCCAGCCCTCGCGGCCACGACCGTCCACCACCTGGGTGAATCCGGCCTCCTGGTTCACCGCCTTGACCTCCAGCGGCTCACCGGCCTTGACGCTGCCGAGGATCCGGTACTGGGTACCCGGACCGTTGTGGATATAGGTAAAGATGTTGTCTGAAACATAGCGGGTATCGGCCAGTGCCTGTTGGGCACACAAGCAGATCAGGATCCCGAGAAGGGCGCGCATGGTCGATCGATTCTCTTCGTTGGATTAGGTTGCAGGCCGAATGTTAAGCCGCCTGCGGGTCAAAGGACAAGCAAAGAAAAGCGCCATCTCCCCGAGTGAGAGCTGTCTCGCAGCGCCGCCGGTTTACGACGCGACCATTCCAGACGTCGTACCTACTTCTGTTTCAGCGCCTGCACCTCGGCGCGCAGGGCCTTGAGCTCTTTGAGCAGTTGCGCCTGCTGCTCGCTCTGTTGGCGTCGCCACACCGCGGTGTCGTCGTTGGTCTTGCCGGGATGGACGAACAGGCTGGCCATGAAGCCGCTGAGGGCGCCAAACAACCCCACACCAAAGAGGATCAGCAGGCTGGCGACGAAGCGCCCCTCCTCCGTCTTGGGCACCAGATCCCCGTACCCCACGGTAGAGAGGGTCACCAACGTCCACCAGAAGGCATCGTAAGGAGTCTGGATCTGGCTGCCGGGTTGCCCCGTTTCCAGCCAGTACATGACGCCGGAGCCGACCCCCAGCAACAGGAAGAAGAGGAAGAGAATGCCGGAGAGGGTGGTTTCGTTGCGTTCACGACGGAACATGGCCAGCAAATCCGGTCTGTCCCGGAGCAACTGGTAGACCCGCCACAGCTGGATGAGCCGCGCCCAGCGCAGTTGTTCCACCATGGGCAGGCTGCCGGGCAGATAGAACCAGTTGCTCTTGAAGAAGGCCATCCTGTCGGAGGCACGCGCCCAGCCATAGGCGAAGTGAGCGAGGAAGAAGTAGCAGATCAGACTGTCGACATCATAAAAGAGCTGCAAAGTCTGGGGGCTCAGTTCACCGTGCCCCAGCCAGCGAGCAGCCACCAGGCAGACCGAAATCACGGAGAGAAACCCCATCAGCAGATCCATGGTACGCAAATGAGTCAAGTGATGTCGCATACATTTTCCAACTTTAAGCACGGTGCAAATTAATAAAAAGGAAGATAATGCCGATAGCTATGACGGCAAAGGAATAATGGACGTTGAAAGGAGAAAAATTATGCAGTTGAACCCGCTGGAGAGGCGCATGAGCAACATCCGACTGGTGCCCAAGGTGGTGCTGCTCATGGTGTTCAGCACCCTGCTGCTGCTGGCCAAACTCTGGTTCGATGCCAGCAACCTGGAAGCGACCCTGCTCAGCGAGGGCATTGATGCCGCCATGGCCAACACCATCGCCGATCGCCTGCTCTGGACCGGGCTGGTGGAGACGGCGCTCATGGGGGTCGTCTTCGTGGTGCTGCTCCTCACCGGCTCCCGCCTCATGGTCAAGCAGGTCCACTACCTGGTGGGGCTGCTGGAGCGTTTCGCCAACAAGGATCTCAGCCACAGCGTGCTGCTCAAGTCCCGGGACGAGTTCGGCGACATCGCCAAGGCGGTGGCCCACTCCCAGGAGAACCTCAAGGAGGTGTTCGGGACCCAGCGTGCCGCCTGCAAGGAGCTCAACGAGATCGCCTCCCAGGTGACTCTCTGCATGGATGAGGCGAACGAGGCCATCAACGAGGAGTTCACCCAGATTGAGCAGCTTGCCAGCGCCATGAGCCAGATGGTCGGTGCCATTCGAGAAGTGGCCAACCACGCGGAGCAGGCGTCCCACGCCACCGCCGAAACCAGCCAGCTGGCCGAGGAGGGCAGCCGCTGCGTGGCGGCTACCGTCAACACCATCGACACTCTCTCCGGCAACATCCAGCGCTCCTCCACCGTGGTCAACGAAGTGGAGCACGGAGTCGATCGCATCGGATCCGTGGTGGACACCATCCGCAGCATCTCCGAGCAGACCAACCTGCTGGCCCTGAACGCCGCCATCGAGGCCGCCCGCGCCGGTGAGGCGGGTCGCGGTTTTGCCGTGGTCGCCTCCGAGGTGCGCGAACTCGCGAACCGTGCCCAGGCGGCCACCGTCGAGATCCAGAAGATGATCGAGCAGCTTCAGGGCAACGCCCGCCAGGCCGTCGGCCTGATGGCCGAGAGCGTGCAGCAGGCGGACAAGGGGGTGGAGCAGGTGACCCAGGCAGGTACCCAGCTCGACACCATAGTGCAGCGGGTGCAGGGAGTGGCCGACATGAACCGCCAGATCGCCGCCGCCTCCGAGCAGCAGAGCTCGGTGGCCGAGGAGATGAATGCCAACCTGGAGCAGGTCAAACAGGTGGTGGAAGGCTCCGTCGTGGTGCTGCGGGAGCTGAAAGATGCCTCCGAACTGGTGGAACACCACAGCCAGACGCTGGACAGCCATATCCAGGCCTTCAAGCTGGCCTGATGCTGGCACCCATTGTCAAACCTTCAGGCTGGCCTGAGGTCGTGATTTGAGTACACTGGAAGGCCCCCTTAGGGGCCTTTCTTTTTTCATCACGGCAAGGAGCCAGGATGCAGACTACAGAACGTGCGCTTGAGATAAGCGACGACAAGGGGCGCCTCGACGTCCCGCTCATTCACCGTTTCCTCAGTGAAGAGGCCTACTGGTGCCTCGGCATTCCCCTCACTACCCTGCAGCGGGCCATCAACCACTCCCTGTGCTTCGGAGCCTATCTCGACGGCCAGCAGGTCGCCTTCGCCCGGGTCATCACAGACAAGGCCACCTTCGGTTATCTCGCCGACGTCTTCGTGCTGCCCGAACATCGCGGGCGCGGTCACAGCAAGGCCCTGGTGGCAGCCATCCTCGCCCACCCGGAGCTGCAAGGGCTGCGCCGTCTCTCTCTCGCCACCTCCGATGCCCACGGCCTCTACGCCGGTTTCGGTTTTGTGCCGCCGAGAAGCCCCGGCAGCCTGATGGAAATCTACGACCCCGAGATCTACCGGCGTCCCTGAGCCCGGCCGATCGCCAGATCCGTCGCCGGATCACCTTCCGGGCAGCGGCGCTGTGACGCCAGCGCCCGGGAGTGCTAGATTGGCAGCCGGCTTTTCACTCTCCCTGCAGACTCGTCAACCACAAGGATGGCAACCGTGGCCCAGCACTCTCCCTCTTTCTCCGCCTTCTCTCCTTTGTTGCAGGAGCAGGCCCTGCGCCACTGGCAGCGGCTGCTCGCCCTGGCGCCCCAGTATGACGCACTGCCCGAGCCCACCCGCCAGACCCTGCTGACCCTGCTCGGCCTCTCCGACTTTGTCGCCGACTCCCTCATCAAGCAGCCGGGGCTGCTGGCCGAGACCCTGGCATCGGACGCACTGACCCGGGCCGAGCGCTGGCCCGCCTATGAACCTGAACTCGCAGCCCTGCTCGCCGAGGTCGCGGACGAGGAGGCGCTCAAGCGCATCCTGCGCCAGTTCCGCCGCAGCCGCATGCTGGTGATCGCCTGGCGCGAGCTGCTCGGGGAGTCCGAGGTCGAAGAGAGCTTCATCCATCTCACCAAGCTGGCGGATGCCCTCATCTGTGGTGCCCGCGACTGGCTCTATGCCAAACAGTGCAGCGAGCTGGGCACCCCCATGGACGGCGATGGCAACCCCCAGCCGCTGCTCATCCTCGGGATGGGCAAGCTCGGCGGCGGCGAGCTCAACTTCTCCTCGGACATCGACCTTATCTTCACCTTCCCCGAGAACGGCTACACCGTTGGCGGTCGGCGGGAGCTCGCCAACCAGCAGTTCTTCATCAAGCTGGGGCAGCGTCTCATCAACGCCCTCCACCAGCCCACCCAGGATGGTCAGGTGTTCCGGGTCGACATGCGGCTGCGCCCCTTTGGCGATGCGGGGCCGCTCGCCATCTCCTTCGCCGCCATGGAGGACTACTACCAGCATCACGGCCGCAACTGGGAGCGCTACGCCATGGTCAAGGCGCGGGTGCTGGGCCCCCAGTGTGAACATGCCACGGCCCTGACCGAACTGCTGCGCCCCTTCGTGTTCCGCCGCTACATCGACTTCGGCGTCATCGACGGCCTGCGCCAGATGAAGGCGATGATCGCCGCCGAGGTGCGCCGCAAGGGACTGGAGGGCAACATCAAGCTGGGGGCCGGGGGCATTCGCGAGGTGGAGTTCATCGCCCAGGCGCTGCAACTCATCCGTGGCGGGCGCGAGCCCGCCCTGCGGGTACGCCACCTGCCCGAGGCGCTGGCCGCCATCGCCCAGGGGGGCGCCCTGGAGGGGAGCCAGTGCGAACGCCTGCTCACCGCCTATCGCTTCCTGCGCCGGGTGGAAAACATCTTGCAGGAGATCGGCGATCAGCAGACCCAGACTCTGCCCACCGAGGATCGGGATCGCCAGCGACTCATCGCCACCCTCGGCTTTACCGACTGGGACGCCTTCATGGCCCACCTCGATGAGGAGATGGCCGCCGTCCATCAGGAGTTCGTCGCCGTGGTGGGGGAAGAGAAGGAGGCCCCCGCCCACCTGGAACAGCTCTGGCTCGATCTCTGGCGCACCGAGCTTGATGCCGCCGAGCTGGAAAAACTGCTGACCACGCAGGGAGTGGTGGAGCCCGCCCCCCTCTGCGCCGCGCTGCTGCGTTTCAAGGAGGAGTACAAGCGCCGTCAGGTAGGGCCCCAGGGGCGCATCGCCCTGGACTGGCTGATGCCGGAGCTGCTGCGCCTGGTGGTGGCGAGCCGCGAGCCCGCCCGCCTGTTCGAACGCGTCTGCACCCTGCTGACCCGCATCTTCACCCGCAGCGCCTATCTGCAACTGCTGGCGGAAAACCCCGCCGCCCTGCGCCAGCTGGTGCGCCTGTGTGACGAGAGCAACCTGGTGAGCGAGCAGCTGGCCCGCTACCCCATCCTGCTGGACGAGCTGCTGGATCCCCAGCACCTCTACCACCCCACCCCGCTGGATCAGTACAAGCCCCAGCTGCGCCAGTTCCTGCTACGCATCCCCGAGGAGGACGTGGAGCAGCAGATGGAGGCGCTGCGCCAGTTCAAGCAGGTGCAGCTCCTGCGCATCGTCGCCGCCGACATCGCTGGCGCCCTGCCGCTGATGAAGGTGAGCGACCACCTCACCTGGCTGGCGGAGGCGATCACCGAGGAGGTGGTCAATCAGGCGTGGGCCCAGATGAGCGAACGCTACGGGGTGCCGTCCGAGGTGGCGGTGAGCGGCCAGCGCGGTTTCGCCGTGGTGGCCTACGGCAAGCTGGGGGGCATCGAACTCGGCTACGGCTCGGATCTCGATCTGGTGTTCCTGCACGGCGGCGACCCCAACAGTTACACCGATGGCCGCAAGCCCATCGACAGCCGCCAGTTCTACCTGCGCCTGGCCCAGCGGATCCTGCATCTGTTCAGCACCCGCACTCCGTCCGGCATCCTCTACGAGATCGACATGCGGCTGCGCCCCTCCGGCGACTCAGGCCTGCTGGTCTCATCGCTGTCGGCCTATGAGCAGTACCAGCAGCAGGAAGCCTGGACCTGGGAGCATCAGGCCCTGGTGCGAGCCCGTCCCATCTATGGCGATGATGCCGTGGTCGCCGAATTTGCCCGCATCCGCCGCGACGTGCTGGCCAAGGAGCGGGATCTGCCCACCCTGGCCCGCGAAGTGCGGGAGATGCGCCAGAAGATGCGGGATCACCTGCTCAAGGCGGGAGAGGGAGAGTTCGATCTCAAGCAGTCCCCCGGCGGCATGGTGGACATCGAGTTCATCGCCCAGTACCTGGTGCTGGCCCATGCCTGCGGTGAGCCGGACGCCCTCACCCGCTGGTCAGACAATGTGCGCATCTTCGATGAGTGCGTGATGGCGGGGGTACTCACACTGGAGCAGGCGGAGGGGCTCAAGCAGGCCTATCTGGAGATCCGCAACCTCGGCCATCGCCTCAACCTCTCGGAGATCTCCCGCAAGGTGGGGGACGATCAGTTGCCGCGAGAGCGGGGCCATGTGCTGGCGGTCTGGCAACAGCTGCTGGGAGAATAAGCAGAAGGGGCGCCATGGCGCCCCTTCTCGTTGACGAAAGGCTTGTTGAAGATGACCTAGCGTCCGCCCGCCACATCGATAAAGGTGCCGGTGGCATAGGAGGCCTCGTCCGACAGCAGCCAGGCGATGGCGGTGGCCACTTCGGCCGGCTGACCGCCCCGTTGCAGGGGAATATTGCCCTTGATCCTGTCCACCCGGCCGGGCTCGCCGCCGTCGGCATGCATGTCGGTGTAGATAAAGCCCGGACGCACCCCGTTGACCCGGATCCCCTGGGCCGCCAGCTCCAGCGACAAGCCTCTGGTCAGCACGTCGACGGCCCCCTTGGCGGCGGCATAATCCACGTACTCCCCGGGGGAGCCCAGCCGGGCGGCGGCCGAAGAGACATTGACGATGGCGCCCCCCGCCGTCATGCGGCGCACCGCCTCCCGGCAGCAGAGAAAGCAGCTGGTGACATTGGTGGTCAGGGTCTGGTTGATGCGCTCTGCGCTCATCTCCAGCACCTTCATCTGGGGCTGCAACCTGCCGGCGTTGTTCACCAGATGAGTGACGGGGCCGAGCCGCGCGTCCATCTCCTCGAACAGGCGCACCACCTCGGCCTCCACGCTGACATCGGCCTGCACCGCGATGCACTCGACCGGATGGGTGGCCAGGATCTCGGCCACCACCGCCTCGGCGGACACCCTGTCCTGACGATAGTTGAGACAGAGATGGTAACCCTGCGCCGCCAGATAGCGGGCTGTCGCGGCCCCGATACCTCTGCCACCGCCGGTGATCAGCACCCGTTTTTTCATGAACCCTCCTGGTTCCCGGTTTCGAAGACTATTTCGCATAGTACCTCATGTTGCCGACCACACCTCGTCCCGTAACGCCCGGCACCACAGCAAAGAGCCCGCACGGGGCGGGCTCTTGATGACAACAACGGGAGGCTGGCTATTTGAACAGGCCCTTGAGCAGCTGGTCCGCCACCCCCTTCACCCCTTCGTTGTCGGCCTTGTCACCCAGCAGCTTCTTGAGACCGCGCTCGGCCTCCTTGCGGGCCTTCTCCTCCAGCACCTTGTTGTTGCTGAGCAGCTCCTTCACGTCAAGCTTGTAGCTCGGCGCCTGCCAGTGGCCACCGATGCGCACCGGTATGGTGATGTCCTTGAGCTCATCCACCGTCTTGCCCCCCTGCCCCTTGCTGCTCTCCACCACAGAGGTGAGGAACAGGAAGTCGAGGGTCTCCGGCACCAGAGCGGTCTGGCCCTGCCCCTTCACCCGCAGGGCGGGGGCAAAGAGCTGGATGTCATCGCTCCTGGCAACCCCGTCGGCAATCTGGAAGCTGGCGGTGAGGGCACTGAAGTCGGTCTTGCGCACCTCCTTCACCTGATCCGCCCCCTTGCCGGTCAGGGTGGCCCGCGCCTCGCGGATCATCTCCGCCAGGTTGATGCCGTGCAGGGCGCCATCGCTCAACTTGAGGTTCACCTTGCCCTGCATCCGGCTGCGCAGCGCCTGCTCGGAAAGACCGCTACCCTGCACCTGCACCTCCAGATCCCCCTTGCCTTCCAGCAGGTCGGTCTGGGCCAGGGTCTGCAGCAGGGGCCGCACATCGACCCCTTGCACCCGCTTGTGCACCTGATAGCGGGCCGGCTGCTGACGGGCATCGAGCACGCCGCTAGCGGTCACCTTGCCACCGGCCACCCCGGCACTGAACTGCTTGAGGTTGAGCTCACCGCCGCTCAGGGCCAGTTGCAGATCGACGGAGCTCAGGTCCAGGCCCTTCACCTTCAGGCCGCCCAGTTGCAATCGACCCGCCAGATCGACCAGTTTGAGGGCACTCAAGTCAGGCTCTGCCGTGGACAGGGACTGAGCCGAGGGGGCTGACTTGGCCGCTGCGCCCTGCTCACCCGCCGACACTGTGGCCGGTGCGGCAGAAGATGCGGCGGTCTTGGCCCCGTCCTGCTTGCCGAGCCAGCCGTCGAGATCGAGCTTGTCCCCCTTGAGGTCAAAGTCCACTTTGGGTACGGCCCCCAGACGAACGGCGCCGCTGCCGCTCAGCAGAGCATCATCCACCCCCATCACCAGGTTGCTGAGGGTGACGGCCTGCTTGTCCAGCTCGGCGCGGGCAAAGCCAGCGAGTTTGAGCTGCGTCTGCGGGCGCGGCAGGGCATCGCCGCTCAGCTTGGCGGCCAGCACGGCATCCGACAGCTCCAGCAGTTGCCGGTTTTCATCGAGGCGCGCCTTGAGAGTCCCCTCCAGCGTACCGGCCAGGGTCGGCTTGTCCGCCGCCCCCTGTGCCCCGCTGAGGCTAAGGCTCAGACTGCTCCACTCCCCCAGTGCCAGCCGATCGGCCTTGAGGGTGAAGGCATCGAGCCGCTGCGCCGGCTGGTTCAGGCTGCCGCTGAGATTGAGATCCTTGAGCTCGCTCTTCATGGCCTCCCGGGCCGGTTTGAGCTGGGCCGACCCCTTGAGATCAAACGCCAGCTCACCCTGGGCCCCCTTGGCCGCCAGGGTCACCGGTACCCACTCCCCCGGGGTCAACTGCCCCAGATCGAGATCCAGCCTGTCGAGCCGGGAGACGGTACCGCTGCGGTCGTCCCGCACCAGGGCGCTGGCCTGTTGCAGCTCCACTCCTTGCAGGCTGATCTGCCAGGGCTGCTTGTCACTGGCGGGCGGGGGCGTCGTTGCGGCAGGCTCGGTGGTCGCCTCCCCCTTGGGGTCGGCGGAGGCCTTGAGCAGGTCACTCAGGTTGGAGCTGCCGTCCGCCCTGGTCTGGATAAACAGATGAGCGCCGCTCAGGGTCACCTTGCCTATCTCAAGCTTGTGGGAGAGCAGGGGCAGCAGGCCCACCGAGGCCTCCCCGCGCGTGAAGCGCACCAGGTCGGGCTCGGCGAAACCGGCGGGGTTGCGCAGCGCCACCTGCTCGAGGGAGAGGCCCAGGCTTGGCCAGAAACGCCAGCCGATATCACCTTGTATCACCAGCTCGCGGCCGGTGCTCTTGCGCACCTGTTCCACCAGCTGGGGCTTGAACTGGTTGGGATCGATGAGGGACACCAGGGCGGCGATGGCCACCACGGCCGCCAGCGCCAACCCCAGCAGGATGCAGATGATCTTCTTCACGATGGACTCCTTGAATGCGGATCTTGTGGCTGACTATACCACCGGGGGGATGACAGATGGGGCCCGTCTGCCAAAACGGGCCAGCAGCGAGACAGGGATGGTCGCAGCTAGTGCAGCCAGCGCAGCTCTTCCAACACGCGGCCATGAAAAGGGCCCCGCAGGGCCCTGATGATAGTGGATGGCTGACGCCCGCCTCGCCCGGGTCAAGGCTGACGCGGCAACTGCTGATAGCCCATCTCGTACAGAGTGAAGGCATAGATGTCCGCACTCTGCTCGATAAGCTTGGCCACCGGCGTGCCCGCCCCGTGCCCTGCATTGGTCTCTATGCGGATGAGCTGGGGATGGGGGCCGGCATTGTCGGCCTGCAGGGTGGCGGCAAACTTGAAGGAGTGGGCCGGCACCACCCGATCGTCGTGATCCGCCGTGGTCACCAGGGTCGAAGGGTAGCTGACCCCGGCCCGGACGTTGTGCAGCGGCGAGTAGCCCTTCAGGTAGTCGAACATCGCCTCGCTGTCGGCGCTGGTGCCGTAGTCATAGGCCCAGCCCGCCCCGGCGGTGAAGGTGTGGTAGCGCAGCATGTCGAGCACCCCCACCGCCGGCAGGGCGACCCGCATCAGATCCGGCCGCTGGGTCATCACAGCCCCCACCAGCAGACCGCCGTTCGAGCCACCTCGGATCGCCAGCCGATCGGTGCGGGTGTAGCCCTCGGCCTTGAGGTACTCGGCCGCCGCGATGAAATCGTCGAACACGTTCTGCTTGTTCTGCTGGGTGCCCGCCAGGTGCCAGGCCTGGCCATACTCGCCGCCCCCGCGCAGGTTGGCCACCGCATAGACGCCCCCCAGATCCAGCCAGTTGGCCACCGACACGCTGAAGCTCGGGGTCAGGCTCACGTCGAAACCGCCGTAGCCATAGAGGATGGTCGGGTTGCTGCCATCGAGTTTCAGCCCCTTGCGGTAGCTGATGATGAGCGGCACCCGGGTGCCGTCCTTGCTCTGGTAGAAGCGCTGCTCGGAGACGTAATCCTCCGGTTTGAACGGCGCCGCCGAGGCGCGATAGAGACTGATGGCGCCGCTCTTGGGCTCGAACCGGTAGAGGGTCGGCGGCTGGGCATAGTGCTCGAAGCCGAAGTAGAGGGCGGGATCATCGTGCTTGCCGTTGAAGCCGCTGACGCTGCCAAGGCCGGGCAGCGCCACCTCGCGCACTCGCTTGCCTTCGTAGTCGAACTGCTCGACCCGGGCGGTGGCATCCACCATGTACTCGGCGAACAGATAGCCGCTGCCGCTGTGTACCGTCAGCACCTGCTGACGCTCGGGGATGAGATCCCGCCAGTGGGCCGGGCCCGGATTGGCGGCATCCACCGTCACCAGCCGGCCGTTGGGGGCGTCCCGGTTGGTCAGCAGGTAAAGGGTGCCGCCCTTGTTGTCCACCAGGCTAACGTCCGCATCCAGATCCCCCTGCACCGTCAGCAGCGGCGCGTTCTCCTGGCTCAGATCCTTCACATAGAGGCGGTTGCCTGAGGTGGAGTTCGCCGCCGAGATGAGCAGGAAGCGGTCATCTTCGGTGACGGTCGCCCCCACGTAGCGGTGGTGCTGGGCCGGGATGGCGCCGAACACCAGCCGGTCATCCTCCTGCGCCGTGCCGAGCCGGTGGAAATAGACCTTGTGCTGATCGGTCCTGGCCGACAGCTCGCTGCCGTCGGGCTTGTCGTAGCTCGAGTAGAAGAAGCCCTCGTTGCCGAGCCAGCTGATGCCGCTGAACTTCACGTCCTTGAGGGGCGCCTCCAGCGGCTGCTTGCTCTCTACGTCCATCAGGTGGATCTCGCGCCAGTCGCTGCCGGCCAGCGACAAGGAGTAGGCCAGGATGCGGCCATCGCGGGAGAAGCTCAGCTGATCCAGCGCCGTGGTGCCGTCGGGGCTGAGGGTATTGGGATCGAGGAACACCTCGGCCGGCTTGCCCTCCTGCTGGCGCCACAGCACGTTCTGGTTCTGCAGGCCGTCGTTCTTGAAGAAGTAGTGGTAGCGCCCCTCGCGAAACGGTGCCCCCTCCTTGGCGTAGTTCCAGGAGGCGGCCAGCTTCTCCTTGATGGCGGCGCGATACGGGATCTGCGCCAGGTAACCCTGAGTCACCCGGTTCTGGGCCTTGACCCAGGCCTCCGTCTCGGGGCTGCGATCATCCTCCAGCCAGCGATAGGGGTCGGCCACGGCCTGGCCGAAATAGTGATCCACCTGCTCACCCTGGCGGGTGACGGGGTAGTGAAGGCGCGTATTCCCTGACATGGCATCCTCTCTGGTTGGCTGGCCGCTGCACGCACAGATCAGTGACAGGGCCAGCAGGCTGACAATGGCTCGCATCGAGGCGGCTCCCTGCGGTTTGAGTGAGCGGGCAGGTTAACAAAGCGCGCCGGATGGCCCAACCCCCCGACCGGTGGCAGAGGGTGGTCCGCCGACACGGGGGATCCATATGAACTTTTTCGCTTAAGTTTGCCGCTTTATTTTGTTTGTTATCCGGCCCTTTGGTCACAGGATGGAATAAGACACCAGCCAACGTGAGCCATTCAGGATAAAGCATGCCGTACAGCTACCTATCACATCTGCGTTGCAGCAAGACCGGCGAGATAGTGGATGCCGATCAGCCCCAGCAGTTGAGCCCGGTCGGTGCCCCCTTGCTGGCCAGCTACGACCTCGAGGCCCTGAAACAGGCCTGGCACCCGGCCGCTCTGCTGGGCCGCCCCGCCAGCCTGTGGCGCTACCACGAGCTGCTGCCGGTGCGCGACCCCGCCCAGGTGATCACCCTGGGGGAAGGCTTCACCCCGCTGTTGCCCCTGCCCGCTTTCGGCAAGCAGATCGGCATTCCGGATCTCTGGATGAAGGATGAGAGCATCATCCCCACCGGTTCTTTCAAGGCCCGCGGCGCCGCGGTCGGCGTCTCCCGCGCCCGGGAACTCGGCGTCACCCACTTCGCCATGCCCACCAACGGCAATGCCGGGGCCGCCTGGGCGCTTTACGGCGCCCGCGCCGGCTTGCGCAGCACCATAGTCATGCCCCAGGCGGCCCCCGCCATCACAAGACTGGAGACCTCGCTGGCCGGTGCCCGCCTCTATCTGGTGGATGGCCTCATCAGCGACGCCGGTCGCCAGGTGGCCGAGACGGTGGCCGAGCAGGGGCTGTTCGATGCCTCCACCCTCAAGGAGCCCTATCGCATCGAGGGCAAGAAGACCATGGGGCTGGAGATCGCCGAGCAGCTCGGCTGGACCCTGCCGGACGTCATCCTCTACCCCACCGGCGGCGGAGTCGGTCTCATCGGCATCTACAAGGCGCTGCGGGAGTTGCAGGAGCTGGGCTGGGTCAAGGGGCCACTGCCGCGACTGGTGGCGGTGCAGGCAAGCGGCTGCGCCCCCATCGTCCAGGCCTGGCAGCAGGGGGAGCGCGAATCGCGCTTCTGGCCCGATTCCCAGACCCTCGCCTTTGGCATCAACGTGCCCAAGGCGCTGGGGGACTTTCTGGTGCTGGACGCCCTCTATCGCACCGAGGGGTGCGCCATCGCGGTGGACGATAGCGCCATCCAGCGCGAGATCCGCCAGCTCGCCGCGCGCGAAGGCAGCTTCGTCTGCCCGGAAGGGGCGGCCGCCTTCGCCGCCGCCCGCCAGCTGCGGGAAGCGGGCTGGATACAGGGGGGCGAGCGGGTGGTGGTGCTCAACACCGGCGCCGGCATCAAGTACCCTGACGCCATCACGGTCGTGCCCCAGCGGCTGCGCCGCGACGGGAGGATCCCGGCATGAGCTTCGACTGGTCCTTTGTTCTCACCACCCTGCCGGCGTTCGGCCAATCGGTCTGGGTCACCTTGCAGCTCGGCGCCATCGTGATCCTCACCTCGCTCGTCGTGGCGCTGCTCAATGTGACGCTGCTGAGCCTGCACAAGCCCTGGCTGAACGGGGTGATCCGCGCCTATGTGGAGCTGGCCCGCAACACGCCGCTCTTGATCCAGCTGTTCTTTCTCTACTTCGGGCTGCCGGCGCTCGGCATCTCGCTCTCCGGCTTTGCCACGGCAGTGATCGCCATGACCTTCCTCGGTGGCGGTTACCTCACCGAGGCGCTGCGGGCAGGCGTTCAGGCAATCCCCCCCAGCCAGCTGGAAGCGGGCCGGGCCATCGGCCTCTCCCGCTGGCAGCTGCTGCGCCACGTCCAGCTGCCCCAGGCCTGGCTCGCCAGCCTGCCGGCGCTGTTTGCCAACTTCATCTTTCTGCTCAAAGAGACCACGGTGGCCTCGGCAGTGGCGGTGCCGGAGCTGCTCTACACCACCAGGAACTACATCGCCCTCTACTACAAGACCTACGAGATGCTGGCGGTGCTGACCTTGATGTGCGTGCTGATCTTTCTGCCGCTCTCCCTTGCCCTGCGCGTCGTTGAAAGGAGGCTGCAACATGGTCAGTTCGGTCATTGAGCAACTGATGCAGACACCTATTGTCCTGCTGCCACCCTCACTCGCCACCCATGCAGAGGAAAGGAGGGATCAATATGGTCAGTTCGGTCACTGAATCGCTGATGCAGGCGAGGATCCCGATGTGGGCACTTATCTTCCTGCAGCTGCAGCCGCCGTCACTCGCCACCCATACACAAGAAAGGAGGGATCACTATGGCCAGTCCGGTCACTGAGCAGCTGACGCAGGCGCTGCCGCTGCTGGCGGTGGGCGCGGGTCAGACCCTCGCCATATCGCTGCTCGCCATCCTGTTCGCGACCCTGGGTGGTCTGGGTTACGGCGTGCTGGCCCAGCAGGGCGGCCGCCTGACTCAAGGGGTGCTGCGGCTGTATCTGGAGCTGTTTCGGGTGGTGCCCGTGCTGGTCTGGCTCTACCTCTTCTTCTTCGGGCTGCCGATCTTCTTTGGCCTGGACATCCCGGCCTTCTGGTGCGCCGTGCTGGTGCTGGCCCTCTGGGGCGCCAGCGAGGTGGGGGAGGTGGTGCGCGGCGGCCTCAACTCCCTCGCCCGCGGCCAGCAGGAGGCTGGCCTGGCGCTCGGGCTCTCCCGCTGGCAGCTCTATCGCCACGTGCTGCTGCCCCAGGCGCTGCAACGGCTGACGCCGCCCACCATCAACATCTACACCCGCATCATCAAGACCAGCTCGCTGGCGGTGCTGATCGGGGTGGTGGAGGTGATCAAGGTGGGCCAGCAGATCATCGAGCGCACCTATGGCTCGCTGCTTATCTACGGTCTGCTGTTCCTGTTCTTTTTTCTGGTCTGCTATCCGCTCTCGCTCGCCTCGCGCCGGCTGGAGCAACAATGGGGTAATGCGGTATGACACCTCTGCTTGAGCTCAATGCTGTCAGCAAACAATTCGGCCAACACCGGGTACTGGATGAGGTCAGCCTCACGGTGAACCCAGGGGAAGTGATCGTCATCCTGGGGCCGAGCGGCTGCGGCAAGAGCACCTTGCTGCGCACCCTCAACGGGCTCGAACCCATTCAGGGGGGCGACATTCGCTTCGACGGAGAGTTGCTGGATGCCAACACCGACTGGCAGCGGCTTCGCCAGCGCATCGGCATGGTGTTCCAGAGCTATCACCTCTTCCCCAACCTGACGGTGCTGGAGAACGTGCTGCTCGGCCCTGTGCAGGTGCAGAAGCGGGAGCGAGCCGAGGCCCTGCTGCAAGCGGAACAGCTGCTGACCCGCATCGGCCTGTGGGAGCGGCGCCATGACTATCCGCGCCAGCTCTCCGGCGGCCAGCAGCAGCGCATCGCCATCGTGCGGGCCCTGTGCATGAACCCCCAGGTGATGCTGTTTGACGAGGTGACCGCAGCGCTGGATCCCGAGATGGTGCAGGAGGTGCTGGAGGTGATCCGGGATCTCGCCGGCAGCGGCATGACCCTGCTCATCGTCACCCACGAGCTGGCGTTCGCCCAGGCGGTGGCGGATCGCATCGTCTTCATGGACGGCGGCCACATCCTGGAGCAGGCCGCCCCCCATCAATTTTTCGACAATCCCAGGAGCCAGCGTGCCCGCCAGTTCCTCGCCAAGTTTTCTTATACAACTGTCAGCAAACGAAAGGAGTCAGCATGAAGATAATTACCTCGGTCCTGTTTAGCGCCCTCATCGGCCTGGGCCTCGCCAGCGGCGCCGCCCAGGCAGAAGACGGTTCCCTCGCCAAGATCAAGGCGCGGGACAAGCTCATCGTCGGCGTCTTCACCGACAAGCCGCCGTTTGGCTATGTGGACGAGAAGGGCAACTACGTCGGCTTTGACACCGATCTCGGCCGCCGCTTCGCCAAGGATCTGCTGGGGGACGAGAACAAGGTCGAGTTCGTGGCGGTGGAGCCCGCCAGTCGCATCCCCTTCCTGCAGAGCGACAAGGTGGATCTCATCCTCGCCAACATGACGGTGACCCCGGAGCGGCGGCAGGTGGTGGACTTCACCAACCCGAACCTCAAGGTCGCGGTGCAGGTGCTGGTGCCGGAAGGCAGCGACGCCAAGAAGCTCGACGATCTGGCCGGCAAGCGGCTTATCGTCACCACCGGCACCACGGCCGACATCTGGCTGACCCGCAACCACCCGGAGTGGAAGGTGCTCAAGTTCGAGAAGAACACCGAATCCCTGCAGGCCCTGGCCCAGGGCCGCGGCGACGCCTACGCCCAGGACAACCTGGTGTTGTTCAGCTGGGCCAAGGAGAACCCGGGCTATCGGGTGCTGCCCGAGAAGCTGGGCTCGGAAGACCCCATCGCCCCGGCGGTGAAGAAGGGCAATATCGAGCTGCGTGACTGGGTCAACGACCGTCTCGCCAAGCTGGGGGAAGAGAAGTACCTGCTCAAACTCTACGACCAGTATGTGCGCGACAAGCTTAGCGCCGATACCGATCCCAACGACGTGATAGTGGAAGGAGGCAAGTGGCAGGGTTGAGCCCTGCCCCCACAGCAGTGCTGAGTGTGAAGTGTGTGATCTTTGGTTCCGTTGGTCTGCAAACCGCAAGGTTTGACCTTTCCAGGCGCCCCCTCCAGGTGGCGCCTTTTTTTTGTTTGCAAGGCCCCGGCAGGCGGGACACCCGCTCTGTGGGCCAGCTCCCCCTGCCCCGGGATGCCCTGTGCCATCCTCACTGAAACGGCAGCGGGAGGAGAAACCCATGTGGATAGAGGCCGAGCCCGTCTACGGCGCCCTGGTGTCCCTGGCCATCGGGCTCATCATCGGGCTGGAGCGGGGCTGGCAGGTGCGCCAGCTCGGAGACAACCAGCGCATCGCCGGGATGCGCACCTATGGCCTCATCGGTCTGCTCGGCGGGGTCTGCGCCCTGCTGCTGCCCACCCTGGGGCCCTGGCTGGCTCTGCTCGGTCTGCTGACCGTGGTGACGGGGTGCGGCCTCTCGGTCTGGCTGGCCCAGCGCTGGCAGGGGGAGTTCGGCCTCACCAGCTCGGTGGCCATGGTGCTCACCTACCTGCTGGGGCTGATGTCGGTGCTGCAGAGCCCGAGCGAGGCGGTGGCCTGCGCCGTGCTGGCGGCCCTCCTGATGGGGCTCAAGGGCAAGATCCAGCAGGGGATGCTGTTCTTGAGCGAACTGGAATTTCACGCCACCCTGCGCTTTCTGCTCATCTCCCTGGTGCTGCTGCCTGTGCTCCCCGATGCCGAGATGGGTCCCCTCAATGCCTTCAATCCCTTCAAGATCTGGCTCATGGTGGTGGTGATTGCCGGCATCTCGTTCTGTGGTCACTTTGCGGTGCGCCTGCTCGGCACCCGCTCCGGACTGGTGCTCACCAGCATGCTGGCGGGGCTCGCCTCCTCCACCGCCCTCACCCTGCAATTTGCCCGCCTCAACAAGGAGCAGGGAGGGCTGGAGCGGCTGCTGGCCACCGGCATCCTGCTGGCGGGGGCCACCATGTGGCTCAGGCTGCTGACACTGGTGCTGATCATCCACGGAGAGCTGGCGCTGCGTCTGGCCGCCCCCCTGCTGCTGCTGGCAGCCATCGTCTACGGCTTTGCCTTCTGGTTCTGGCGCCAGCGGGAAGAGATGCCGGACGGCCCGGTACAGCCCGAAACCCGCAACCCGCTGGATCTCGCCACCGCCATCAAGTTCGGCCTGCTGCTCGCCCTCATCGGCTTCATGGCCACCCTGCTGCAAAGCAAGGTGGGCAACTCCGGGGTCTATCTGCTGTCGCTGGTCTCCGGCATCACGGACGTGGACGCCATCACCCTCTCCCTCTCCCAGCTCGCCCAGAAGGAGCTGGCCCTGGAGGTGGCGGCCAGGGGCATACTGCTCGCCGGGCTGGTCAACTCCCTGGTGAAAGGGGTGCTGGCACTGGTGATTGGCGGACGCAGCCTGGGGCGGCGGGTCTTGCTCCCCTACCTCGTCTCCATCCTGCTCATCCTGCCCCTTGTCCTGATGACGTGATGACGTGATGACAGGATGACAGGATGACGGGGATCACCTGACGGGCCCGGCACTCACTCTGACACCCTTTCCCCTTGTCGCGTATACTGCCCCCTCTTGCAGCAGGAGGAGATGACCATGGCAAGCGACTGGGACAAGGTACTGGCGGGGGGCGCCCTGGACAGCCAGAGCGAGGAGATAGCGAACGACCGCATTCGCGGCCAGACGCTGCTGAGCCGACTCAACGCCTCACCGGCGGGGGATCACGTCCTGCGCCAGCAGATCTGCCGCGACCTCTTCGCCCACTGTCCCGACTCCTGCTGGATCAGTACCCCCTTCACCTGCGAATTCGGCCGCAACATCCACATCGGCGAGAAGACCTTCTTCAACTTCAACGTCACCATACTCGACGTAGGCGAGGTGCATATCGGCAACCATGTGCTGCTGGCCCCCAACGTGCAGATCTACACCGCCACCCACACCATGGACTATCTGGAGCGACGCAACTGGACCGCCTACAACAAGCCGGTGCGGATCGGCGATGACTGCTGGATTGGCGGCGGGGCCATCATCTGCCCAGGCGTCACCATAGGGCCCCGCTCCATCATAGGGGCTGGCGCCGTGGTGACCCGGGACATCCCGGCGGACTCCCTGGCGGTGGGCAATCCGGCCCGGGTGATCCGCACGCTACACCCGGGCGAGACCCGGGATCCGGCGTGCCTGTCATGATGGCCCTTGCCCTGCTGCCTTTGGGTTGGGCAGGCTGGCTCGGCGCGCGGGACGCCAACTGGTGGCCGCTGGCCCTGATCCTGCTGATGAGCCTGCTGACCCTGGCTGCCTACGCCTGGGACAAGCGCCAGGCCATTCGTGGCGGCTGGCGCGTGCCCGAGGCCCGCCTGCACCTGCTTGAGCTGTGCGGCGGCTGGCCCGGCGCCCTGGTCGCCCGCCAGTGGCTGCGCCACAAGACCCAGAAAGGGAGCTACCGCCTGCGGTTCTGGGCCATCGTCTGGGGGCAGTTGCTGCTGCTCGGGATCTGGCTCGGCTGGCCGCTCTGGCCGCTCTGAACAACCAAGCGGGCATTGCCGCCCAAGGTCGGGTATGAGACAACGACAGCGCGGGAGACAGATCCTCTCGTTCAAATCTTGAAAGGAGTCATTCATGACCATGTGGACAGGTATCGTTCTGATCGTCTTTATCAGCGTGTCGTTCAGCTATCTCACCAAGCGCGCCCGCTACCAGATGGGGGATGCCCGCATTACCGACCGTCTCGGCAAGCAGGACATGATCATCAAGGAGTTGCAGGAGCGCATCGCCAATCTGGAGGCCATCGTCATCGAGGAGGAGAAGCGCCGCCCGTTCAAGGATCTCTGATCCGGCAAGCCGGGTGGCAAACCAACCAGCCCCCGGGCTGCAAGGGTTTGCCGCCGCCCCCGTTCGCACCCGCTCGCCCTCTGCCTGGCAAAAACGAAATTCACAGCAGGATCAATCCCCTGCCATTTTTCGGCTGAATGATCGCCAAGCTGGCCCGTTCCCTGCTCCGTCATGACATCAGTCGTACGGAGAGTGACATCATGATCGCCATCGGCACCCTGCTTCCCCTCGCCTCCCTTGCCATCAAGCTCGGCAGCAAGCTGCTGGGCGACGGCACGCCGCCCGCCCAGACCGAGCCTGCCGTGCAGGAAGAGCACCTTGCCCCCACGGTGCAGAGCCTGTTCCAGCGCCTTGGCATCCAGGAGGCTGACAGCGAGCAGAACCGCCCTGCCATCAACCACTTCATGGGGGCGCTGATGCAGACCCTGGGCCAGGAATCCTCGGGCCAGTCGCTGCCCCAGGCCATCGATGCCGCCCGCATCCAGTTGGCAGACGGCACCCAGAGCACCCGCCTCGACGCGCTGCAGAGCGAGCTCGACACCCTCAAAGGCTCCCTTGGCAACAGCGACCTCAACCTCGATCAGCTGCTCTACGCCTTCAAGCAAACCCTGCCCAATGGCAAGGGGGAAGGTGTCGGCAAACTGCTCAATGCCAGCGCGTGAACGGGAGTGGAACCATGAAAAACGGCAACCTAGAGGTTGCCGTTTTTGTCGGGCCGGATCCCATGATGCCACGCTAGGGTAGTGAGGAAGGTGGACTCAGCATCGCCTCTGCCAGCGTGCTCTGCCCGCGCTCCTGCAGGGCATTGGCCGCTCCCAGGCGATCCGCCGCCTCTTTGTTCTGACCCAGCTTGAACTTGCCGACCAGCCGCTCAATCTCGATCTCTATGCCCACCACGGCCTGCACCATGGTCTCGAGATAGTCTCTCGGTGCATCCGCCATCTTCCAGGGAATGGACTCTCCCGCCTCGTGGGTACGGGTCAGGGTCGCGAGCAGGCGACGCACGAAGCGGGCATCGTCCCTCACCCGGATACGGCCATGGGCGTGCACCACGGCATAGTTCCAGGTGGGCACCTGCTGGTGATGCACCTGCTTGCCCGGATACCAGCTGGGAGAGATATAACCCTCGGCGGCGCGGAAGATCACCAGCACCTCGTCGCCCTCTTTCACCTCCTGCCAAAGCGGGTTGTTGCGGGCCACATGGGCCCGCAGCACACCGTGGGCCCCCTGCTCCCCATCGAACTCGAACGGCAGGTGGTTGGCATCCAGCCCCCCTTCACCACAGGTGATCAGGGCCCCCAGGGGGTGCGCCTGCATCAGCTGGTGCAGCGCCTCGGGGTCGGTAACGGCGAAATGGGGTGGCAGGTACATGGGAACTCCTTGATCCGGTTGACGCGTCCATACGCATTGCAGCGGGATCATGCCCTGCCCGGCGCGGGCCGTCACCCTGAATGTGTCCCACTGAGCCAGTTCATTGCTGCAGGTGGCCGCAATGCCACATCATCATCCACAAGCGCGATATAACACCCTATGTTCACGATGCGAATATCACTTTCACAGCCCAAATGAATGAAAAAAAAACATCAATGACAAAGATAATTCCGCTTTACACCCCGACCCCCTTCGCCAAATAGCCGATACGGTAGATCTCGCCCCCGGCAGGCAAGGGCGATGAGGGGGACGGGAGAAAATCCGCCTCCAGCCATTCCCATCGGGTGAGATCCCAGCCGCTCACCATGGCCTCGCCGTGCAGGTCGGCCAGCTGGTCGTGGGAAGCGACCTTGGTGCGCCGCAGCCTGGCCATGCAAGCCCCGTCGAGGGAGGCCGGATCCGGCGCCCGCAGCAGATGCCAGGTCTCGATGCGGGGCCAGCCGAAATGCCGGGTGAGCGCCGCGAATCCCTCGCTTGCCAGGAATCGGTGCATCGCCTCGGCGCTGTGCCACACATAGAAGGGGGCATAGCGGTTCTCCTGCCCCGGCAGGGCCCCATCGTCCTGACGGCTGTAGAGATAGGCCTTGAACAACAGACCGGGAAAGCCGTCCAGTCTGGCGCCATTGCTGGCGATCCGCTGCTCGATCAGCGCCATGTCGTAGTCTGCGGGCAGGGTGAATCGGTAGTGCATGGCGATCATGAGGCCACCTCCTGTCTGAACATCCGGCCCTGGCCGAAACTCCACGCCGCGGCATCGGTCTGCTGGATCACCACCATGAGGTTGTCGGGGTGGATCCCAAGCTCGGCCTCAAGGCGCTCGGCGAGACGTGCATACAGCCGCTCCCTGGTCGCGGTGCTGCGCACCTTGCCCGCCAGGATCTGGAAGAGGATGAAACCCTGGTCCCGGCGGCCGGTCTGGTAGTGGGGGTCATAGATGAGCGCACTGGCAGGCAAGATCTCGAGGATCTGGAATTTATCCTCCAGCGGCACCTCGAACACCTCCACCAGGGTCTGGTGGTAGAGGGCGCTGAGTTGCTGCAGGTGTGCGTCGCTCATCCCCTCGCACAGGGTGATGCGGGTCAGCGGCATGGGGTCACCTCCTCGCGGGGGGGCAGATAACCCACGGCTGTCACTGCGGCGGGCAAACCGGCGTAGAAGGCAAGATGGGTGAACAGCTCTTCCAGCTCATCCCGGGACAGGCCGTTTTGCCGGGCGAATGCAATATGCCAGGGTAGTTGTTGCACCCGGCCCAGTGACGCCAGGATGGCCAGGGTGATCAGGCTGCGCTCGCGTGCCGAGAGGGTGGGGCGTTGCCAGATATCGCCAAACAGCGTCTCTTCCGCCAGTCGGGCGAGTCGGGGGGCAAGCTGCGCCAGGGCGGCGCGATCGGGAACATCAGGTGTCATGGCAATCTCCTTGGTAGATGAAGCCACTCTCCCTCACTGCTACAATTTAAAAAATCGAAATATTCAAGACCAATCATCCCGATTATAAGGATAGTTATGTCACCCCTTCCCCCCAGCCTGGATCTCGATGCCCTGCGCAGCTATGTGCTGGGGCTGGAGTGCGGCAGCTTTGCGCTAGCGGCTCAGCGGCTGTACCGCTCCACCTCGGCGGTCAGCGCCCAGTTGAAAAAACTCGAACAGCAGTGCGGCACCGATCTGGTCATGAAGCAGGGACGTCACCTGGTGCCGACGGCCAGCGGTGAGCGCCTGCTGGGCTACGCCAGGCGGCTGCTAGCGCTCAATGACGAAGCCGTACTCGCCCTCAAAGGGGAACTGCTGCAAGGGGAGATCCGGCTCGGGGTGCAGGAGGACTTCGGCGAATCTTTGCTCCCCGCCGTGCTGGGGCCCCTCTGTAGCCAGCACCCGGCCCTGCACATGACAACCCGCATCGATCGCAACGGGGCTCTGGTGCAGGGGATCAGGGAGGGCACCCTCGACATGGCTCTCGCCTGGCAGCCACAGGGAGAGCGGGAGGATCTTCCCCTCATCGAGGTGGTGCAACTGGCCTGGATTGCCCACCCCGAGTGGGACCTCGCCCCTTTGCTCGCGCGCGGGGAGCCCCTGCCCCTGGTGCTCTTCGATGCCCCCTGCCTGATGCGGGCGCGGGCCATCCGCGCCCTCGACGATGCCGGGATCCCCTGGCGGATCGCCTTCACCAGCCAGAGCCTGGGCGGGATCTGGGCCGCAGTGCAGGCCGGGCTCGGGATCACGGTGCGTTCCCCCATCGGCATGCCGGCCAGTCTCGCCCCCCTCGGCGGCGTGCTGCCCTCACCGGGCACCCTGGGGGTGGTGCTGCTCACTGCCAGCCATGAAACCGACGAGGCCAGGAGCCAGTTGCAACGACTGCTCACGGACGCCGTGCATCAGGCCAGCGCCGGACACAGGGGCTGAACAGCGCCTGGTCAACGCGCCCCACGGCGCCGAGGCGTACCCATAAAAAAACGGCAACCCTGGGGTTGCCGTTCTGCCTTCTTGTTCCCATGGCGAGCCGCTTGGCTTAACCCGCCCGTTTGGCCAGCCAGGCCTCGGCGGCGGTGAGGGCTGCCTCTATCTGCTCGCGAGCGACGCCTCCCTTGGCAACCCGCTTGGCCAGGGTCGCTTCCAGCTCCAGGTTCCGGTAGACATCCTCCCCCACCACGGGGCTGAAGCGCTGGAATTCGGGGAGGGAGAGCTCTTCCAGGGGCTTTTTCACCTGGATCGCATAGACCACGGTCTCGCCGACGATATGGTGAGCCTCGCGGAACGGGATGCCCTTGGCCACCAGATAGTCCGCCAGCTCGGTGGCGTTGGCATAGCCGCCCTGGGCCGCCGCCTTGGTCCGCTCGCCATTGACCTTCAGATCGATCAGCACCAGCGCCGCCATATCGAGGCAGTCGTGCCAGGTGTCGAGGGCGTCGAACAATCCTTCCTTGTCTTCCTGCATGTCCTTGTTATAGGCCAGCGGCAACGCCTTGAGGCTCATCAACATACCCATCTGGGCGCCGACCACCCGGCCGGTCTTGCCACGAATGAGCTCCAGCGCGTCCGGGTTCTTCTTTTGGGGCATCAGGGACGAGCCGGAGGTGACGGCGTCAGACAGCTCTACAAAGCCCGCCTCGCCGGTGTTGTAGAAGATGAGATCTTCGGCAAAGCGCGACAGGTGGGTCATGGACAGCGACGCGACATGCATTAGCTCCACCACGTGATCCCGATCGGAGACCGAATCCAGGCTGTTGCGGGTGGCACCGCTAAAGCCCATGTCGAGCGCCAAGGCTTCGCGGTCGATGGCATAGGCGGTGCCTGCCAGGGCACCGCAGCCGAGGGGGCTGGTGTCGAGGCGCTTGAGGGCATCCTGCAGACGGGAATGGTCCCGCTCCAGCATCTCCACATAGGCCAGGGCCCAGTGGGCGTAAGTGACCGGCTGGGCACGCTGCAGGTGGGTGTAACCCGGCAGTACCGCGGCCTGGTTGGCACGGGCGGAGGCCACCAGCCCCTGTTGCAGGGCGGTGATGGAGCCGAGCAGCAGCTCGCCCTGTGCCTTGCACCAGAGTTTGAGGTCAGTGGCGACCTGATCGTTGCGCGAGCGACCGGTGTGCAGCTTCTTGCCAAGGGCGCCGACGGCGTCGATGAGCTGGCTCTCGACCCAGGAGTGGATGTCTTCGGCGTCCGAGTTCAGGATCTGCTGGGGATCCTGCTGCACGGAGGCGAGCAGTACCTCCATCGCCTGCTGCAACTGAGCCTGCTCACCCTCGGTCAACACCCCCACCTTGACCAGCGCTTTGGCCCAGGCCATGGAGCCTTGAATATCCTGCTCCGCCAGACGGTAGTCGAACCGCAGCGAATCGTTGAACTGCTTGAACCGGCTATCGGCTCCCTGACTGAAGCGTCCACCCCAAAGTGCCATACTGCTCTCCTTGAATGCGTTGTCGGCGGCGCCTTGCGCCGTCGAACTTGAAATCTTGCCCTGTTTTTCTGCGAGCCTGTTATCTCACAGAAGCGGCCAGGGCGCAGCCGCTCTCGTCACACCCGATGAGGATGGCAAAGGGCCTCTCTGCCTGTAAAAGAGGGGGCCATGCCCCCTCGTATCAACGGGTGATAGCGCTTGCTTAGCCGTGGGTATGGTCGCCACCGATGGCTTGATGCTGCTCCTTCATGGCGCGGATCCGGCTCGCCAGGGTGTAGAGACGGATGAAGCCTTCGGCATGGCTCTGGTCGTACACTTCGTCGGCACCGAAGGTGGCGAAGTCTTCGGAGTAGAGGCTGTTCGGCGACTTCTTCTGCACCGCGGTGACCTGACCCTTGTACATCTTCAGCACCACTTCACCGTCGAGCTCCTCGGCGATGGCGTTGGCGGAGGCGACAATGGCCTTGCACAGCGGGGTGAACCAGCGACCGTCATACACCAGGTGGGAGAACTCGGCACCCAGCTTTTCCCGCCAGGCGCGGGTCGGTCTGTCCAGTACCAGCTCTTCCACGGCGCGCAGTGCGGCAACCATCACGGTACCACCCGGGGTCTCGTAGCAGCCACGGGACTTCATGCCCACCATCCGGTTCTCGGTGATGTCGATCCGGCCCACACCGTGCTTGCCGGCACGCTCGTTCAGAGTGGTCAGGATCTGGTGCGGGCTGAGCGGCTGGTCGTCAACGGCGACCACTTCGCCCTTGGCCACGGTCAGCTTGACGTATTCCGGCTCGTTCGGGGCATCCTCTGCAGAGACGGTCCACTGCCAGACGGCTTCGGACGGCTCGTTCCAGGTGCTCTCCAGCTCGCCACCCTCGGTGGAGATGTGCCAGGCGTTGGCGTCACGGCTATAGATCTTCTTCAGGGTCGCCTTGCAGGGGATGTTGCGGGCTTCCAGATAGGCCAGCAGATCTTCCCGGGAACGCATGTCCCACAACCGCCAGGGGGCGATCACTTTCAGCTGGGGCGCCAGAGCAGCCACCGCCCCTTCGAACCGCACCTGGTCGTTGCCCTTGCCGGTGCAACCGTGGGAGATGGCATCAGCCCCTTCCGCCAGGGCAGCCTCGACCATCGCCTTGGCGATCACCGGACGGGCCATGGAGGTACCCAGCAGGTAGGTGCCTTCATAGACGGCGCCGGTCTTCAGGGTCGGGTAGACATACTCTTTGACGAACTCTTCCCGCAGATCCTTGACGATGCACTTGACCGCGCCGGAGGCGATGGCCTTCTGCTCGATCCCTTCCAGATCGTCACGCTCCTGGCCCACGTCGGCGACGAAGGCGATGATTTCAGCGTCATAGTGCTCCTTCAGCCAGGGAATGATGGCCGAGGTATCCAGTCCGCCCGAGTAAGCCAGTACGATCTTGTTGATTCCGCTCATTTACTTCTCTCCGTGATGATTCGATAAAAAGGGGTGATTCCGGGTCGGTTGCCGGATTACTTCTGGCCCTGTCCGAACAGGGTCAGCAGCACGGCGTTCTGGATATGCATCCGGTTTTCTGCCTCATCCATGATGAGGGAGGCTGGGCCGTCCATGACCTCCGAGGTGATCTCCAGCTCCCGGTGGGCCGGCTGGCAGTGCAGCACGTGCTGGATGCCGGTCCGATCGAGCAGGGCCTGGTTGATCTGATAAGGCATGAAGATATCTTTTACCTGCTCCATTGGTGTGTTGTCACCCATGGAAACCCAGGTATCGGTATAAACCACGTCAAAGCCTTCGATATCCGCGACATCATCGCTGATATGTATGGTCGCGCCAGATTGAGCTGCCAGCGCCTGGGCTTGCAGGAAGATCTGGGTATCCGGGCCATGGCCTTTCGGGCAGACCAGGGTCACATCGGTACCGAGGGTCGCCCCCAGCAGCAGCAGGGAGTGGCTCACGTTGTTGCCATCGCCGAGATAGGCCAGCTTCACCTTGGACAGGTCGCTGTAGTGCTCGCTGATGGTCATGAAATCCGCCAGCCCCTGGCAGGGGTGGTAGAGGTTGCACAGGCTGTTGACCACAGGCACCGAGCCGAACTCGGCCAGCTCGACCAGAGTCTGGTGATCGAACACCCGGGCGACGATGGCGTCACACCAGCGGGACAGGTTGCTGGCGAAATCCTTCACCGACTCCCGCTTGCCGAGCGCCCCGTTCTGCTGATCCAGATAGACGCTGTGACCACCCAGTTTGGCGATGCCGATGTCGAAGGTGACCCGGGTGCGCAGGGAGGGCTTCTCGAACAGGGTGACCACGCTCTTGCCCGCCAGGGCCTGGCTGTATTTCTTCGGATCGGCCTTGACCGCCTTGCCAAGCGCCAGCAGCGCCTCGATCTGGGCCTTGCTTAAATCACTGTCTTTCAGAAGATGTTGCATCGGATTGTCCTTTCCCGGTGGAGATCAGAGGGTGACCTGGGTGCCAACAGCGCCGCCAGCCAGCAGCTTGAGCAGCTGATCCGGGTAGCGCCAGCTGGCGACACAGACCGGCTTGCCCAGGGTCTCTGCGGCGTGCAGGGCGGCTTTCACCTTGACGGCCATGCCGTCCGTGATAACGCCCTTCTCCATCAGGTCCAGCGCGCTCTGCTTGTCCAGTTGCGGCACCAGCTTGCCCTTGCCATCCAGAATGCCGCTCACATCCGACAGCATTACCAGATCGGCGCCCAGCGCTTCGGCGATGGCGGTGGCCGCCTGATCCGCATTGACGTTCATCATCTGTCCGTCGGCGGTGATGCCGATGGAGCTCACCACCGGCAGGAAGCCCTGCCCCAGGATGCCGGCCACCAGCGCCGGGTTGCCCGGTTTGCAGTCACCGACCGCACCGAGATCCGGATCGAGCTGGGTCACCTGGCACAGACCGCCGTCGGCGAGGCACAGACCCACAGCAGGAATGCCGGTGGAGATGGCCTTGGCCATCATCATCTTGTTGGCGGTCCCGGCCAGGGCACCGGCAATCACGGGGATCTGCTCGAACGGAGTCACCCGCAGGCCGTTCTTCTTGGTGGAGGTCATGCCCAGCCCCTTGAGCAGGTCGTCCACCAGGCAGCCACCACCGTGCACCAGCACCAGAGGACGGTGCTGATCATCCAGGAAGGTCTTCAGGGTGGCGAACAGGGCGGTCAGGGCCTCGTCGTTCTCGATCAGGGCACCACCCAACTTGATTACCAGCGTCTGCTTGTCCATCTTCTCGATCCTTTCTTAAAGCGTTAAATCAGGCCGGTGGCCGGTTCAAAACCAAACTTGATATTTATGCACTGCATGGCTTGCGAGGCGGCCCCCTTGAGCAGGTTGTCGATGGCAGAAACCACCACCAGCATGTTGCCCTGCTGCTGCCAGGCGATGTCGCAGTAGGGCGTGCTCGCCACGCCGCGGATGGAGGGCATCTGGCCGGTGAGGCGTACCAGCGGCTTGCCTTCGTAGGCCTTGAGGTAGGCCTGATCCACCTGGGTCGGCGTCACCCCTTCCGCCAGTTGCACATAGATGGTGGCCAGGATGCCCCGCACATAGTTGCCGAGGTGGGGCTGGAACAGCACCTCCTTGCCGAGGTGGTGGCTGATCTCCGGCTGGTGCCTGTGATTGAAGGTGCCGTAGGGATTGAGGCTCACTTCGCAGAAACTGGTGTTGATGGCGGCCTTGCGACCGGCCCCGGAGACGCCGGAAACCGCATTGATGATGGGCTGCCACCCCTGGGCAATCAGCCCGGCCTGTTGCAGCGGCTTGAGGGCGCACAGGGAGGCGGTCGGGTAGCATCCCGGCACGGCAATCAGCTGGGCGGCCTTGACGGCATCGGCATTCCACTCGGCCAGACCGTAGGCGGCCTGCTCCAGCCACTGCTCATTCTCGTGGGTGAAGCCGTAGAAGGAGGAGTAGAACTGCTGATCGTTGACCCGGAAGGCACCGGAGAGATCGAACACCGGCAACCCCTTGGCCAGGAACTTGGGCGCGAGTTCTGCACTCACCTCGTGAGCAGTGGCCAGCACCACCAGATCGGCCTGGGTCAGGATCCGGGTCATGCCGTCTTCGTCCAGGGGCAGCAGCGGCTGATCCAGCTTGCCCACCCACTGGGGATGCAGGGAAGAGAAGCGCTTGTGGGCGTCCTGGCTGCCGGCGGAAACATAGAGGCCGAACAGCTCGAGTTGTGGATGGTTCTGGACCAGAGCGGCCAGTTCGGCCCCCGCGTAGCCACTGGCACCGACGATAACGGTCTTAAGCATGTTTGAGTATTCCAAGTCTGGGTTCGAAATTCACAGCATGGTGCTGCGGTGCAAGGGGTCGGCTATCGCCCCTTTGATGCAACAAGTGCGGAGGGGCAATTCAGGCGGATATGCGTCGTCGGTTACAGATCAGGTGACAGAACATTAACTTTCCCTTACAACTAGAGGCCTTGTCGATGAGCACTCGAAAAGAATATTCATGCACTCACTTTGCATTTGTATTTTCTAACAGAAACACTCCGGGGACGCAAGGAGGAGCTGATGGCCAAACTGGATTTTTTTTCACTTTATAAGAATATTATTGCAATTCCCTCTATCAGCAGCACGGATACTCGCTGGGATCAGAGCAACGAGGCGGTGATCCGGCTGCTGGCCGACTGGTTCGGCCAGCTTGGATTCCAGTGCGAGGTGACGGCCCTGCCGGATCTGCCGGGCAAGTTCAACCTGGTGGCGACCTATGGTCAGGGAGAAGGGGGGCTGCTGCTGGCGGGCCACACGGATACGGTTCCCTTCGATGAAGGAGCCTGGACCAAAGACCCCTTCAAGGTGACCGAAGAGGGCAACCGCCTGTACGGGCTCGGCACCATCGACATGAAGGGCTTCTTCGCCTTTATCGTGGAAGCGCTCAAGGAAGTCGACCTCAAGACCCTGAGCAAGCCGCTGCGCATCCTGGCCACCGCCGATGAAGAGACCACCATGGCCGGGGCCCGCGCCATCGCCGCCGCAGCCGAACTCAAACCCGATTACGCGGTGATCGGCGAACCCACCGGGCTGGTGCCCGTGGTGGCCCACAAGGGCCACATGTCGGAAGCCATTCGCATCACAGGCCGAAGCGGCCACAGTTCGGATCCCGCCAACGGCGTCAATGCCATGGAGATCATGCACAAGGCCATGGGTCAGGTGCTCAGGCTCCAGCAGGATCTGAAGGAAAAGTACGCGGATCACCGCTTCGCCGTGCCCCAGCCCACCCTGAACCTCGGCTACATCCAGGGGGGCGACAGCCCGAACCGCATCTGCGGCTGCTGCGAGCTGCACATCGACATGCGTCCCACCCCGCAGGTGGGTCCCGACGAGCTGATGGGCATGCTGAAAGAGGCGCTTTCCCCCATCGAGATCCACCAGCCGGGCTGCCTGCACCTGCAGCACCTGCACGAACCCATTCCGGCCTATGCCTGCCAGGATGACTCCGAGCTGGTGCGGGAGGCGGAAAAGGCGAGCGGCCGGGCCGCCGAGTCCGTGAACTATTGCACCGAAGCCCCCTTTATCCAGCAACTGGGTTGCGAGACCATAGTGATGGGCCCAGGCCATATCACCCAGGCCCACCAGCCCGATGAATACCTGGATCTGTCGTTCGTCAAACCGACCACGGCGGTGCTGCAGCACCTGATCCGGCGCTTCTGCGTCTAGCCAAATAGGGATGTAAGTAAGTTACATGACAGGCGCCTTGGGACAGGTGAGGGAAATACATGTTCTGAATCGGCTTGTTATTTGACCTTGCGCAGACAATCTGGGTAGATTGTCCCCCTAAGATGACGGAGCATATGTTGTAATCGCACAACAATAAGTGAGGTCGCCTCCCGCCTGGAAGGTCAGGAGGCACCAACAAAATAAGGATGTGGAATGAACGAAAAGTACGCCGCACTACGGGCCAACGTAGGCATGTTGGGCCAACTGCTAGGTAAATCCATCAAGGATCATCAGGGGCAGGCCTTCCTCGACAAGATTGAGACCATTCGCCAACTTGCCAAGTCTTCCCGCAAGGGGAACGAGGCAGACAGAGAGCGCCTGCTCGACACCCTGCGTACCCTCTCCGATGACGAACTGCTGCCCGTGGCCCGTGCCTTCAGCCAGTTCCTCAACCTGGCGAACGTGGCGGAGCAGTTCCACACCATCTCCCGTCGCTGCGAAGAGCAGGTCTGCACCCCGGACCCGCTGGAGCAGATGTTCGACAAGCTGAAAGCCTCCAACCTGTCCCAGGAGGCCATCATCCAGGCCGTGCGCGAGCTGGACATCGATCTGGTGCTGACCGCTCACCCCACCGAGGTGACCCGTCGTACCCTGATCCACAAGCACGTGCAGCTCAACGACTGCCTCGAGGCGCTGGAACTCTCCGATCTGCTGCCCCGCGAGCGGGACAAGATCCAGAGTCGCATCGAGCAACTGGTCAACCAGGCCTGGCACACCAACGAGATCCGCGAACAGCGCCCGACCCCGGTGGACGAAGCCAAGTGGGGCTTCGCCGTGGTGGAAAACAGCCTGTGGCCGGCCATCCCCGAATTCATGCGCAATCTGGACGAGCGCCTGCAACACCATCTGGGTGTGCGGCTGCCGCTGGACGCCGCGCCGGTCAAGTTCACCTCCTGGATGGGCGGTGACCGCGACGGCAACCCCTTCGTCACCGCCAAGGTGACCGCCGAAGTGCTGGAGCTGGGCCGCTGGATGGCGGTGAGCCTGTTCTACAAGGACATCAAGGAGCTCACCTCCGAGCTCTCCATGGCCGATTGCACCGACGCCGTGCGTGCCCGGGTCGGCGACAATCCCGAGCCCTATCGCGCCCTGGTACGCGAGCTGCGCGAGCAACTGCGCGAGACCCAGGAGTACCTGACCGCCAAGGTACAGGGCCAGGCGAGCGAGAGCCGGGATCTGGTCAAGAGCACCGCCCAGCTGCGCGAGCCCCTGGAGCTCTGCTACCACTCCCTGCACGCCTGCGGCATGGGCAACATCGCCGACGGCATGCTGCTGGACGTGCTGCGCAAGCTGGCCTGCTTCGGCATCCACCTGGTCAAGCTGGACATCCGTCAGGATGGCGAGCGTCACGGCCAGGTCTTCTCCGAGCTGACCCGTTATCTGGGGCTGGGTGACTACGCCGAGTGGAGCGAGGACGACAAACAGGCCTTCCTGCTCAACGAACTCAACTCCCGCCGCCCGCTGATCCCCAATGACTGGGAGCCGAGTGCCGAGACCCGCGAGACCATCGACACCTGCAAGGTCATCGCCCAGCACGACCCCGATGCGTTCGGCATCTACATCATCTCCATGGCCGGTGCGCCGTCCGACGTGCTGGCGGTGCAACTGCTGCTCAAAGAAGCCGGTTGCAAGTTCCGCATGCCGGTGGCGCCGCTGTTCGAAACCCAGGAAGACCTGATGGCGGGCACCGCCGTGATGGAGCGCCTGCTGTCGGTGGACTGGTATCGCGGCTACATCCAGGGTCGCCAGTACGTGATGATCGGCTACTCCGACTCCGCCAAGGACGCGGGCATGATGGCCGCGGGCTGGGCCCAGTATGCCGCCATGGAATCCCTGGTGGCGCTGGCCGAGGCCAACAACATCCGCCTCACCCTGTTCCATGGCCGTGGCGGTACCGTCGGCCGTGGCGGCGCCCCCGCCCACCAGGCGATCCTCTCCCAGCCGCCGGGATCCCTGCGCGGCGGCCTGCGCGTCACCGAGCAAGGGGAGATGATCCGCTTCAAGTTCGGCCTGCCCAAGGTGGCCTTCCAGAGCCTCAACCTCTACACCAGCGCCGTGCTGGAGGGGAACCTGCTGCCGCCGCCCAAGCCGAAGGAGAGCTGGCGCGCCGTGATGGAGCAGCTGGCCACCGTCTCCTGCGAACACTACCGCGGCATAGTGCGCGGTCACCCGGACTTCGTGCCCTACTTCCGCGCCGCCACCCCGGAGATGGAACTGGGCAAGCTGCCGCTGGGCTCCCGCCCCGCCAAGCGCAAGCCCAACGGCGGCGTCGAGAGCCTGCGCGCCATCCCGTGGATCTTCGCCTGGACCCAGAACCGGCTGATGCTGCCGGCCTGGCTCGGCGCCCACAAGGGCCTGCAGCAGGCCATCGATGACGGCCAGAAGGCCGTGCTGGACGAGATGAGCCGCCAGTGGCCCTTCTTCCGCACCCGTCTGGAGATGCTGGAGATGGTGTTCCTCAAGGCCGACCTCTGGCTCGCCGAGTACTACGACACCCGTCTGGTACCGGAAGAGCTGTGGGGCCTGGGCAAGCAACTGCGTCAGGAGCTTTCCGACTCCATCGAAGTGGTGCTGAAACTGCGCCCGCAGGGCGACCTGCTGGACGATCAGCCCTGGATCAAGGAGTCCATCAAGCTGCGCAACCCCTACACGGATCCGCTGAACGTGCTGCAGGCCGAGCTGCTCAACCGCTCCCGCAACCATCCTGAGACCCTGCATCCCGAGCTGGATCAGGCGCTGATGGTCACCATCGCCGGCATCGCGGCAGGCATGCGCAACACGGGTTGACAGGCGGGCTATCCAGCCTCCTTCCAGCCAAAGGGCGCCCACAAGGCGCCCTTTTTATGTCTGTCGTGGTGTGCCCTTTCCCGTCAGGAGAGAGACCAGGGTGCAATACCGCCCCACCCTCCCCCCGAGGTTGTGACCGCCAAGGCTGAAATAGCACTCAATTGACAACCAAAATAATATCGCCTCGTCACAGGGATATTTAGCCTCGTATTAAGCCTTGTCAGCCTTGTTCGGGCTGGGATACTCTCGTTGCCTGACAGTGTCAATAATGAGAGCTTTGCATGTTAAAGTCTGTTGCTGGCAATCAACGCATTTATTTAGGCTGTTTCATCTCATTGCTCTTATTTTTGCTTGTCGGCCATTTTTCCACCCTGGCACTTCAGAAAAACAAGCAGCTGGCTTTCTCAAAAAACCTGTTAATAAAATCGGATGAGGTCACCTTACAGCTTGCGACCTCATTACGTGCAGTCAACCAGGCCGCCCTCATCGAATGCAACAAACCCACCATAGATAAAATCAGGATCATCGCCTCCTATTACCCTTATGTCGATGACATAGGCATCGCCGAGGGTGACAAGCTGCTCTGTACCGCCAACTGGGGGATCCTGGAGAAACAATCGCAGCTTCCCCGCCATGACTTCATCACGGCCTCCGGATTCGAGGTCTATCTCAAGCCGCGCGATCTCTTCCCCTCCCAGCTCATCCGAAATATGACCCGCCTCGGCAACGTCGTGGCGTTTTCTTCTCGGCTGAGAGCGGAGCAGATATACAAGGACACCGCGGATTTCTCGTATGAGCTCGTCACCAAGAATGGGGAACACAAGTTCATCTCATTGGCGGGCTCCCCCGCCGCGAGCAACCACTTTTCGACCCTGTCGACCCGGCTGTGCAGCGACGCCTTCGATTACTGCATCGTGACCTACAATGACAACGCAGGCATCCTCGCCTATCACCCGCTGCTGATCGCGCTGTATTGCGTCATCGCATTGTGTTTCGGCGGCCTCATCGCCTTCTCGGTCACGAGCTATCAAGAAGAGAAGCGCTCCCTCGAGTTTCGTCTGATACGCGCGATAAAAAGGGAGGAGCTCTACCTCGAATATCAGCCCGTGGTGCATGCCGTACAGCATCACATCGTCGGTGTGGAGGCGCTGCTGCGCTGGAAGGATGAGCTCTATGGCCAGGTCTCCCCCGAGCTGTTCATTCCCATCGCCACCAAGCTCGCGCTGTATCAGAATATCTCCTTCTTTATTGCTCATCGCGCCCTGCATGATTTGCAGCACCTGCTCAAGCAAGACAGTAACCTGATGGTGTCATTGAATATCAGCAACTATGAAATCAACAAACCGGAATATCTCGACTACCTGCATAAACAAGTCATCCTGCACGATATAAAGCCTCATCAGATCAAGCTTGAAATAACGGAGAGGATCAACGAGTACCACCAGAAAATATCGGAGTTCGCCGTTGCCGCCCGCAAAAAAGGGTTCAAGGTGTCATTGGACGACTTTGGTACCGGGGCATCCAATATTGTCTGGCTGACATCCATCGATTTCGACGAAATAAAATTGGACAAGATATTTATTCATGGCCTGCATGAAGAGCTGAAGAGGGATCTCTTCATCTCCATGCTCAACGGCATTGCCAAGCTGAACAAGCAGCTCGTCTTCGAGGGGGTGGAGAGCCCGCACGAACTGAGATTGATCGAGTCGTTCGACAAGCACGCCTTCATCCAGGGCTGGCTGTTCTACAAGGCCCTGCCGGCCGCGAGGCTGACCCACATCATCGCAGAGAAAAGGGCGCTCTCCTCACCGGCCCCCCCTTACCGCCGCATCGAGTAGCGCTCACTAAGGGGCTTCAATGGATCTTCGCTCGAGGTCATCGCGCTAGCCGTCCTCAAACCAAGGGCGCCTTGATGGCGCCCTTCTGTTTCCTGTTCCTGCATCCTAGGCAACCCGGTTGCGCCCCCGGCGCTTGGCCTCGTAGAGGCGCTGATCCACACACTGCAGCCAGTCGTCCATGCGGCGATAGCCCATCTGATAGGCGGTGAGCCCCACGCTGATGGTGACGGTGATCGCCTGCTGCTGGTAGACGAAATGGTGGCCCTCCACCAGCTGGCGGGTGCGCTCCATGATGACGTGGGCCTCCTCCAGGGCCACCCCCCGTAGCAGCATGATGAACTCCTCCCCGCCAAAGCGTGCCACCAGATCCTTGCTGCGCACCGCCTGCATCAGCAGGCTGGCCAGCGCCTCCAGCACCGCATCCCCGGCGAGGTGGCCATGCTCGTCGTTGATCTGCTTGAAGAAGTCGATGTCTATCAGCGCCAGGCAGCAGGCCTCTCCCCCGGCCGGATGGCGCTGGATGTGCTCCAGCACCACGTTGGCCTGGCTGAAGAAGCTGCTGCGGTTCGGCAGCTTGGTGAGAAAGTCGTGCTCGGCATTGAAACGCAGCACCCGCTCCATGCGGCTGCGCTCATCCTCCAGGTTGCGGGCATGGATCAGGGTGCCCAGTGCCGTGGTCAGCGGCTCGAGCAGGGTCACCAACGCCTCATCGAAGCCACCTGGGCGGTTGGCCAGGGCTATCATGCCGATGGCCTCCCCCTTGTGGCGGATGGGGATGCCGAGGAAGCTGTCCAGATGCGGATGCCCACGAGGGGAGACACCGCGGCTCGCCGGGTGGCTCGGCAGATCGTTGCAGCACACCAGGACGTTGTGGGTAACCACGTGGCCGAACAGGTTGTCGAGCTTGCTGAAGGTGAGCCCTCCCCGATTCTGGCGCTGCTGCTCGTACCAGGCATGGGTCTGCTCGTCCCAGGAGACGTTGGAGATGGAGGGGACATAGAGGCTGGGGCTCCCCTCCTCGTACTGGAGGATGCCGATGAAGCCATAGGAGCTCTGGCTGACACTCAGCAGCCGCTCGAAGACAGTGTCGCAGGCGGAGCCGAGATTGCGATCGAGCAGAAAGCTCTGGTGGGCGGCCACGACGATGTCGAACAGCCGGCTCTGCAGCTCGACCCGCTGCTTGGCCAGTACCCCGGAAGTGATGTCGTGAGCCAGCTTGATCACCCCGAGCAGGGACCCCTCCTCGTCGGTGATGGGCATGTAGGTGGCATGGATCCAGAGGGTGCTGCCGTCTCGCGTGATCCGGCGAAATTCCCCCGAGTGGATTTCGCCGTTCAGCACCCTCTGCCAGAAGAACGCGTGCCCGACGTGCAGATCCGCCGGCAGCAACATCAGGTGGGATTGACCGATCAACGCCTCGGCCTCGTACCCGAGCATGTCGCAGAACAGGGGATTGACCGACACGATGCGCGCATCGAGATCGAACTCGACCATGCCGTAGGCCCGCTCCAGAGCCATCTGCCGGGCCAGGGACTCATAACGATCGAACGCCTCGACGTCGCGAGCGCGAATTGCTGGGGTATTCATGGCTACGATTCCTTTCGTTCGCCGACGCCCCCCGCGAGAATGCGGGAACAAGAGTTCAGAGCATAGGATCCGGAACTCGGTTACGCGAACACGAGTCCCATTTGATGCAGCCAGGTACTTGCCACATCAGGCGCCCGGGCGCAGACTGTCTGGCCTTGCCCTGGCTCGAGGAGACCCCATGACACCCGCCATCAACCTGCTGAAGAAGCTGAAGATCCCCCACAAGCTCTACCCCTACGAGTGCGAGGCCCACGACGATTTCGGCAAGCATGCCGCGACCCAGCTCGGCCTGCCCGAGGAGCGCGTGTTCAAGACCCTGCTCGCCCATCACGACAAGCAGGCAGTGGTCGCCATAGTCCCGTCATCGGGCATGTGCAGCCTCAAGCAACTCGCCAAGGCGACCGGGCTCAAGAAGGTGGAGATGATGAAGCCGCTCGACGCCGAGAAGCTGACCGGCTACAAGGTGGGTGGCATCAGCCCCCTGGCCCAGAAGAAGCAGTTGCCCACCGTGCTGGACGACTCCGCCATGGCCTTCGACGAGATCCTGGTCAGCGGCGGCAAGCGCGGCCTCTCGGTCGGGGTGGCGCCGGCAGACATGGTGCGCCTGATGAACTGGATTGCCGCCCCCATCGGCGATCACCACGACTGAAAAGGACGAAGGGGCTCCGACATCGGAGCCCCTTCGCGGGTGACCAGAACACGGCGGGCGATCGGGTCCGCCTCACCCCTTCCCTCATGCCTCTGCCGAACGGCAGGCGGCGGTCAGCTCGGAGAGGCGCAGCCGCTGGCGCCCTGCCGCATCGAAGTTGCCGTCCTCCAGCCAGCGCTCGAAGCACCCTTTCAGGGCGGGCCACTCGCTGTCGATGACGGAGAACCAGGCCGTATCCCGGTTGTGTCCCTTGTCCACCCGCGCCTGACGGAAGGTCCCCTCATAGTGAAAGCCGAGGCGCAGGGCCGCCTGGCGCGAAGGCAGGTTCAGGGCATTGCACTTCCACTCGTAGCGCCGGTATCCCAGAGCAAAGGCATTGGCCATCATCAACACCATGGCCGCCGTCGCCAGCCGTGACTGCTGCATGGCGGGGGAGAAGTGCAGCCAGCCCACCTCGATGCTGCCCGCCAGGGGATCGATGCGCAGGTAGCTCGCCAGTCCCAGCGCCCGTCCGCTCCCCTCGTCGATGATGCCGTAGAACTGGGGATCCCGCTTGGTGGCAACCTCCCGCAGCCAGACCCCCATGGCGGTCTCGTCCGCGAAAGGGCCGCTGGTCAGGTAAGTCCACATGGCCCCGCTGTCGGCACTGAATGCCTGCCACAGATCCCCCAGGTGGCGCTCGGGATCAAGGGGCTCGAGACGACAGCCCCAGCCATGCAGTGCGCGGTGGGGAGGGAACTCGGCGCCGCGCCATTCTGGCAGCGCACGCCCCAGAGGCTGCCCAAAGTCGTTGAAAAGGGCGGCGCCGGACAGGGAGGCGTCGCCCCCCTCATTGCAACGTTCAACAGGCACAGGCAATTCCCCCTTCCAGCAGCACTCCGGGCTCGCTGCCCGTGGCGACGGCGAAACCGTCCTGACGCCACCAGTGCAGACCCCCTATCAACTCCTTGACCTCAAACCCGAGGGACGCCAGCTTGTAGGCCCCCTGGGTCGAACCGTTGCAGCCGATGCCGTCGCAATAGCAGACATACACCAGGTTCCGGTCCAGTACCGCCGTGGTCGACGCCGTCATGGTCCTGTGGGGGAAGGAGATGGCGCCGGGAATGTGCCCCTCGGCATAGTGTGCGGGGGAGCGGGTATCGATGACCACGATCCCCGCCACCCCGGCCAGCAGATCGGCGGCCAGATCCGCCGGATCGGTACGAAACTTCAGTTGGGCCTCGAAAAAGGCGCTGGCTTCGGCGGCCCCTGCCACCCCTGTGCTCAATACATGACTCATCCTGAACGCTCCTGATGACTAGATGACGATCTCTGTGGTGACGAAGGTGTTGACCGAGTTGGCGATGAAGCACTCCTCATGGGCCTGGTGGTGCAACTGCTCCAGATCGGCCAGAGCGGGCTCCTGCTCTCCCCCGAAGATCACCCTGGGACGCAGGGTGACCCGGGTCATGGCGAGGCGACCTTGCCCGTTTTTCGCCATGATGCCGACCGCTTCGTCCCGGTAGCTCTCTACCCGATAGCCCGCCTTCGCCGCCAACCAGAGGAAGGTGAGCATGTGGCAACTGGACAGGGCCGCCACAAATGCCTCTTCCGGGTCCACATGTTCCGCCACCGAGTAAGGCAGCGGCACCACATGGGGAGAGGAGGAGGCCGGCACCCTGACCCCGCCATCAAACGCCCACTCATGGGCCCGGCTGTAACGCTGATCGACGAAGGGCTCATGCTCCCCCCGCTGCCAACTGATGGTGGCACTGTATTCCGACATGCAGACTCCTTGTGTTGCCAATCCGTGCCGCCTGCTGGCGCCACCCTGTGACCACCAATGTAGCGACAAAATGGCCTTGCCACGCCGACCAATTTTGCCAATATGGGCAGACCAATTTCATCGAGCCGCCACCATGACCATCCACCCCACCCGCTCTGCCCGTCGGTCGCCAGCCCCACAGCCGCGCCATGCCCTGCGGGCAGGATCCCTGCCTCGAAAGGGGCGCAACCCCCGAGCCAACGGGAGCACACCATGACCGTTCTGCCAACGCTCTTCGCCAGCCAGCAGCAAGGGGATCTGCCCCTGCACGAACAACTGGTGCGAACCCTGCGCGAGGCCATCCTGGCGGGCCACCTGCCCCTGCACAGCCGCCTGCCCGCCAGCCGTCTCCTGGCCCGGGATCTCGGGATCTCCCGCAGCACGGTGGAACTGGCCTATGGCCGGCTTGAGGCGGAGGGGTATCTGGTGCGCAAGGTGGGCGCCGGCACCTTTGTCGCCCTGGCGGCGGTGCGCCCCGCGCCGCGCCCGCCCCAGTCAGCGGCTGGCCTCTCCCGTCGCGGCCAGGAGATGGCCCTGGGTGGCGCCTGTCACGACGTGCCCGAGGTGGGCACCACCTTTGCTTCCAGCCAGCCGGATCCCCGTCTCTTCCCCCAGGCACTCTGGGGTCGGTTGATGCAGCAACAGTGGCGCCAGCGCGCCAGCGACTGGATGAACTACGGGGATCCCCAGGGGCTTGGGGAACTTCGCGCCGCCATCAGCAGCTATCTGGTGCAATCACGTGGCGTGGTGTGCGAGCCGGATCAGATCCTGATCCTCACCAGCTCCCAGCAGGGGATCCTGCTGGCGACCCAGTTGCTCATCGATGCCGGTGACACCGTCTGGGTGGAAGACCCCGGTTATCCCGGGGCTCGCACCGCCATGGAGAGCGCCGGTGCCCGGGTGCATCCGGTGCCGGTGGATGAAGAGGGGCTCAACCCTCATGGGGGTCATCCTGCACCGCGCCTCATCTACTGCACCCCGGCACACCAGTATCCCCTTGGCGTCCCCATGAGCCTGCCCCGCCGCATGGCGCTGCTGGCCGAGGCAGAGCGTCACGGCGCCTGGATCCTGGAGGACGATTACGACGGGGAGTACCAGTATGATCAGCGTCCCCTGCCCGCCCTGCAGGGGCTCGACGGCCAGGGGCGGGTGATCTATGTGGGCACCTTCAGCAAGGTGCTGTTCGGCTCGCTGCGCCTCGCCTACCTGGTGCTGCCCAGGCCGCTGATGGACTCCTTCTGCCGCGCCCGGGCCGCCGTCGACGGCCACAGCAACCAGTTGCAGCAAGCGGTCACGGCAGACTTCATCCGGGGCGGGCACTTCGCCACCCACCTGCGCCAGAGCCGCCTCCTCTACCAGAGCAGACGGGATCTGCTGCTGGCGGAACTGGCCGAGCACTGCCCGGGGCTCACCCCCATCCACAGCGGTGCCGGCCTGCAGTGCGCCGTGCTGCTGCCCCCCGGTGGAGAGGTGCGCTGGACCGATGCCGCCAACGCCTGCGGGCTGGGGCTGCGCCATCTGGGCCAGTTCTACCTGGGCCCGCCGACGCTGGAAGGGTGGCTGCTCGGCTTTGGCTGCCTCGACAACCAGACGCTGCGCCAGCTATGTCGTCGCCTGGGTCTCTTGATGAAATCCGCATGACCCCCTTCTCAAGAGGTCAGATCTGCCAGAGCCTGATAGCGCTGTGTCGACGGGAATGGCCCGTCTATACTGGGCACAATCCCGTTGCCGAACCCGGTCAAGATGCATCGAATCCTGCTCCTTTTGCTCGCCCTCTCCCTCCCGTCCCTCACGATGGCGGCCACCCGCTTCACCCTGATCACAGGGGAACCCCAACAGGATGTCCGCATGAATTATTACCGGGCGGCGATGAGGCTGGCGCTGGAGAAAACACGGCCCGATTACGGCGACTATGAACTGCTCGATGCCATCAGGATGAACAAGGCGAGGATGCGGCTCGAAGTGCAAACGCCGGGCAAGAATGCCCTCTTCATCGTCGACAGCTGGCCCCAGGAGATCCCTCAACCCGGCGTCAGCCTGGTCCCCTTCCCCATCGATCTGGGCGTGCTCGGCTACCGGGTCTGTTTTGTCGGCAGCGCCCGTGCCCAGGCCCTGGCCGGGGTTCACACCCTGTCCCAGTTGCAGCAGTTCACGCAAGGGGTGGGCACCGGCTGGCGGGATGCCGACATCCTGCGCTACAACGGCTTCAGGGTGCAGGAGGTGGATAACTATGAGTCACTGTTTCGCCTGGTGGCCCGTGGCCGGATCGATCTCTTCTGCCGTGGTGCCAACGAGATATTGAGCGAGTGGAAAAACCACAGACCCGGCCTGCCGGGGCTGACCGTGGATAGCCATGTCGCCCTCTTCTATCCGCTCATCCACTCCCTCTACAGCCACGCCACCTACAGCAAGGAGCGCGAGCGCCTTTTGCGCGGCCTGCAACTGGCATGGAAAGATGGCTCCCTGCAGCGCCTCTGGCGCCATCATTTCCAGCCTTCCCTGGTCTTTGCCCGGCTCGATTCACGCCAGATCTTCCGGCTGACCAACCCGCAGTTGCCCGACGAGAGCACCGACTACCGCTCCTATCTCTATGACCCGATGAGGGATGACTTTGGCATCGCTCCCTGACTGGCTCGCCGGTTCTCCCCTGTCAGGCAGGCTCCCCTTGCGCACTCTCTGCCTGGCGCTGCTGCTCTGGTTGCTGCCGACCTGCGTCATGGCCGCCCCCGGCAGCATTCGTGCCTGCATGGAGAACAGTGATTCGCCTCCCTGGTTGCTGATGTCCGGCGAGGGGATAGTGCAGTTCCACCTCAAGGAGGTGGCAAACCGGATCGGGCACCCCATCATTCTCACCCCCCTTCCCTGGAAACGCTGCCTCTCCCTCGTCAGCCAGGGCCAGCTCGATGCGGCCGTCAAGCTGAGCTACAGCGAAGAGCGTGCTCGCACCATAGGGGTCTATCCCATGCGACACGGGGCACCTGATCCCGCCAAGCGCCTGCTCACCGAGAGCTACAGCCTCTACCAGCCAAAAGGCGGACAGGTTCGCTGGGATGGCCGGCAGCTCGTCGCCCGGGGCGTCATTGCGGCGCAGTCCGGTTTCTCCATCGTCGCCCAGCTGCAGGAGAGCGGTGTCAGGGTGGATGACTCCAGCAGGGAACCACTGATCCTGCTCAAGAAGGTCGCGATACAGCGCGCCGTTGCCGCCGCCCTGCAAACCGGGGTCGCAGAACGGACCCTGGCCGCCCACCCGCAGTTGCAGGCCACACTCGAGCGGATCACCCCTCCCCTGGTCGAAAAACCCTACTACCTCATCTTCTCCCACCCCTTCCATCAGGCCCACCCCGATCTCAGCCAACAGGTGTGGGACGAGATTGAGGAGGTGCGACACTCCGCAGCCTATGCCCGCTTCGTCACAGGCATGGCGTCACCGGGGACCCCCTAACCCCAGGCCCGCTCCTCAGCCCTGCTCGCGGCACAGGGCAAGCCAGGCCTCGGCGGTGCGGGAGAGGTAGCGATCCCCTGGCCAGATCACCCCGAGTCGCCAGCTCAGCGCCGGGGCCAGAGGGCGCAACACCAGCCCATCCGGCGTCAGCCGCCGGCAGATGGGCTCCGGCAGGAAGGCGACCCCCATGCCGCTTCGCACCATGGCGGTGAGAAAGTCCCACTGGCTGCTGCGGGCCGCCACCTGGGGCACGAACCCGGCTTGCTCGCAGGCCTGCTCCAGCCGCTCGCTCAGGGTGAAGGCCTGGGTATAGAGCAGGAAGGGTTCGTCCCGCAGAGCCTCCAGCCGGATCTCGCCCCCCTCGCGCCAGCGGGGCAGGTCCGGTAGCACCACCCGGATGGGGTAACTGTCCAGATCCAGGGCGCAGAGGGCCCCCTCTTCCCTGGTCGGCAGCATGGTGATGGCGAGATCCAGCTCCCCCGCCAGCACCGCCTGCTCGATGCGCCGCCCGCCATATTCGACGATGGAGAGCTCCACACCGGGGTAGCGGCTGCGATAGGTACGGATGAGATCCGCATAGACATGACCCACCATGGGCGGGATGCCGAGGGCAAGACGCCCGGATTGCAGGCTCTGCAGATCCGCCAGCTCCGCCTCCAGCTGCTGCATCTCCGCCAGGATGGTCTGGGCCCGATTGAACAGCACCTGGCCGCTGTCGGTCAGGGTGAAGCGGCGGCCGACCCGGCTCAGCAGAGGCTGGCCTAGCTCCTCTTCCATGTTGCGGATCATTTTGCTGATGGTGGGCTGGGTGACGAACAGCTTTTCGGAGGCGCGGGTGAAGCTCTGCTCCCGCACCAGCTCGACGAAGTAACGCAGGGCTCGAATATCCATGGTGCTCTCTTGACGGGGATGGCTGGCTAAATCATGCCTCTTTGGCATGATTTTGATAATTTAAATTCATTTTTTGCAGGTTTGGTCCCTCTCTATACTGTGAGCAGGTTCACAGAAAGACGCTTGCCATGAAAACCCTCTGCCTTCGCTGGTTGCAAACCCCCTTCCAAATCGCCCTGCTGGCGGCCATCTGGTTGCTGGCCGACATCGCAGTGCGCACCTTGCACCTGCCCCTGCCCGCCAACCTCACCGGCATGTTGCTGCTGCTGGTCTGCATCCTGCTCGGGGTGGTCAAGGCCCAGTGGTTCAGTGCCGGGGCCCGCTGGCTGCTGGCGGAGATGCTGCTCTTCTTCGTCCCTGCCGTAGTGGCCGTGGTCAACTATCAGGAGCTGCTGCTGCAGGAGGGGTGGCGCATCATGGTGGTCCTGATCGTCAGCACCGTGCTGGTGCTCGGCACCACGGCGCTGGTGGTGGACAGGGTCTATCGCCTCGAGCTGAAGCTGGCCCGCCGGAGTCGCCGCCATGTCTGACACCCTGCTCGGCCTGCTCTGCTTCGCCCTGACCCTGCTCTTCTACTACGCCAGCAAGTGGCTCTATGGCAAAAAGCGCATCCTGCCCCTGATGCCGCTGCTGCTGGCCCCCACCCTGCTGGTGGCCGTGGTGATGTTGTTCCACATTCCCTACCGGGACTACATGGCCGAATCCCACTGGCTGCTCTGGCTGCTGGGCCCTGCCACCGTCGCCTTCGCGGTGCCCGTCTACGAGAATCGCCAGCTGATGCGCCGCCACTGGCTCTCCCTCTCGGTCGGGGTCGTGGCGTCCGTGGTGATGGCGGTGGGCAGCACAGTGCTGCTGGCCCGCTGGCTCAACCTCTCCGAGCTGTTGCAACGCAGCATGGCCATGCGATCCATCACCACCCCCTTCGCGGTGGAGGCGACCCGTTCCGTGGGTGGCAACGCCGATCTCACCGCCCTGTTCGTGGTGCTGACCGGCGTCATCGGCATGGCGGTGGGAGAAAGCGTGCTCACCGTGCTCGCCATCCGCAGCCGCCTTGGCAAGGGCGCGGGCTTTGGTGCCTCGGCTCACGGGGCCGGGACAGCCAGGGCCTATCAGATGGGCAACGAGGAGGGGGTGGTCTCCAGCATGGTAATGATGATCGCCGGCATGGCCACTGTGCTGCTCGCCCCCCTCCTGGGCCGGCTGTTCTGGTGACTCCGCCACCCGATAACAGAAGAGGCGCCCTGGGGCGCCTCTTCTCATTGCATCGTGTCACGCAGCCTCAGAGGCTGGCGCAGATCTGCCAGAGATCGTACTGGATGGCGGCGGCCGTCACTTCCCGGCCCGCTCCCGGCCCCTGGATCACCAGGGGGTTGGTGCGATAGCTGTCGCTCTCGATGGCGAACACGTTGTCGCAGGGCAAGAGGTTGGCAAACGGGTGATGGGGCTCCAGCGCCTCCAGCCCGACGCGGGCCTTGCCGTCGTGCTCGAAGCGGGCGACATAACGCAGCACCTTGCCGACCCGGCGCGCCCCCTCGAAGGCGGTCTGGATAGGGTCATCCAGCTCCTTGAGCCTGTCCATGAACTCATCGGCGGTCACCTTGCGCAGCGTGACAGGCACCAGATTCTCCAGCTCGATGTCGGCGGAGTCGAGCTCGAAGCCCGCCTCCCGCGCCAGGATGAGCAGCTTGCGGCGCACATCCTGACCGGAGAGATCCTCCCGGGGATCCGGCTCGGTCAGGCCGTGTTGCCACGCCTCGTCCACCAGTTCGGAGAAGGGGCGAGTGCCGTCATACTGCTGGAACAGCCAGGAGAGGGTGCCGGAGAAGATGCCGGAGACCCCCTGGATGCGGTCGCCGCTCTGGCGCAGCATCTGGATGCTGGACTGGATGGGCAGCCCGGCCCCCACGGTGGCGTTGTAGCGCCACTGCACCTGATGGTCGCGGCAGGTCTGCTTGATGCGCTGGTAAAACTCGCTGTCGGCGGCACCGGCAAACTTGTTGGCGGCGATGATGTGGATGCCGAGCTGGGCAAAGTCCGGGTAGTAGCGGCTCACCGTCTCGCTGGCGGTCATGTCGAGCGCGATCAGGGAGTCAAAACTGTGCTGCTCCAGCTGGGAGAGCAGCTCCGGCCAGATGAGCGGCTTGGGATGGAAGTTGTCCTGTACCTTGAGGGGATCCAGCCCCTCTTCGTCCAGCAGCCCGCCCTTGGAGTCGAAGACCCCATAGAGGGTGAGCGCCAGATTGAGCTCATGCTCGAGGCGCGCCTGCTCGCGGGCGTAGAGCCCCAGCCAGTGACCGCCGATATTGCCTTTGCCGAACACCACCAGCCCGACCCGGGTCGGGCGGCTGAACAGGGCACTGTGCAGAGCGATGAGCAGCGGCTCCAGCACGATCTGGCGCAGCACGGCCACCAGGCTCAGGCCGTCTTTGGCCACCTGCACGAACTCGAGAGGCTGATCCGCCAGCAGCTGGTAGAAGCGGTGGCACTGCTCGGCGTTGTCGGTGACGCCGGCCCCCACCAGGGCGACCAGGCTGAACCCCTCCTTCTGGATGAGGCCGGTAAAGTTGCCCTGCAACTGGAAGTCACGGAGCACCTCGAAGGCCCCTTGTGCCACCTCCAGGGTGTAGGCCAGACGCAGCACCCGCCGATCCGGCTGGCGCTGCAGGGTGAGCGGATGGAGGCGATGGCGGGCCAGATGGGCCTCGATGGCCGCCACTGTCTGCTCAAAGTCAGTCTGCGGCAGCACCTTGAGCTCGATGAGGGCTATCTGATCCACCGAGGAGACGATGCGGGCACCGCCGGAGCGGGGCGCACGGCGCAGGATGTGGGTGCAGCCTTCGTCCGGATTGTAGCTGCAGCGCAGGGTGAGGCGCTGACGGCTGTCGGCCACCGGCTGCAGGGTACGCGAATGCAGCACCGAGGAGCCCAGGCGCGCCAGCTCGTTGGCCTCGGCCAGGCTCAGGCGCTCCAGCAGACGAGCCTCTTTCACCCGGCGCGGGTCGGCACTGTAGACCCCGGCCACGTCGCTCCAGATGGTGGTCGACTCCCCGTCCGCCAGCGCCGCCAGGAGGCTGGCACTGTAGTCGGAGCCGTTGCGCCCCAGCAGCAGGGAACGCCCCTCCATGTCGGCGGCGATGAAGCCGGTCACCACAATGCGACCGGCGTGCTCGGCCAGGCGGGCCTTGAGCAGCTCGCTGGAGAGGGCGGTATCCACCTTGATGAGGGCGCCGTCTTCTGCGCGCAGGAAACTGCGAGCATCGAGCCAGGTGGCCGCCTCACCCCGGCTGGTGAGCAGGGCAGCCAGCAGGCGGGCGGACCACACCTCGCCAAAGGCGAGCAGGCCGTTGCGCTCGAAGCGGTCAAACTGCCCCTCCAGGGTCTTGGCGATCAGCTGCATGTCGTCCGTCAGTTGCTTGCTCAGATCGAGGTGAAGCTCCCCTTCCAGCAGGCCGTCGATCAGGCTCTGCTGATAGGCGTGCAGGGCGGTGATGGCTTCGCCTGCGGCCTCATCCCCCGCTTCCGCCAGCTCCACCAGCTGGATCAGCCGGTTGGTGGTCTTGCCCGCCGCGGAGACCACCACCAGCTCGTTGCCCCCCACCTGTTGCTCGACAATGCTGGCGACCCGGCGATAACAGACCGGATCCGCCAGGCTGCTGCCGCCGAACTTGTGTACATGGCGCCGCTTGAAGACTGCCTCTGTTGCCACCACACACTCTCCTTGTTGTTGTTCCATTACTTCACCTGCTCTGCCTGTTGTGCCAACTGCGCCTGTTCAAACCCCTGGGCCAGATCGGCCACCAGATCCTCACCGTGTTCGATCCCCACCGACAGGCGCAGCAACTGGGCACTGATACCCGCCGCCTGCTGGGCCGCAGGGGTCATGGCCCTGTGGGTCATGCTGGCCGGATGGGCCACCAGACTCTCCACCCCGCCGAGGGACTCCGCCACCGAGAAGAGGCGCAGCCCCGCGAGGAAGGCACGCAGCCCCGTCTCGTTGCAATCGAGCTCAAAACTTAGCATGGCGCCAAAGCCGGACTGTTGACGGCGCGCAATGTCGTGGCCCGGATGGCTCGGCAGGCTGGGGTGATAGATACGCTTGACCAGCGGCTGCTGCTGCAAGAAGGCGAGGATGCGATCCGTGTTCTCCTGATGGGTGCGCAGGCGCGGGGCCAGGGTGCGCAGGCCCCGCAGGGTGAGGTAGGAGTCAAAGGCACCGGAGGTGAGCCCCAGGCAGTTGGCCCACCACACCAGGGAGTCGGCCAGAGCCTGATCCTTGGCGATCGCCACCCCCCCGACCACGTCGGAGTGGCCGTTGATGTACTTGGTGGTGGAGTGGACCACCACGTCGGCACCAAGGGCCAGGGGCTGTTGCAGCAAGGGGGAGAGGAAGGTGTTGTCCACCACCACCTGGGCCCCCACCCCGTGGGAGGCCTCGGCGATGGCGGCGATATCCACCACCCGCAGCAGCGGGTTGGAGGGGGTCTCCACCCACACCAGTGCGGGTTTCTGGGCCAGCGCGGCGGCCAGCGCCACCTCGTCCCCCTGATCCACGAACTGCACCTGGTAGTGGCCCTTGGCCGCCAGATACTCGAACAGACGCCAGGTACCGCCGTAGCAGTCGTGGGGGGCGATCAGCAGATCCCCCGCCTTGAGCAGAGCCGTGGTCACCAGGTGAACGGCCCCCATGCCGGTGCCGGTCACCACGGCGCCGGCCCCCCCTTCCAGGGCCGCCAGGGCGTCCGCCAGATTGGTGCGGGTCGGGTTGCCGGAGCGGGCATAGTCGTATTGACGGGGCTCGCCAAAGTCGGCAAAGGTGTAGTTGCTGGAGAGGTAGATGGGGGGCACCACTGCACCGTGCTGCGTGTCTGTCTCAATCCCGGTGCGTACCGCCAGGGTGGCCTTGTGGGTCATGTCACTCTCCTTGATGGGTTGCCGGAGCCGGTCCGCCTCGTGGGTCGTCCAGCCCCGCTCTCATTTTCGCTGGCCGGACTGCCGGCCCATGGTGCACCACACTACGCCACCTTAAAAAAGCCGTCAACACTTCTAGACGTCTAAATGGCTTTGCTGTTGGATTGCCATTGAATTCCTTAAGGGTTAAAATCCGCGCTCACGGCCAAACGACTACAGGTGGAACATGGGTACAGAGTGGAACGGCGACTACGTCAGCCCCTATGCAGAGCACGGCAAGAAGAGCGAACAGGTCAAGAAGATAACCGTCTCGATCCCGCTCAAGGTGCTGAAGGTGTTGACCGATGAGCGCACCCGTCGCCAGGTGAACAACCTGCGTCATGCGACCAACAGCGAGCTGCTCTGCGAAGCCTTCCTGCACGCCTTCACCGGCCAGCCGCTGCCCTGTGACGACGACCTGCGCAAGGATCACCCGGACAGCGTCCCCGCCGAGGCCCGCGCCATCATGGAAGCCCTTGGCAAAGAGATCGAAGACTTCGACGCCGAGTAATGCGGCTGCCCATGGCAAACGATGCATCCCTTTCAATGACGCGGCCCGGTGCCGCGTCATGCTTATCTGCCGCCTCCCCCTTCAGCCTGCGTCACTACCAGAGCGACATGCAGAGCCACAGTCATGACCACGCCCAGCTGGTGATCCCCCTCGTCGGCCCCCTCGAGATCGAGGTGCAGGGTCGGGGATGTCGCCTCGCCCCCGGTTTTGCCTGCATCATCGCCCCTGGCCTTCGCCACGACTACGCCGCCGACCCGGCGCACGTGTTTCTGGTGCAGGAGAGCCACTGGCTGCCGGCAGCCCTGGGGGACCACCCCTTCGTCGAGCTGGATGAGGCCCAGCGCCACTACCTCGCCTTCCTGCACCGCATGGTGGCCGAGGGGCGCCACGTGGCCGGCATGGATCAGGTGTGGCTCGGGCTGCTGACCGAGGGACGCGGCATGGGCCCCGCCGTCGCTCCCCGCATAGCCCCTCGTATCGCCAAGGTGCAGCGTCATATGGAAGCCCACCTCGCAGACCCCCTCACCAACGAGGAACTTGCCGCCATCGCCTGCCTCGGCCTGAGCCAGTTCAAACACGCCTTTCGCCAGCAGGTGGGCACGAGCGTCTCCCACTACCTCAGGATGCGGCGTATGGCGCTGGCCCGCAGCCTGCTCGCCCGCACCCGGCTGCCCGTCGGCGAAGTGGCCAGCCGCTGCGGCTACCAGAACCAGGGGGCCTTTGCCGAGCGCTTCCTGGCCGAGACCGGACTGACCCCTTCCCTCTGGCGCCAGCAAAACGGCCGCCTGCCGTAATCAGTCGGCTCTTTGCCGAAGACAATCCCCGGGCATTCGAGGCATGCTGAGGCTCATGCAAGGTATGGGCAACGAGGAGCCAAGATGCAGACCATAAGCTGGCAGGATTTCGAGATGGTGGAGCTCAGGGTGGGCACCCTGGTGCGGGTCGAGCCCTTCCCCGAGGCGCGCCGCCCCGCCTACAAGGTGTGGGCGGATTTCGGCCCCGAGCTCGGGGTGCGCAAGAGCAGCGCCCAGATCACCGACCTCTATCGACCGGAGGATCTGGTGGGCCGCCAGATCGTCGCCGTGGTGAACTTTCCCCCCAAGCAGATAGGCCCCATCCAGTCGGAGTTTCTGCTGACCGGCTTCTATCGCCCGGATGGCGCCGTGGTGATCGCCATCCCCGAGCAGGCGGTGGAGAACGGCGCCAAGCTGGGGTGAGACGACGGCAAGGCAACCAGAGAGCAGAAACAAGAGAGGCGACCCCCGAGGTCGCCTCTCTTGTTTGATGCTGACGGCCTGGCTTATTTCAGCAGGCTGAACAGCAGGGCCGAGACCGCCAGGGCACCGGTCAGCAGGATGAAGCCGTTGACCCAACGGTGACGGAAGCGGGCCAGCGCCTCCACCTTGTAGATGGCCACCACCGGCATGATGAAGAGGATCATGGCGATGACGGGACCGGAGAGGGTCTCCATCAACCCCAGAATGCCCGGGTTGATGATGGCGGCGCCCCAGATGGCGAAGAACATCAGGGCGATGCCGAGCTTGTCCGCCTTCGCCAGCGGCAGGCCGGTGGGCTTGGCGATCAGGCTTTTCAGGCTCTCGCGGGCACCGAGGAAGTGGCCGAGGAAGGAGGAGCTGATGGCGATGAAGGCGATGAGCGGCCCCAGGGTCACGATCACCGGGTTGTCGGTGATGTTGGCGAGATAGGAGAGCACGGAGACGTTCTGGGCCTTGGCCTCGGCCAACTGAGCCGGGGAGAGGCTCAGCACGCAGGAGAAGACGAAGAAGAGCACGAAGCCCACCAGCATGACGGTGGTGTTGCGCAGGATCAGGCCGCTCTTGGTTTCGGCCTGCTCCCCGTATTCCCGGCGCTGCACGTTGGCAAAGCCCGAGATGGCGGCGGCGTGGCTGAAGGCGAACACGGTGACCGGCAGCGCCAGCCAGACGGTGTTGAGGAAGCTCGTGCCTTCAAAGGCGGTCACTTCCGGCCACTGCCACTGGGGAATGAGGTAGCAGGAGAGGGCCAGCAGGATAGCCGCCAGCGGGTAGACCATGACGGCGAAGGCCCGCAGCATCGCCTTCTCGCCGGCCAGCATCACGGCGATCATGGCGAACACCAGCACGCCGGAGAGCATCACCCGATCCGGGGAGGCCAGGCCGAGCTGGTTGACCATGAAGCTCTCCACCGTGTTGGTCAGCCCGACGCCGTAGATGAGCAGGATCGGGAAGATGGAGAGGAAATAGAGCGCCGAGATGAGGCGCCCGGCCATCTTGCCGAAGTGCTCCTCGGCCACCTCGGTGAAGTCGGCCTGGGGGCGCGACGACGAGAGCACGAAACGCGCCAGCCCGCGGTGGGCCAGGAAGGTCATGGGACCGGCCAGCACGGCGACGATGATGAGGGGCCAAATCCCCCCCAGACCCAGGTTGATGGGCAGGAACAGAATGCCAGCGCCGACGGCGGTGCCGAACAGGCTGATGACCCAGTGGGTGTCGTGGCGACGCCAGCCGGTGCTGGCCATGGTGGAGGGGGAACCGGACAGCTCCCGTGAGACGTCTGCAGATAAACTCATCGATAAATCACTTTTATGTAGTATTAAAATCTAAAAACATTGTGCTCCTTTAGCATTTAATTCTCAAAAAGGGAGGCTGGCAGATCTCACTGGCAAAGCCCTGTTCCACCAGTGAGATTGGGAGGAAATTTCACCCCGGATTATTCAATTAATCCTGACATTAACCAAAAGTTAGGAATATAAAACCAAAATTAAAACCCACGTCGATTTTTTGTTTCGATGAAATGCGTGTTTTCAGAATTAACTGAAATTTATGCCAGTGCAGCCAGATTGGATATGATGATCCACTGCCGTTATCGCCATCATTAGCGAATCTCCCTAAAATCCCCGTAACCAGCCAGTGGATCACACCAATGCAATCAGGCGACCCTGTGGTCGCCTGATTGCATTCTCTGCGAGCTGGTCGACCCGTCAGTGGGCCAGAATGCGACCCCAGGCGAGATCCGGGTCCCCCATCACGATGAAGTCCGGGTTCTCCAGCGACTCGGTCTCGTTGTAGCTCAGCGGTTGCAGCGCTAGGCTGAGGATGCGGCCCCCTGCCGCCTCCACGATGCACTGGGCGGCAGCGGTATCCCACTCCCCGGTGGGGCCCAGGCGCACGTAGCAATCCGCCACGCCTTCCGCCACCAGGCAGGACTTGAGGGAGCTGGAGCCGAGCGGGATCAGCTCGTAGTGGATGGCCGGGTTGAGGCGACGGGTCAGGTTCTCCAGTTTCTGGCGGCGGCTGATGGCCACCACCAGGGAGTCAGGCTGATCGTGTTCATGATGGATGGCGCTGATGGGACGGCTCTCGCCGTTCGCCTCCTTGAAGGCGCCGTGACCGCGCACCGCCCAGTAGAGCAGATCGGATTCGGGGGCATAGATGACCCCGAGCACCGGGACATTGTCCCGCACCAGGGCGATCAGGGTAGCGAAGTCGCCGCTGCCTGCGATGAACTCGCCAGTGCCGTCCAGCGGGTCCACCAGCCAGTACTGGCGCCAGTTCGCACGCTGGCTGAAGGGGATGTCGGCCGCCTCTTCGGTCAGCACGGGGACATGGGGAGTGAGCGCTGCCAGCGCCTGTTTGAGGTAGGCATCGGCAGCAAGATCGGCACTGGTGACCGGGGTCGCATCCTCCTTCAACTGGCGTTCGAACTGACCGCCGCGATAGATCTCGTGAAGGATCCTGCCCGCCTCACGGGCGATCTCCTTGACCTCGGGTATCCAGGCCAACAACTCCTGCATGGTGCTTACCTCTGCCTCTGATTGCCAAACAGCCCCTCTGCGGGCTAATTTCCCTGCTCCGCCAGCCATTTGCTGGCCAGCAGCAGGGCACTGATGCTGCGCGACTCGGTGAAGTCCGGTCGCGCCAGCAACTCGTCGATCCGGTTGAGGGGCCAGGGGATCACCTCGAGAGGCTCGGGCTCGTCACCGACCCGCTGCTCGGGGTAGAGATCCCGCGCCAGCAAGATGTCCATCCGGCTGGAGAAATACCCCGGCGCCAGCGACACCTGCTTGAGCAGGGTCAGGCTGCTCGCCCCGAAGCCCGCCTCCTCCATCAGCTCCCGGTTGCCCGCCTCGAAGGCATTTTCACCGGGGTCTATCAATCCCTTGGGGAAACCCAGCTCGTAGGAGTGGGTGCCCGCCGCGTACTCGCGCACCAGCAGCAGGGTGTGGGCATCGAACAGGGGCACCACCATGACGGCCCCCCGGTTGCCGCCGCGCATCCGCTCGTAGACCCGCTCCTCGCCGTTGGAGAATTTCAGGTGAAGGGACTCCACCTTGAACAGCCGGCTCTCGGCCACGATCTCGGCCTTGAGGATCTCCGGCTTGCTCTTGTCATGGGCCATGGTCTCGACACTGAGGTGGACGGGATTGCGCTTGTGGGGATCGCTCATCGGGGGCTGACTGCTCGTTAAAAAATCGTGTTTCAAGAGTAAACGACTCCCCTGCCGAACACCACGGGGCAAAGAGGGGAAAGATGTCTGAAAAATCCGTTATAATGCGCCCCGTTTTTCCCATCACCACAGACATCGCGAGGCCCCATGTCGACTCCCCTGCCCTGGCACCAGATTGATACCGTGTTGCTCGACATGGATGGCACCCTGATCGATCTCCATTTTGACAGCCATCTGTGGCAAACCCTGGTGCCGGCGCGCTACGCCGAGCGACTCGGCCTGCCGCTGGCCGAGGCGAAGGCGCAGATAGACACTCACTATCATGCGGTCAACGGCACCCTCGACTGGTACTGCGTGGATTACTGGACCCGGACGCTCGGGCTCGACATCCGCGCCCTCAAACAGGAGATCCTGGAGAAGATCCAGTGGCGCCCCAACGTCATTCCCTTCCTGGCCGCACTCAAGACCGCCGGCAAGCAGGTGGTGCTCTTCACCAATGCCCATCCCGCCAGCCTGTCGGTGAAGGATGCACGCCTCGGCCTCGCCCAGCACCTCGATCTGATGGTGAGCACCCATGAGCTCGGGTGGTCGAAGGAGAGCCAGCACTGCTGGCAGGCACTGGCCGAGCGGCTGGCGTTCGACCCGGTCCGCACCCTCTTCGTGGATGACAGCGAGCGGATCCTGGCCGCCTCGGCCGAGTTCGGCATCGCCCACCAGCTCGGCATCCGTCACCCCGACAGCCAGATGCCGCCGCTCACCTTCCAGCACTTCCCGGCGCTCGACGACTACGCCGACCTGCTCCCTCTCGGCGCCTGACACGCACAAGGCCCTCTTCACGAGGGCCTTGTCACATCAGCTCAGCAGCCTGCCGAGCGCATACCGTTCATGAAAGCCCTCAGGCCGCATCGCGCGGGGCCAGCACCCCCATGCTGGCCAGGTAGTCGAGGGCGCTTGGGGTGAAGCCGACCTCCGTGAGGTGCGCCGCCGTGAAAGGGGCTGCATGCAGAGGCAGGCCGCGGCTCACCCGTTCCATCCAGTCCGGATTGCCAAGGGCCGCCGTGCCCACCGCCACCAGATCGGCGCCGCCGGCCAGAGCCCGCTCCGCCGAATCTGCGTCGCTAATCTTGCCCGCCACCATGAGCGGCACCCGCCCGGCCAACCCGACCCTTACCGCCTCCAGCAGGGCGCCGCCGTCGGGATCCCCCGCCACCGCCTTGAAGCTGTCCCCCATGGAGAAGTGCAGGTAGTCGATCCCCTCGTCCGCCAGCAGGCGCGCCACCGCCAGCTGATGGGCCAGTTCGATGCCCTGGATATGGGCATAGCTCTCGGGGGAGAGACGCACCCCGACCAGGAAGCCCCGGGGTAGACGGGCGCGAATGCCGCGCACTATCTCCACCAGGATCCGCCCCCGGTTGGCGAGGCTGCCACCCCAGCGGTCGGTGCGCCGGTTGTGCAGGGGGTTGAGGAAGTTGCAGAGCAGGAAGTGGTGGGCTGCGTGCAGCTCGACCCCGTGCAGGCCGGCGCCATGGGCCCGCTCCGCAGCGCTCACAAAGGCGTCAATGAGCGTCAGAATCTCCTCCTCGCTCAGCCCCTTGACCCCGAGGGGGTAACGCCCGCCCGGCGCCAGCGCGCACGGGCCGACTGGCGCCCCGTCGTTCAGCTCGGGCAGAGCCCGCATCCCGCCGTGATGCAGTTGCACCACCGCCAGCGCCCCGGCCTGCCGCGCACTGTCGGCCAGGGCCGTGAAGGCCTGCTGCTGGGCATCCGTCATCAGGGCAGGGTGCCCCGCCCAGCAGCGTCCGCCAGGCTGCACCTGGGTGGCAGCGGCGATGAGCAGGCCGAAGCCGCCACGGGCACAGCGCGCCAGCCAGTCGAGCTCGGCCTGGCCGGGATCACCGCCTGCGCCGCTCATGTTGTGGGTCAAAGGGGCCAGCACGGCCCGGTTCTTGAGCCGCAATCCGGCTCGCTCGAAGTGGAAGCTGTCGCCCAATGTCTTGTTCATCGTCCTCTCCCGGGATCGCAATGGCATGGCGGCCACTATAAACCCGGGCCACCAGGATATAATCAGGCGCACAAGCAAGACATTCATTCCCAGCAAGACACAATAGGCCACCCCTCATGCGTCACCACAAGTTCGATACCCTCTACCTGATGCGCCTGCTGGTCGCCATCGTCCGCTGCGGCTCCTTCGCCGCGGCGGCGGCCCAGCTCGGCATCACCCCGAGCAAGGCGTCAAAAGATCTGCGCCACCTGGAGCAGAGCCTCGGCAGCGTGCTCCTGAGCCGCACCACCCGCCGGGTGCAACTGACCGACGCAGGAGAGCTCGCTTACCGCCAGGCCGACCAGATGATCGCCCTGCACGAGCAGTTGCTGGACGGCCTGCAGCGCCGCCGCTCGGCACTGTGCGGGGAGCTGCGCATCACGGCGCCGGATCTGTGGGGAGAAGTGGTGCTGACTCCGGTGCTGCTGCGCTTTCGCGCCGACCACCCGGAGGTGCGGATCATCGCCGACTTCAGCAATACCCCGGCCGACCTGCTGCGCGACAACCTGCACGTGGCGTTTCGCAGCACCGAGCTCGGCACCCAGCCCTACCTGGCGCGCCCCATCGCGGTGGACGATCTGGTGCTCTGCGCCAGCGCCAACTACCTCGACCGCCACCCGCCCCTCAGCACACCGCAGGATCTGCACCAGCACAGTCTCATCACCCGCAGCCAGGAGTACGGCCGCCACGAGCGCTGGCCCCTCCTTGCCCAGGGGCGCGAGATCCCTCTCGAGGTAGCGGGCGAACTGGCCTTCAGCAGCAAGAAGGCGATTCATCAGGGGATGCGCCAGGGACTGGGGATAGCCCGCCTGCCGCGCTACCTGGTGGCGGCCGAGCTGGCCGAGGGGGTGGTGCGCGAAGTGCTGCCGGACTATCGCCCCAAGGGGGCCCATTTCTACGCCCTCTATACCCAGCGCCGGGCCGAGTCGGCCCTGGTCGGCCACTTCCTCGACTACGTCATCGAGGCGCTCACCCCTTCATGAGCAGATCACCAGGTGGTACTGCTTCTTGCCCCGGCGCAGCATCAGGTAGCGGCCGAACAGCCGATCGTCGGCGGTGAGCGGCTCATCCCGGCGGATCGCACCGTTGACGCTGACGGCCCCCGCCGCCAGCAGCTCGCGGGCGATCCGCTTCGAGTTGGCCAGGCCGCATTCCACCAGCAGGGTCACCAGATCCGTTTCCCCCTCGATGCAGCTGCTTGGCATGCCATCTTGCGCCAGCTGGGCCAGATCGCTCTCCCCAAGGCGTGCTACCTCGCCACTGAACAACGATTCGCTGATGCGCTGCACCGCCGCCAGCGCCCCCTTGCCGTGTACCAGTTCGGTCAGCTCGTCCGCCAGCACCTGCTGGGCCAGCTTGCGCCCCTGCCGCTTCGCATCCTCCGCTTCCAGCGCCTCAATCTCGGCCAGCGGCATAAAGCTGTAGTAGCGCAGGAATCGGTAGACATCCTCGTCTGCGGTACCGAGCCAGAACTGGTAGAAGGCGTAAGGGGAGGTGAGCACCGGGTCGAGCCAGACGGCGCCCCCCTCGGTCTTGCCGAACTTGGTGCCATCGGCCTTGGTGATGAGCGGCAGCGTCATGCCATAGACCTGGGCCTGATGCAGCCGCCGAGTGAGGTCCATGCCGCTGGTGATGTTGCCCCACTGGTCGTTGCCGCCGATCTGCAGGGTGCAGCCGAGGCGTTGGTTGAGCACGGCGAAGTCCTGGGATTGCAGCAGGGTGTAGGAGAACTCGGTGAACGAGATGCCCTGATCCGGACGGGCCAGGCGCTGGCGCACCGATTCGCGGGCCAGCATGGCGTTGACCGAGAAGTGCTTGCCGATGTCCCGCAGAAAATCGAGGGCGGACATCTGCCCCATCCAGTCGGCGTTGTTGACCAGCAGCGGCGCCGCCAGCCCGTCGCTCGCCGGCAGCAGGGCTTTTATCTGGGCCGACAGGCTGGCGACCCAGCCCTGCACCGTCTCGGCGCTGTTGAGGGTGCGCTCGCTTGCCTTGAAGCTGGGATCGCCGATAAGGCCGGTGGCACCGCCCACCAGGGCCACCGGGGTGTGGCCCGCCAACTGGAAGCGGCGCAGCATCAACAGTGGCACCAGATGGCCGATGTGCAGGCTGCCGGCGGTGGGATCGAACCCGCAGTAGACGGTGCGCGGGGTGGCGAGGTGGTCGGCCAGCGCCACCGGGTCGGAATTCTGGGCCACCAGGCCGCGCTGGGTCAGCTCATCGAGCAAGTGAGGATTTGTCATGGAGGGCTCCAACAGCAAGAGAAAGAGGGCCATCCTCGCCGTTTGCAGTGCTGGCAGATATGTCCCCCAGGGGACAGTTTTGCCACTCCCGTGCTAGCATCCTGCCATCGTGGGGAAGCCATTCCCTGACCCGGAGCCCATCGCCATGCCCCCGTCTCCTGCCACGGATACCCTGAGCCTGACCGCCGCCGTCGATGCCCTGCACGGCAGCGGCTTCCCGGCAGCACTGGTGCGCCTCATCCAGCAACAGGTGGCGTTCGACTGTGCCCTGCTGCTCGGGGTGGGGCTGCGCCCCGTCTACCTCTACGACAACCTGCATCATCAGCGGGCCCTATTGTTCGACCGCTACCTCACCCGCCACTTCAGTCAGGATCCCTTCATGCAGGCGCTGGAGCAGGGGCTGGGTGCCGGGGTCTGGACCCTGGCGCAGGTGTCACGGGGGCGGCTCGACCCCGAGTATCGCCACCACTTCTATCAGGCCACCGGCTGGCAGGAGGAGGTGGGGCTGATCCTGCCGGTGCGCGGCGGCCTCACCCTGATGCTGTTTCTGGGCCGCCTCGACAAGCGCAGCTCCCTCAGCCGTGACGAGTTGGCCAGGCTGGAGGCACTGTTCCCGCTGGTGCATTCGCTGTGTCGCCAGCACTGGCGGGAAGAGACACCCCGCCTGGCCCGCAGCCCGGCCAGGTCAGATGGCACTGACCTCAAGGGGGCGGTGGAGCAGGCTATCGCCAGTGTGGGGGGAGATCAGCTAACCCGGCGGGAGCGCCAGGTGGCGGGTTTGCTGTTGCAGGGGCTGGATACCGAGGCCATTGCCGGTGCGCTCGGCATCGGCAGCGGCACGGTGAAGAATCACCGCAAGCACCTCTACGCCAAGTTGAACCTGCACTCCCGGGCCGAGCTGTTCAGCTTCTTCCTCAATCACCTCATCACGGCGCCAGCCGGCGCGCCCCCATAACGACACCACCCCGCCGGGGCGGGGTGGTTCAAACCATGGGCAACGCCGTCAGATGCGGCCCTGATAACGCAGCGGGAAGCGCCCCTGCCCATCGGGCTGGCCGAGGAAGGGGAGCCCCTGTTTCATCTGGTCCGGCAGCTCGGGACCCGGTTTCAGGGTGCCCTGGAACAGGTACTGGCGATTGGCCTGCAACTCCAGCTTGCCCAGCACCTGCACCGCCTCCGAGCCCTGCTTGATCTCGGCCACCAGCCGGGAGTCGAGACAGGTGAGCTTGATCTCGGGATCCCCCAGGGCCAGCTTGCCCGCCGGGGTGTCCGCCTGTGCGTCATACCAGTGAAGATCCCCGTAAAGGTTGTCGCACCAGGGAATGCCCTGGGCAAACTGATCGATCTTGAGCTGCAACTGACCCGCCGCCGTCAGCGGGAAGGGGGGTCTCATCGGCACCCGCTCCAGCACCCAGGGGGCCGGCGCATTCAGGGTGATGTCGCGCCCGAAAGCGGCACCGTTCCAACCCAGGATCCCCTGCCCGTTGAGTCCGCTGCGCTCGCCAAAGCGCACCGACACCTCGGGCGCCAGCCGCAGCAGAGACCAGCCATCGAGATCCCAGCGCAACTGGGTGAGGGACTCGCTGGCATATTGCACCCGGGCGGCCTGACCGCTCCAGAGGGTGCCGCTCACCCCCTCCAGCCGCACCAGATTGGGGGGCAGCGGCAGATGACGCACCACCAGGGATGCTGGCAACTGGGCCAGCAGGAAACCGAGATAGGCCAGCAGGAAGAGGCCGGCGATCACTATTTTTCGCTTCATTGGGAACGACTCAACTGCAAACGTCTGACCTTGACCAGCCCGGGGGCCAGCCCCTCGCGGGCCAGTTCGATGATCTGCACCTGGACGCCGTATTGATCCGAGAGGGTCGCAAGCCAGATCAGCAGATCATCGAACGGCACCGTGTCTATCCATACCTGCAGCTCCTGACCCTGGGGCTGCAAGCGGGCAATCTTGATCTTCTGGTTGAAGGCGGTGCGGTTCACCACACCGTCCAGGGTACCGCCGGTATCGATCTGGCGCCCCCGTCCCCCCTGCATCGCCAGCACCTCCTGCCCCTTCTCCTTGAGCCAGGCCAGGGTCTGCTGCTGGTTCACCACCTGCCGCTCGCGCTCGGCAATGCGATTTGCCACCGGCTGCCAGATCGCCCAGTAGAAGAGCCCGATGAGCAGCACGCTGCCCCCCACCGCTACCAGCCGCTGCTCGCGGGCACTGATGCCGCGCCACCAGCTCTGCAGTTTGTCCATCATGACGACCTCCCCTTGAGCACCAGCGCCCCTTCGACCTTGCCTTCGGTGCTTCGCACCTCACCCTGCTGCACCTCGAAGCGCTTGCCCGCCAGCTCGCGGAAACGTTCGATCTCGGTGAAGCCGGGGGCCGTTACCTGCAACCTCAGCTCGCCCCGGGCTGCATCGAAGCGCAGCACCTCGGGCTTGAGGCCGGGCACCTCGGCAAACACCGGGGCCAGCTCGGTCAGGAGCAACAGGACGCCATCCTGGGGAGCCTGCCCCAACTGCTGGAGGTGCTGGGTCATCTGGCTGCGCACGTTGACGATACGCGTCTCCCCCGGGAAGATCCGGGTGTAGACCTGCCGGATCTCCGCCTTGAGGGCCTTGTCCTGTTCCGCCAGCTGGTGCAGATGCACACCGCGCTGCACCAGGGCCACCAGCAACAATACGCCTGCCAGCACCGCCACCTTGCGCCACTGCAACCAGTAGCGGGCGTATTCGGTCTGGGGACGATAGGGCCCCTGCAACAGGTTGGCCTGGCAGGTCAACGCCCCTTTCGCCAGCAACAGCATGGGCAGTTCCGGGTCAGCCCCCTGCCAGTTACCCGCCGCCATGGCGGGGATGGGAGTATGGCAGTGAAGGGTGACGGGTTCGGTCTGCGCTGCCAGCAGCATGGCCAGCAGGGATTCCTCCGCCACTATGCCCTGACGGGGGCCCTGGCGGACCAGCCACTCCTCCCCCAGTTGCAGGGCTGACCAGCCATCGGCGGCAAGCGGCAGCGCCAGCACATCGGGCAGCAGGTGCAGGGTCTTGAGCCCTGCCTGCTCCAGCCAGCCGAGCCAGGAGTGCATCTTCCCCTTGTCCACCGCCATCAGATCCACCTCGCGGCCCTGATGGCCGAGCACCACCAGGTGCAGATCGTCCACGTCTGAGGCGATCTGCTCCTCCAGCAGATAGGGCAGGGCCGCCGCACTCTGGCGGCTGTATTTGCCCGGCAGATTGACCCGCCGGAAGATAAGATCGCTGCCGGGCACCAGGGTCACCACGGGGCGACCACCGGCACGCTCCTGCAGCTCGCCGAGGGCGTGCGCCGAGGCCAGGATGCCGGAGGCGATGATCTCCTGCTCCTGCGCCGACCAGACCAGCCAGTGCACTGGCTGCTGCGCATTGGTCCCCAGACGGATGACCAGACTCTCGCTCACTAATGTCTCTCCTGCCATGCCCGCTCCTCCCTCAGGGGGGGGCGGGCGCACAGCCATGGGTTGCAGTCCAATCGGGGGATGCGCAGGGCAGCTGAAACCGCCCCACGCCCCCTTGTTATTCGGCGCCGCCGCTCAGGCGACGCAGCATCACCAGCTTGTTGTCCTTGCCACGCTGGAAGACGGTCTCAAGCTTGGCGCGGGTCTCCCCCACCTCCGCCAGCAGGCGGGCCTCGAAGAAGCTGCTCTTGATGTCCAGGGCGCCATCCAGCCCGGTGATGGCACCCGGCTGAACCTGCAACTGCTCCGTCATCTCCTGCTTGTTCTTCCACCCCTTCTTGGGGCGGCTGGTCAGCACCCGCTTGGCATCGTCCAGCCCGATCTTCCCCTGGTAGAGCCCCACCAGCAGGGCCGCCTGCTCCGGCCGGATGGTGTTGATGTTCACCACCAGCTTGTCATTGGGCAGGGAGCACACATAGGGGGCCAACCGGGCGTACAGGCTGGCGCTCACCCCGCGCACCGCCCGCAATTCGTCGGTGCCCAGCATCCGCTGGTTAGCCACCAGGTAGGGGGGATTGAGTCCCTCGTAGTAGGCATCCTCGGCCCCGTTGCTCGAGACCAGCTGGGTATCCTTGTCGGTCCAGTCGCGGATGGCGTCCGTCAGCTGCACCGCTTCGTAATCATCCACCTCGAGCTGGGCGAGCAGGGCCCGGAACACCTTGAACTGGTAAGGCTGGGCGTCGAGATCGTCGCCGTTCTCCCCCTCCTTGAGGGGCACGCTCAGGCTGTTGAGGTTGAAGCAGGATTGCAGATCCCGCACCCGGCCCGAGAGAGTGCCATCCTCCACCGGGAAGACCCCGTCCTCCCGCGCCCAGTTCTGTCCCAGACTCACCCGATCCGGGTCATCCTTGAAGTCCTGGTTCAGCACCTTGATCACCAGGGCCTCCGCCGACATGGCATACCACCAGGCCTGCTTGCCCAGGGTGAGGTTGGCGGTGCGACGCAGCTCCAGTTGCAGGCGGCCGCTCATGTTGCTAGCGACGATCACCATCACCGCGAGGATGAGCAACACCACCAGCAGGGCCATGCCCCGCTGTCTGCCGGGGGCCAAAGGAGGGCGGGGGCGCTTAATTGCCATTGTCCGCCCTCTGGCCACCAGCACCGATCAGGAACTGGCGACGTCGAATAGTGCCGTCATCCTTCGTGACGGACAGGGGAAAACGACGATCAGTTACCATTCTCTGCCCTCTGACCACCGGCTCCGATCAGGAACTGGCGACGTCGAATAGTGCCGTCATCCTCCGTGACGGACAGGGGAAAACGACGATCAGTTACCATTCTCTGCCCTCTGACCACCAGCACCGATCAAGAACTGGCGACGTCGAATAGTGCCGTCATCCTCCGTGACGGACAGGGGAAAACGACGATCAGTTACCATTCTCTGCCCTCTGGCCACCGGCTCCGATCAGGAACTGGCGACGGATGGTGCCGTAGTCTTCAAGCTCCAGCTCCACCGCCAGCCCATAGGGCAGCAGGTCGCGCTGGGTCCACTCCTCCTTCCACTGTCCCTTGCCGTAGAAATAGAGGCGCAGCGCCGTCACGCCGGTCAGCACGGGCTGGATGCGCGGCTCGGTGCCAATGGCCGGATCCGGATAGAGGTAGCTCAACCGCTCCAGGGTCTGCCCCTTGAGACGCCAACCCACCCGTTGCAGGCCGGAGCGCGGCAGTATGCCGTCCGGATTGAGCCAGCCGCCGCGAATGAAGGCCATGCCCCAGTCGTCGCTTTGCTGGCCGAAGCGGGACGCCGCCAGCAGCACCTTGTTGTTCTCGCCGTCGATGCGACCGCTGCGCGGCACCATCTGGGTGACGTCCCGCTCCAGCAGGCTGAAGGCGAGCTGCAGTTCCGAGAGGCGGGCCTCCTTGCGCTTGGCCACCTCGTCGCTGGTCAGCACCCCTTGCAGCACCTGATAGGCACCCAGGCTCAGGGTGGCGAAGATGGCAATGGCCACCAACATCTCAAGCAGGGTAAAGCCGCGGTGGCGCGATGGGCGGGGGTTGCTCTGGATCATCGGCTGACACCGGCTCCGGATCATGGACGCACGTTGATGAATGTTCATCGGCTGAGATAGGTCCGGATCATGGCCACCGGGCTCTCGGCCTTGGGCGCGGTGCGCACTTCCATGTCCAGCGCCCTGAAGTTGCTGTCCGCCGTGGCGACGCCGCGATAGCGCCAGTACCAGGTCTGCCCGGCCATCTCCTCGTCCCCTTCCACCCAGCTGTCTCCCGGCCACTTGCCTTCGAGCTTCTGCTGCACCAGCTGATTCTCCACCACCCAGGTCGCCAGGGTCTTCTGCTCCAGATAATTGAGGCCGGTCAGGTGTTCGCTCGCGGTCTTCATCACCGCCAGCCCGGCGATGGCAAACACCGCCAGGGCCACCATCACCTCCAGCAGCGTCATGCCGCGCCCCCGGGCGGGGCCGCCCGACAGAGCGGTGCGACGCGCTAGAACGCCCCCTGCGGGCCTGGCGCTCCTCACTCTTCTTCCTCTTCATCCTGCAACAGGGAGAGACGACCGAACTCGTCCCCCCTGACGGTGCGCAGGTAGTGCAGATCCTCGTCCTGCTGGCTCAGGGTCAGCACGAAGGGAGAGAGCTCTCCCCCCGGAAAGACCAGGATCTGGGGTGTCCGCTCGCGCTCGTCCCGACCCTGCTCCTGGCGTTCGTCCGACGCAGTACGCCAGTTGAAACCTTCCAGCTCCACCGCCAGGGTCATCCCCTCCGGCAACGTCACCGGCCCCAGCAACTTGTCACCGGTCAGGGCGCGCCACTTGCGATCCTTGGGATCCCGGGACATAAACTGCCAGCCGTTCTCCTCGACCCGCAGCCCCAGCAGCCTGCCATCCATGACCGAATACTCCTGGGCCTGCTGCAGGGTCGCCATGAAGCGGCGCGCCTGCTTGTCGAGCTCCCGATCCCCCCTGGCTCCCCCCATGCTGAGGGTGACGGCGGTCGCCACCAGTCCCATCAACATGGCGACCAGCAACACCTCCAGCAGGGTAAAACCGGCCTGGTGACGGGCCCAAGAGGCCACCTTCATTCAGGCAGCCCCGGGGTGGCGCAGTGAGCACGACGCGGCGGAATCACTTATTGGAAGTCCTTCAGGTTCCAGTTGCCGATGTCGTCATCGGTCCCGGCTTCGCCGTCCATCCCCATGGAGAAAATGTCGATCTTGCCGAACTGGCCCGGGCTCAGCAGCTGGTACTGGTTGCCCCAGGGATCCTGCGGCAGGCGCTTGATGTAGCCCCCTTCGCGGTAGCTGCGCGGCTCAGGGGATGCGGTCGGCTTGTTGACCAGGGCGTCCAGCCCCTGCTCGGTGGTGGGGTAGCGGTTGTTGTCCAGCTTGTACATGTCGAGGGCGTTTTCCAGCGCCACTATGTCGGAGACCGCTTTTTGCTGATCCGCCTTCTCCTTGTTGCCCATCAGGTTGGGCACCACCAGGCTGGCCAGGATCCCCAGGATCACGATGACCACCATCACTTCCAGCAGGGTAAAACCCGATTGACGACGCTTTTGCATGACTGACTCCCTAACGAAATGAGATGGCATGAGCCATCAACGATTAACTGTTAAACCACGATCGTTCGATTGAATTTGCAGGTTCGAATGGCGAAGCCTATTCGGGCACCCGACCCTCACAGATTCACCATGTTGTTGAGCTCCAGGATCGGCTGCAGGATCGACATCACGATAAACAGCACCACCCCGGCCATGGAGACCACCAGCATGGGCTCGAACACCCCGAGGGCGATGTTCACCTGGGTTTCGAACTCCCTGTCCTGGTTGTCCGCCGCCCGCTCCAGCATGCTGTCGAGCTCGCCGCTCTGCTCGCCCGAGGCGATCATGTGCAGCATCATGGGCGGAAAAATTCGAGTTTCATCCAGCGACTTGCGCAGGCTGGTCCCCTCCCGCACCCGCTCGGTGGCCTCACCGATGCGCATGCGGGCATAGTCGTTTGAGAGCACTTCGCCGGCGATCTTCATTCCCTCCAGCAGGGGCACGGCGCTGGCGTTGAGGATGCTCAGGGTGCGGGCAAAGCGGGCGGTGTTGAGACCGCGGCTGACCCGACCGATCACCGGCAGGCGCAGTATCACCTGGTGCCAGCGACGACGACGCTTGTCGTCGGTCAGCCACCAGCGCCAGATCAGGCCGCCAATGCCAAGGAGCAGCAGGAACCAGAGGCCGTAGTGCTGCAACAGCTCGCTGGTGCCGATGAGGAAGCGGGTGGTGCCCGGCAGTTGCTGGCCCATGTGTTCGAACTGGGCCACCACCTTGGGCACCACGGCGGTGAGCAGTATGGAGATGACCCCCACCGCCACCAGGGTGAGGACGATGGGATAGATCATCGCCTGCAGCAGCTTGGTGCGCATGTGCTGGCGCTGCTCGGTGTAATCGGCGAGACGGTTGAGCACCTTCTCCAGGTGACCGGACTTCTCGCCGGCCGCCACCATGGAGCGGAACAGCTGGTCGAACACATGGGGGAAGGCCCCCAGCGAATCGGCCAGGGAATACCCCTCCACCACCTTGCTGCGCACCGTCGCCACCAGGCTGCGCAGGTGGGCCTTCTCGCACTGCTCGGCGACCGCCTTGAGGGCCTCTTCGATGGTGAGACCGGCCCCCACCAGAGTCGCCAGCTGGCGGGTGATGAGGGCCAGTTCTGCGGTGGAGGCACCACGGCGAAACAGCACGAAGCGGTTCGCCTCCCGTTTGGCCTTCTCGGTGGTCTCGTTCACCTCGAGGGGGGTCAGCCCCTGCTCGCGCAGCAGCTGGCGCACCTGGCGGGCGGAATCCCCTTCCAGCACGCCGCTCTTGTTGCGCCCCTTGCCGTCGAGGGCCTTGTATTCAAATGCCGCCATCTCAGTCTTCCCGGGTCACGCGCAGCACCTCTTCGAGGCTGGTCTGCCCCTTGAGCACCTTGTCGATGCCGTCGCGGCGGATGCTGGGGGTGTGACCCCGGATCAGCCGCTCGATGGCGAGCTCGCCGCTGGCGCTGTGGATCGCCTCGCGCACCGCCTCGTCCACCACCACCAGCTCGTGGATGCCGGTCCGGCCGCGATAGCCGGTGTGGTTGCACTGCTCGCAGCCCACCGGACGCCAGATCTGCTGATCCGGCGCAAGCTCGATGCCCATGGCCAGACGCTCCTGCTCGGTGACAGGGTGCGGTGCGCGGCAATCCGGGCAGAGGGTGCGCACCAGCCGCTGGGCCAGTACCGCCAGGAGCGACGAGGAGAGCAGGAAGGGCTCGATCCCCATGTCCCGCATCCGGGTGATGGCGCCGATGGCGGTGTTGGTGTGCAGGGTCGACATCACCAGGTGACCGGTGAGGGATGCCTGCACCGCGATCTGGGCGGTCTCGAGGTCACGGATTTCCCCCACCATCACCACGTCCGGGTCTTGGCGCAAAATGGCGCGCAGGCCCCGGGCGAAGGTCATGTCCACCTTGCTGTTGACCTGGGTCTGGCCCACCCCTTCGAGGTCATATTCGATGGGGTCTTCGACGGTCAGGATGTTGCGATCCCGGGAGTTGATCTCCGAGAGGGCCGCATAAAGGGTGGTGGACTTGCCCGAACCGGTCGGGCCCGTCACCAGGATGATGCCGTGGGGCTTGCGAATGAGTTCGCTGATGATGTTGCGGTTGGCCAGTGTCATGCCGAGCTGCTTGAGCTCGAGGCGCACGTTGTTCTTGTCGAGCAATCGCAATACCACCCGCTCGCCGTAGCTGGACGGCATGGTTGAGACCCGCACGTCCACCGCCCGGCCGCCGATGCGCAGTGAGATGCGGCCATCCTGGGGCACCCGCTTCTCGGCGATGTCCATGCGCGACATGACTTTGATGCGCGACACCAGCAAGGAGGCGAGTTTGCGGTGGGGGCGCAGGATCTCCCGCAGCACCCCATCGATGCGAAAACGGATCACCAGGGCCCGCTCGAAGGTCTCGATGTGGATGTCGGACGCCTCTTCTTTTATCGCCTCGCTCAACATGGCATTGATGAGGCGAATGATGGGGGCGTCGTCGTCGGCATCCAGCAGATCCTCGCTCTGGGGCAGCTCTTCGGCCAGGGCAAAGAAGTCCATCTCGTTGCCGAGATCCTCCATCAGCTGACGCGCCTCGGAGGAGTCACGCTGATAGTGGGCCATCAGGAGCGTCTCGAACTCGTCGTTGCCAAGCTGCTCCACCGCGAAGGCACAGCCCGCCACCCGGCGCACCTCCAGCAGGGTCTGGGGGGAGATCCCCTGACGACAGAGCAGCACCGGGGCACCCTGGCGCTCGGTCAGGATGGCCCCGAAGTTGCGGGCAAACGCGAACGGCAGTTCCGGCAGGGGAGCCGGCAGCTCGCTGCCATCGAGCTGGTAGGCGGCCATCAGGGCTTGCTCTGCACGAAGGGCTGCTCCTGCACCTGGGCGCGCACGCCGGTGGCGGTCGCCTGCTGCTGGGCCTGCATTCTCTGGATCTGCTGTTGCACCTCGGGGGACATCATCACGTCCTGGCCATAGGCGGGCAGCACCTGGCGAACCGGCGAGGTGGCATAGCCCTCTTCCGCAGCCCGGCTCAGCTGTTCGGCCCTGAACAGGGTGTACTTGTTGCTGGAGACCCCGGAGTAGACATTGGCGTCACGCAATATGGTCGGGCGGATGAAGACCATCAGGTTGCGCTTGGCGGTGGAGGTCTTGGAGGAACGGAACAGGTAACCCAGCACCGGAATGTCCCCGAGCAGGGGCACCTTGGAGATCTGCTCCTGGGTCTGTTCGTCCATCAGGCCGCCCAGCACCACTGTCTCGCCGCTCTTGACCAGCACGGCGTTCTTCACGGTGCGGGTATCGAAGGTGGGGCCCAGGTTGGCGGTCCCGGTCGCCTGCTTCTGTGCCACGCTGGAGACCTCCTGCTCGATGTTGAGCAGCACGGAATCTCCTTCGTTGATCTGGGGCGTCACCACCAGCTTGGTCCCCACCGTCTTGCGCTCTATGGTGTTGAACACCTGATCGCTGGTGGTGGAGCTCTGGGAGCCGCTCTGCACCGGCACTTCCTGACCGACGTTGAAGGAGGCCTCCTTGTTGTCCATGGTGACGATGCTCGGGGTGGAGAGGATGTCGTTCTTGCTGTTGGTGGAGAGCGCCGTCACCAGCGCCGCCCAGTCCCCGTGATAGAAGCCTGCCGCCATGCCGCTGAAGCTGCCCGCCAGGGATGACAGGCCGTCGGTGTTGCCGTTGTCTTTGTAATCCTTGGCGGCGATGGCCAGGGAGCCGATGGGCAGACCGGTGTCGGTGAACTGGGTGCCGCCGCCATTGGTGTTGGCCCACTGCACCCCGAGGTTCATGCCGTCACCATCCGATATCTCGACGATGATGGCCTCCACCAGCACCTGGGCACGACGAATGTCGAGCTTGGCGATGACCTGCTCCAGCTCGGCCATCACGTCCGGCTGGGCGGTGATCACCAGGGCATTGGTGGTCTCGTCGGCGGAGATGGCGAGCTGGCCGCCGCCGATGCTGGCGCCGCCCGTGGCCGTGGCAGCCGCCCCGCCCTTCTTGTCGGCGGCGATGCTGGAGCTGACCCCCTTGAGGACGTCCACCAGATCCTTGGCCTTGCCATATTTCAGGTAGAAGACCCGGGTGTTGCCCTGGCTCTGCAGATCCCGGTCGAGCTGGCGCACCATCTGGATGATGCGGGCACGGGCCTTGGGCTCGCCGCTGATGACCACGGAGTTGGTGCGCTCGTCGGCCACCACCTTGGGGGAAAGCAGCAGCGAGGCGTTGGCCCCCTGATTGCTGCCATCCTTGTTGAGGTTGGTCACCAGCCGCACCATCTCGCCGGCGGAGGCGAACTTGAGCTTGATGACGTCCATGTCCTGATCCCCCGCCTTGTCCACCCGGCGAACCACCTCCACCAGGCGGTTGACGACAGCGGCGCGGCCAGTGATGAGCAGCACGTTGGAGGGCTCGTAGTGGACCACGTTGCCGCCGCCGGCGTTGTCGTTGAGCTGACGCAGCAGGGGGGCCAGTTCACGGACCGAGACATTGCGCACCGGCACGACCCGGGTCACCATCTCGTCACCCACGCCGGGGTTGGTGTCATCCACCACGGGGATGGCCGAGGTCTTGGCATCCTTGGAGCGCACTACCTTGAGCACGCCGTTGTTCATGGGCACCACGGCAAAGCCGTAAACGTCGAGCACGCTCAGGAAGAACTGGTAGTACTGATCCTCGTTGAGCAGGTCATAGCTGCGCACGTTGATCTTGCCGCGTACCGATGGCTCTATGATGATGGTTTTGTTCAGGTTCTTGCCGACCGTGTTGATGAACTCCTCGATGTCGGCGTTCTTGAAACTGGCGGAATACTCGGTGGCCCAGGCAGAACCGGCCATCATCAAGGCTGCCGCCATGGTGGCCAGACGCCAGCCCTTCCCTTTATTTGTCATTCTTGGTGCTACTCCAATTCATTATTCTGACAAGCCGACATAGACGTCATAGAGCTGTCCTTGCCGCTCGACGGTGACGGTCATTTCCGTGGCGCCCGCCACCTGCTGCATCGCCTGCATGGCCTGGGCGTTGTCACGCAGATCCAGGCCGTTGATGCTGACCGCCAGATCGTTGGCGACCAGTCCGAGTTGATTGAACAGTTCCGGATTGCGACCCGGGTTGAGGCGATAGCCGGTCATGCGACCGTCCACCCGGACCGGAGAAATATTGAGGTAATCGGTGATCTTGCCCGGGTTGCCCAGCAGTTCGCTGCGCACGGAGGAGAGTCCCTCCTGGCGGGCCGGTTTGGGCAGGGGCTTGCCATACTCCTCCCCGTCCAGCATCAGGGTCTCGTCACGGCCGTCCCGGGCGATGATGACCCGATCGGCAAACACCTGGCGGATCCTGGCCTGGGTACCGTCGATGTAGTCTCCGATGCCGTAAGAGTTCTGTGTCCCGTTGTGGGCGATGATAGCGATGGACTTGGCGGGATCCGAGCTTGCCAGCACCCCGTTGAGCTGGGCATTGAGCTGGGTTTTCGGGGCATCCGCCGCCACCGTCTCTGCCACCTTGTCTGCCTGGGGTTGCAGCGCCTTGCCAAAGAGAGAGAGGCGGCTGAGGTTGCCAAGATCGAGGCGATCGCCACCACTCCCCTGCACCGAGGTGACCGAGGGTTGCCAGGGGGTCAGGGGAGCGGGCTGGGCCAGTTCGTACAGGCGCCAGGTGAGCACGGCACACTGCTGGGCCAGCAACAGCAGCAGAAGCCAGAACAGGGGCTGGCTGAAACGGGAGAGTGGCATGGCCTTGCAGCGAGCCAGAAGGGAAGTCAACAAATCATCCCTGAACGGTAGCGTCATCTTTCTCAAAATTGTCTGGCATCCAAGTCGGTTGGCTATTGTGTACGGCAATGGACCCAGAGACAACCGACCGGATGGGACCAAGGGGTGAAAATTCAGTTTCCGTCACACCCGGATGCCCCCTGTTTCTATCCCGGGGCCCGCCTCTGGTATAATCAGGCACCTTTTCAGCCATCCCGGAGCCGATCCATGTCGAATCCAGCACAAAGCAGCACTCAGGTCCGTCTCGACAAGTGGCTGTGGGCCGCCCGCTTTTACAAGACCCGCAGTCTGGCGCGGGATCAGATCGACGGCGGCAAGGTGCACTACAACGGCCAGCGCACCAAGCCAGGCAAGGCGGTCGAGGTCGGCGCCCTGGTGCGATTCTGGCAAGGCCAGGACGAGCGGGAGGTGCGGGTGCTCGAGGTGAGCGAGCAGCGCAAATCCGCCCCGCTGGCCCAGCAACTCTATGAAGAGACAGAGGCCAGCCTGAAGAAACGGGCCGAAAACAGCGAAGCCCGCCGCTTCAACAGCCAGTTTGCCCCAAGCCCGGAGCGCCGACCCGACAAGCAGGAGCGACGCCAGCTTATCCGGGTCAAACAATCCTAATCCGCGTCTGTGGCCCCTTTATGACGACAGGTGGAGGAATTAGTTCCTAACCACCTGTTTAACAATGTGTTTATTTTCCCCAAGAACATCCTAGGAAACCATGATGAGTAACCAAGACCTCCTGTATCGCTATCTGTTCGAAGAGTACGAAGTGCGTGGGGAGCTGGTCCAGCTGGATCGTACCTACCGCCACATCATCGACGCCCAGAACTACCCGGTACAGGTGCAGCACCTGCTGGGCGAGCTGCTGGTTGCCACCAGCCTGCTGACCGCCACCCTCAAGTTCGAAGGCTCCATCACGGTGCAGCTGCAGGGGGACGGTCCGGTACGTCTGGCCGTCATCAACGGCGACAACAACCAGCAATTGCGCGGCGTGGCACGCTATGAAGGGGAATTGCCGACGGACGGCAAGCTGCAAAGCCTGATCGGCAACGGCCATCTGGTCATCACCATCACCCCGGATCAAGGAGAGCGCTATCAGGGCATCATCGCCCTGGAGGCCGACACCCTGGCGGCCTGCCTGGAGCACTACTTCGCCCAGTCCGAACAACTCGCCACCCGCCTCTGGATCCGCACCGGCCACCACGAGGGCGAGCCCCGTGCGGCGGGCATCCTGCTGCAGGAGCTGCCGGCCCAGAGCGAGGATCACAGCGAAGATTTCGACCACCTGGTCCAGCTCACCACCACCATCAAGGACGAAGAGCTGTTCGGTCTGGACGCGGAAGAGATCCTCTACCGCCTCTACCACCAGGACAAGGTACGGGTGTTCGATCCCCAGGCCATCGAGTTCCGCTGCACCTGCTCCCGCGCCCGTTGCGAAGGGGCTTTGCTGCAGATAGACAAGGAGGAAGCGGTATCCATGGTGCAGGAGCTCGGCAAGATCGACATGCACTGCGATTACTGCGGCGCCCACTACGAATTCGACGGGATAGACATCGAAACCCTGTTCAGCAGGGCTCCCGGTAATGATGCAAACCAGTTACACTAATCAAAGGCGGGCAAAACCCGCCTTTAACTTAAATAACAAAAAAATACCCTATTTTATAAAGTTTGATGGCGATCGCTAAAAACTACCACCTAGGTGGTAGCATGAACGTCAGATAGAACCCTACACACCTCTGAACCCAGGAGAATACAATGACAATCGTGGTAGAACCCACCCTGGCCCAACAACTGAAGCTGGACCAATACGGTATCAAAAACAGCCAGGAAATCGTTCGCAACCCCTCCTATGAGCAGCTTTTCGCTGAAGAGACCCGCTCAGACCTTGAGGGCTTCGAGCGTGGCGTCGTCACCGAGCTTGGCGCCGTCAACGTCAACACCGGCATCTTCACCGGCCGCTCCCCTAAAGATAAATATATCGTCAAAGATGCCACTACCCAGGATACTGTGTGGTGGTCTGACCAGGGTAAAAACGATAACAAGGCGATTACCCCGGAAGTGTGGTCACATCTGAAAGGGCTGGTCACCAAACAGCTCTCCGGCAAGCGTCTGTTCGTGGTGGACGGCTTCTGCGGCGCCAACCCGGACACCCGCCTGGCAGTGCGCATCATCACCGAGGTGGCCTGGCAGGCGCACTTCGTGAAGAACATGTTCATCCGCCCGAGCGAAGAGGAGCTGAAGACCTTCAAACCGGACTTCGTGGTGATGAACGGTGCCAAGTGCACCAACCCGAACTGGAAGGAGCAAGGTCTCAACTCCGAGAACTTCGTCGCCTTCAACATGACCGAGAAGATGCAACTCATCGGCGGCACCTGGTACGGTGGCGAGATGAAGAAGGGCATGTTCTCCATGATGAACTACTTCCTGCCCCTGCGCGGCATCGCCTCCATGCACTGCTCCGCCAACGTGGGCAAGGATGGGGACGTGGCCATCTTCTTCGGCCTCTCCGGCACCGGCAAGACCACCCTCTCCACCGATCCCAAGCGTCAGCTGATCGGCGATGACGAGCACGGCTGGGATGATCACGGCGTGTTCAACTTCGAAGGGGGCTGCTACGCCAAGACCATCAAGCTCTCCGAAGAGGCCGAGCCGGACATCTACCACGCCATCCGCCGCGATGCGCTGCTGGAGAACGTGACCGTGGCCGCCGATGGCACCATCGACTTCGACGACGGCTCCCGCACCGAGAATACCCGGGTCTCCTACCCCATCTATCACATCGACAACATCGTCAAGCCGGTCTCCAAGGCGGGTCACGCCACCAAGGTGATCTTCCTGACCGCAGACGCCTTCGGTGTGCTGCCCCCGGTCGCCAAGCTGACCAAGGAGCAGACCAAGTACCACTTCCTGTCCGGCTTTACCGCCAAGCTGGCCGGTACCGAGCGCGGCATCACAGAGCCGACCCCGACCTTCTCCTCCTGCTTCGGCGCGGCTTTCCTCAGCCTGCACCCGACCAAGTACGGCCAGGAGCTGGTGAAACGGATGGAAGCGGCAGGGGCTGAAGCCTACCTGGTCAACACCGGCTGGAACGGCACCGGCAAGCGGATCTCCATCAAAGATACCCGTGGCATCATCGACGCCATCCTGGATGGTTCCATCGAGAAGGCGCCGACCAAGGTACTGCCGGTGTTCAACCTGGAAGTGCCGACCGAGCTGCCGGGCGTCAACCCCGCCATCCTGGATCCGCGAGACACTTACGCCGACCAGGCCGAGTGGGATGCCAAGGCGGCCGATCTGGCCGGGCGCTTCATCAAGAACTTCGAGCGCTTCACCGACAACGACGAAGGCAAACGCCTGGTCGCGGCGGGTCCGCAGTTGTAAGAAACGCGCCTCGCGCTCGCAATCCCGTACCGGTCAGCCCTGCTGGCCGGTATTTTTTTGGCCGATGCGCGGCATATGGCTCCCGCCAAGCCTTGCCTTGACGGCCCTTGCGCGTTAGATTCAGCCAAACTTTATACAATATACAATTTTGCAACCTGCCCGTGACCCCAGCATGACCCCACCTTACAAGACCCGAACCCAGATGGTGATGGAGAACCTCCGCGGCCGGATATTGCGTGGCGAGTTTGCTGCGGGCGCCCCCCTGCGCCAGGACGCCATCGCCAAGGAGCTGGCGGTGAGCCGCATCCCGGTGCGGGAAGCCCTGATGCAACTGGAAGCTCAGGGGCTGGTGAAGTTCGAGGCCCATCGCGGCGCCGTGGTGACCATGCTGGATGCCTCGGCCATCGAGGAGCTCTTTTATTTGCGGGCACTGCTCGAAGCCGATACCCTGTTCCACGCCGTCGACCTGATGACGGAGGAGACCTTCGCCCAGGCGCAAGCCATCCTCGCCCAGTTTGATCTGGCGCTGGAGTCTGGCACCCAGATCGAACACTGGGCCGAGTTGAATCACCGCTTTCACGCCACCCTTTACCAGGCAGCCAATCGCCCCCAGGCACTGGAACTGATCGCCCAGATCAATCTGAGCTGCGACCGCTATGTGCGTTTCGAACTGCTGTTCGCCCAGGGCGGCGTGGACAAGGCCGAGCGGGAGCACGCCCGACTCCTTGAACTGTGCCGCGCCCGGCGCAAGCACGAAGCAGTGGTACTGCTCAAGCAACACATCGAGGCGGCAGGCCAGTCGATCAGACAGATCCTGGCAGGCGGCCACCATCAATGAACACTCACATCACCACAAGCTGGCAATAACGACATGAACCATTTCGAGATTATTGAAACCCGCGTCGCCCAGGTCAGGGCCACACTGGCCACGCTGGAGCTGGACGCCTTCATCGTTCCCCACGACGACGAGCATCTGGGGGAGTACATTCCCGCCTATGCCGAGCGGCTGGACTGGATCACGGGTTTCAACGGCTCCGCCGGGCTCGCCATCATCATGGCGCATCGGGCGGCCCTGTTCATCGACGGTCGTTATACCGTGCAGGCGCGCATGCAGGCGCCGGCCGAGCTGTTCGAGTTTCTCCACCTCAATGAAGACCCCCACGTGCAGTGGCTGGCGGAGCAGTTGCCCTCAGGCTCCCGGGTCGGTTTCGATGCCCGCCTGCACAGCCTGGCCTGGTATCAGAACGCCAACGCAGTACTGGCCGATCACGGCATCGAGCTGGTGCGCATCGACGAGAACCCCATCGATCTGCACTGGAGCGATCGTCCCGCCCCGACCAAGAGCCCTGTCATCCTCTACAGCGAGGAGCTGGCGGGCCAGTCCAGCCAGGCCAAGCGCGAAATGCTGGCCAGCGATCTGCGCAAGCGCGGGCTGGATGCGGTGCTGCTGACCCAGGCCGAGCCCATCAACTGGCTGCTCAACCTGCGTGGTCGCGACGTGGAACGCCTGCCGGTGGTGCTGGGCTTTGCGGTGCTCTACGCCAACACCACCATGGATTTCTTCGTCGATACCGACAAGATCGACTGCTTCGCCTTCAGCCAGCACGTGGGGCAGGATGTCTCCGTCTACCCCATCGACAAGCTGGGTGACGTGTTGCAGCGCATCGGCGAGGATCAGCAGAAGGTGCTGGCCGACCCCAACACCGCCAACGCCTGGACCCAGCTCGTGATGGAAGAGGCGGGCGCCATTCTGGTGGCCGGCCAGGATCCCACCATGCTTCCCAAGGCGTGCAAGAACCCCGTGGAGCTGGCCGGCATGCGTGCCGCCCACCTGCGCGACGCCGTTGCCGTCACCCGCTTCCTGGCCTGGCTGGATCGCCTGATCGCCAGCGGCGAGTTCGACGGCGTGGACGAAGGCACCCTGGCCGACCAGCTGGAAGCCTTCCGCCACGAGCAGGAGCACTATGTGGAGCCGAGCTTCGACACCATCTCGGCACTCGGCCCCAACGCCGCCATGTGCCACTACCGCCACACAAACGGCACCCCGCGCGCCTTCGGCCAGGACAGCATCTATCTGGTGGACTCCGGCGCCCAGTACCTGGACGGCACCACCGACATCACCCGCACCGTCAAGGTGGGTGAGGTGACCGACGAGCACAGGACCATGTTTACCCGGGTGCTGCAGGGTCATATTGCCCTGGATCAGGCCCGCTTCCCCCGCGGCACAGCCGGCATCCAGCTCGACGTGCTGGCCCGCATGCCACTGTGGCAGGCCGGTTACAACTACGACCACGGTACCGGCCACGGGGTCGGCCACTTCCTCAGCGTGCACGAAGGCCCGCAGCGCATCGCCCCCAAGGGCAGCCTGGTGGCCCTGCAGCCGGGCATGGTGCTCTCCAACGAGCCGGGCTACTACCGGGAAGATGCCTTCGGCATCCGCTGTGAAAACCTGGTGGTGGTGACCGAACAGGAGGCCCGTGGCGAGCTGCCGATGCTGGGCTTCGAGCGACTGACCTATGTGCCGTTCGACATCCGCCTCATCGATCGCAGCCTGCTGAGCCCGGCGGAGTTCCGCTGGATCAACGAATACCATGCGGAGGTCTACCGCCGTCTGAGCCCGCTGCTGGAGGGCGAGGATCTCGCCTGGCTGGAGCAGGCGACCAGCCTCCTCTGATGACACAGGGCCTGCGGGCCCTGTTTCTTTATCCGCGGCATGCCACAAATGCCCCCCTTGCATCGACTCCCCGCCCCTTCTACCCTGTGCCTCCTTTTTGGCTGCCCCGCAGCAGAGACCCGATGAGAGGAGCCCCGATGCACTCGTCCCCCGTATTGCGCCTTGCCACCCACACCGACATGCACGCCATCTGGCAGATAGATGCCGATGTCTTCGGCGAGGATGTCTACCCCGGTTTCTTCTTTCGCCAGGCCATGGATCTGTGGCCCGAACTGCTGGTCGTCGCGGAGCGGGAAGGCCGGCTGCTGGGCTATGCCCTCGGGGGGCTTGGTCAGGATCGGTCGCAGGGCTGGCTGCTCTCCCTCGCAGTACGCCCCGAAGCGCGCGGCTTCGGCCTGGCCGAGCAAATGATGTTGCAGGTGGAGCAGGCTCTGGCGCATTTGCAGGTTGCCCGGGTGAGGCTGACCGTGGATCCCGCCAATCCGGCCCAGCGCCTCTACTTCAGGCTGGGTTATCAGCAGTTGGCAGAAGAGAGAGGCTACTTCGGGCCAAGCGAGGATCGCCTGCTGCTGGAAAAAGCCCTGACCTGACCATCCACCACCGGCACGGGAGCCTTCCGGCCACATAATTGGTTACACTTTGCGGGTTTCATGCGCAATCTGGTTGGCGTAAAGTGCAATTCATCACCAGATTAATCCGATGCCCGCCCAGGAGGCCCATCATGTTCAAACGTATTGCTCTCGTCACCCTGCTGGCGGCCACCACCGCCATCACCGGCTGTGCCAACAGCGACGTCTACTCCGGCGATGTCTACACCAAGGATCGCGCCAAGCAGGTACAGACCGTCAGCTATGGCACCATCCTCTCCACCCGCCCCGTCAAGATCCAGGCCGATGAGAACTCCCTGATCGGCACCATTGGCGGTGCCGTGGTCGGCGGCCTGCTCGGCAGCACCATAGGCGGCGGTCGTGGCAGTGACATCGCGGCGGCCGGTGGCGCCATCGCGGGTGCGGCGGCCGGCAAGGCGGCAGGGGACAAACTCAACCAGGTTGACGGGGTCGAGCTCGAGATCAAGAAAGAGAACGGCGAATCCATCGTGGTGGTACAAAAGGCCAGCCCCACCTTTGTGCCTGGCGCCCGGGTCCGCATGACCCAGGGCAACGGCACCATCAACGTGGCCGTGGTGAACTGATAGCGCCGCTCAAGGTGCAACTGCCATAAAAAAGGTGAGCCCGGGCTCACCTTTTTGCGCTCTGCACTACAGAGGATTCACGCCCCCAGATGCAGCCAGGCCGCGATGGACAGCTGCAGGCCCACCAGGTCGGCATGGTGGAACAGGGCATGCAGTGATGCACGATCCCCGGCCACCTGCATCATCAGACGCTGTTGCGCCTGCAGGTCGGCCAGCCAGGAGGGGGGCACCGTCAGCGTGCCTGCCGCCTCGGCAACCAGGGATATCCCCTCAAGCAGGGCATGCAGCGCCCGTTGTTGTTCGCCAGCATCGCCACTCTCGAGCCAGAGCTGCTCATGATACTGCCAGTGCTGCATACCCAGGGTAATGCTGGCCTTCTGATCTTTGCCCTCAATCCTTTGCAGGGGCTGCACGGCCAGTGGCTTGCCAAGCCCAGCCAGCCTGTATCCGCGCTGCGCCTTGGACTGGGCACCCAGCCGCAATCCTCCCAGCACCGCCAGCTTGCTCGCCAGGGTGAACAGGGCGCGGGCATCGCCGGATTTCAGCTCCAGCTCCAGCTCGTCGATCCCGGTACGCCCCAGGGCACCGGCAATCTCCCCCTGATCCCAGGCCAGCTCGATCTCGGCATCTCCGAATGCGATCAGCCAGTGGCGGCGCAGGAAATCGGTGCTGAACTGGGCCACCAGACGGCTCTGGAGTTCATCGCGCACCGCCAGACTCGGCCAGATATCGGCAGGAAAGGCAGACAGGGTCGGAATGGTTCCCTCTACCGGGGTGTTGTACTCGGGTCTGGCGTGCAATCCGCCCACGACCTGCCCCCGGCACTTGATGGTCTGCTCGGAAAAATCATCGCTGCGACGAATGCGCAACCCCATGTCGAGCCCACGCAAACCCAGGTCGGGCGTGTCGAAATAGACGTTGCCAAGAGCGGCTTGATTGGAAGAAATAATCTCTAGTGAATTCAGAAGGTTGGAGAGGGGTTCTTGAATATTGCTGGTGACGAAAAACTTTATCTCGATCTCAGTTTGCATAGTCATTCCGGGCTGGCGGGCAACTTTGGGGGGCATGTTCAGGGTCGCGAGGATATAATGCCAGCGACAGTTCACGATTAATTCACGGTTTTATTGATGGCACAGTTCGGTTACCATGCGCCCCTCATAAAATCGTATCGAGTGTTTTTTCACCGACACAGGTTTGGCCATGCCAGTAAATACTATTTTGGGTCTTTTTGCCAAGTCCCCCATCAAGCCGCTGCAGAAGCATATCGTCAAGGTTCACGTGTGCTGCGAACAGCTCATTCCCTTCTTTGATGCCGTCGCCGAAGACCGCTGGGAAGATGCCGAGAAGATCCGGCAACAGATCGCCCAGCTGGAAAAAGAAGCGGATATCCTCAAGCGCGAAATCCGCTTGAAACTCCCTCGCGGCCTGTTCCTGCCGGTCGCCCGTACCGATCTGCTGGAGCTCTTGACCCAGCAGGACAAGATTGCCAACCGTGCCAAGGATATTTCCGGTCGCATGCTTGGCCGCAAGATGGAATTCCCCACCGAGATGCGCGCCGATTTCATGGCCTATCTCAAACGCTGTATCGATGCGACCGCCCAAGCCGAAAAAGCCATCGGAGAACTCGATGAGCTGCTCGAAACCGGCTTTAAAGGACGTGAAGTTGAAATGGTTGCCGAGATGATCCACCAGCTGGATCTCATCGAGGACGATACTGACACCATGCAGATCGGACTGCGCCAACAGCTGCAAGCCGTTGAGCACAAATACAATCCGATCGACGTTATGTTCCTCTACAAGATCCTCGAATGGGTAGGTGACCTGGCTGATCAGGCAGAGCGCGTTGGCGCCCGTCTGGAATTGATGCTGGCTCGTTCGTAATCGACTGACTGGGTAAACACTACTAATGGACATTATCGCAAATTACGGCACCACCCTGGTGCTCGTGGCGGCCTTGTTCGGCTTTTTGATGGCCTGGGGCATTGGTGCGAACGACGTCGCCAACGCCATGGGCACATCGGTCGGCACCAAGTCCCTGACCATCCGTCAGGCGATCATCATCGCCATGATCTTCGAGTTCGCCGGTGCCTATCTGGCCGGTGGCGAAGTGACGGCCACCATCCGCAGCGGCATCATCGACAGCAACGCCTTTGCCGACACGCCGGATCTGCTGGTGCTCGGCATGATCGCCTCCCTGCTGGCTGCGGGTCTGTGGCTGATCCTGGCCTCCTATTTCGGCTGGCCCGTCTCCACCACCCACTCCATCATCGGCGCCATCGTGGGCTTCGCCGTGGTGAGCATCGGTCCGGAAGCGGTACAGTGGAACAAGTTTGGCGGCATCGTCGGCTCTTGGATCATCACGCCGGCCATCTCGGGCATCATCGCCTACTTCATGTTCATCAGCGTGCAGAAGCTCATCTTCAACACGGACAACCCCCTGGACAACGCCAAGCGCTATGTCCCCTTCTACATGTTCCTGACGTCCCTGGTCATCTGCCTGGTCACCATCAAGAAGGGGCTGACCCACGTCGGTCTGCACCTGAGCAATGGCGAGGGCGTCCTGCTCTCCGTCGCCATCTCCATCGCGGTGGCGTTTGCCGGCTGGATCTATATCCGCGGCCAGCAGTACAACCCGAAAGATGACAGCAAGATGCACTTCGCCAACGTGGAGAAGGTGTTCGGCATCCTGATGATCATCACCGCCTGTGCCATGGCCTTCGCCCACGGCTCCAACGACGTGGCCAACGCCATCGGTCCGCTCTCTGCAGTCGCCTCCATCGTGGCGGCCGGCGGCGAGATCGGCGGCAGCTCCCACATCGCCTGGTGGATCCTGCCCCTTGGCGGCATCGGCATCGTCATCGGTCTGGCCACCATGGGCGAGAAGGTGATGGCGACCGTCGGCACCGGCATCACCCACCTGACCCCGAGCCGTGGCTTCGCCGCCCAGCTGGCCACCGCCGCCACCGTGGTGATCGCCTCCGGCACCGGTCTGCCCATCTCCACCACCCAGACCCTGGTCGGTGCCGTCATGGGTGTCGGTCTGGCACGGGGCATCGCGGCCCTGAACCTGGGCGTGCTGCGCAACATCGTGGTCTCCTGGGTCATCACCCTGCCCGCGGGCGCCATCCTGGCCATCGCCATCTTCTACGTGCTGCAGGCCTGCTTCTCCTGAGCAGCCCACGCCGCACGACAAAAAGCCCGGGTCATTGACCCGGGCTTTTTTATGCTTCGCCCATATCACGCCGTCGATTGAGCGTCGATCGGCTGCGGCGTTTACTCCTCGATAAAGGTCCACTCGTCGCGCACCCGGCTGATGGCATCGAGCCGCCGCTTGGCAAGCTGCTCGCGGATTGCCTCCCCTTTGAAGCCGGCCGCCACTATCTCCTTGACCGGCACAGCCTGCGCCGCCTCCAGGGCCTGAGCGACATAGTCCGGCTGACTGTAGACCTTCTCTTCGAAGCCGGTACGACCGTGGAAGTCGGCGCGACAAGTATCGAGCAGCTGGGCAAAGCGCTCCGGTCTGCGCCAGGCATCGGCCTTGTCGAATACCTTGAGCAGGGTCGCGGGCTTGAGCTCGAAGGCAATGTGGATATGGGTGTGCAGGTCGCTCACCAGCAGTGCCAGATCGCGACACTCGTTCGGCACCCGGAAGCGCTCGCAAAAATCCCGAATGAGCGGCAACCCCTTCTGGCCATGGCCGTGATGGCTCGGCCAGAAGGCGGGCGGGGTCAGCCCCTTGCCAAAGTCGTGGCAGAGGGACGCGAAGCGCACGGTCAGTTCGGGGGAGAGGCGACATGCCTGCGCCAGCACCATCATGGTGTGGATGCCGGTGTCGATCTCCGGGTGCCATCTGGCAGGGGCCGGCACACCGAACAGGGCATCGAGCTCGGGGAAGAGCGCCTTGAGGGCGCCGCATTCGCGCAGCACCTCGAAGAAGATCTGGGGTGTCGGCCCCAGCAGCACTTTTTCCAGCTCCTTCCAGACCCGCTCCGGGGTCAGGTGGGCCAGCTCCCCAGCCTCCGTCATCTCGCGCATCAGCCCCAGCGTCTCGGGGGCCACCACGAACCCCTGGGCATGGAAACGGGCGGCGAAGCGCGCCACCCGCAGGATGCGCAGGGGATCCTCGGCAAAGGCCGGCGAGACATGGCGCAGCAACCGCGCCTCCAGATCCTGCACGCCGCCGTAGGGATCGTGCAGTTGCCCGTCCTCATCTTCGGCGATGGCGTTGATGGTGAGATCCCGGCGCAGCAGATCCTGCTCCAGCGTCACCTCGGGGGAGGCATGGCAGACGAAGCCGGTGTAACCCTGCCCCTGCTTGCGCTCGGTGCGCGCCAGGGCGTACTCCTGCTGGGTTTTGGGGTGAAGAAAGACCGGAAAGTCTCGGCCCACCTGGGTGAATCCGAGACCCAGCATCTGCTCCACCGTGGCGCCGACCACCAGGTGATCCCTGTCACCCTGGGGCAATCCCAACAGGCGATCCCGCACCGCCCCTCCGACCAGATAAATCTGCACGCGCACTCTCCCTCGATAAACTTGCCCCGATGATACCGCTTTTGGCCAAGAGAGACGATGTGCACCCGTCGAACCAGGCTCGCCATCACTCGGCCGGGCGGCTGCTTCCCGCCATCGTCCCGGGCGACTCAGCCCGTGGTTCGAGCCAGCTCCCCTTATGGTATCCGGGTCTTTGACATCCCTTTTGGGAGGCTTTAACCTGCCGCCCATAACAATGGAATGGATCCTTATGTACACACAGTTCTTCGGTCTGTCGGAGCCCCCGTTCTCCATCTCGCCCAACCCCAAATACCTCTATATGAGCGAGCGTCACGGGGAGGCCCTCGCCCACCTCAACTACGGGTTGCAGGACGGTGGCGGCTTCGTGTTGCTGACCGGGGAAGTGGGTACGGGGAAAACCACCGTCTCCCGCTGTCTGCTGCAGCAATTGCCCGCCGACACCGAGATCGCCTACATCCTCAATCCCTCTCTGACCGAGCGGGATCTGCTGGCCGCCATCTGCGACGAATTCCAGTTGCCCTACGGCGAAGAGGCCAGCCTCAAGCAATTGTTCGACCTTATCCGGGATCATCTGCTGGCGAATCTGGCGGCAGGCAAGCGCAGCGTGGTGCTGGTGGATGAAGCCCAGCACCTGCTGCCCGGCGTGCTGGAGCAGTTGCGACTGCTCACCAATCTGGAGACAGACGAGAAGAAACTGCTGCAGGTGGTGCTCATCGGCCAGCCCGAGCTGCAACAGATGCTGCGCCAGCCCCTGCTGCGCCAGCTGGCGCAGCGGATCACCGCCCGCTATCACCTGCTGCCGCTGTCGCGCCAGGATGTGGATGCCTATGTCCGCTTCCGGTTGCAGGTGGCAGGCTGCGTCCAGCCCATCTTCACCCCCAGGGCCATCCAGACCCTGCATCGCCTCTCCGGGGGCATTCCCCGCCTCATCAACCTCATCTGCGACCGCGCCCTCATCGCCGCCTTCGCCCGTGGCAGCCACAAGATAGTGCACGGGGACATCAGCCAGTCCGCGTATGAGGTGAGCGGCATTCGCGACGAGGGGAGCTGGCAATCCGGCCTCACGGTCGCCCTGGTGGGCGCCCTGCTGGTCGCCACCGGCTGGTGGGGCTGGCAATTCTTTGGATTCTTCCCAGCCCGCCCCCTGGTCAAGGTCGAGGTACCGGTCAAGGTGGATGACACGCCGGAGCAGCAGGCCCAGCTGACCCGCGCCATCAATCAGGCGCTGGAGCCGGACGTCGCCATGCAGAATCTCTACAAGGTATGGGGCTACCAGGCCGAGCTGGAGGAGGCAACCTGCGACAATGCCCCCCGTGCGGGCCTGCGCTGCCAGGAGGGAGAAGCCTCCCTGGCGCAATTGCAGGCGCTGCAATACCCGGCCCTCATCAGTCTCACCGACGAGACCGGCGGCCTCTATTACGCCACCCTGGTCAGCCTGGGGGCGGACAAGGCTTCCCTGCTCATCGGCAACCAGAGCTGGCAGGTGGACAGGCAGTGGCTCTCCGACGCCTGGGGCGGCAGCTACACCCTGCTCTGGCGCATGCCCAGGGGCAACGTGCCCCTGATAGCGAGCAATGCCGGGGCTGCCCAGGTGCAGTGGCTGGACAACGCCCTTAGCCGCGCCATGCAGCAACCCGATCGCAAGGTGAGCCGCTTTGATGCCACCCTCAAGAACAAGCTGCAACAGTTCCAGCGCGAGCAGGGACTGACCCCGGACGGCATCGCCGGCAGCAACACCCTGCTGCGGCTGAATGTGGCCTCCGGCGAACCCATGCCCAGGCTGGAGGATGAATCCCTGCGAGCCAGCACGCCGGTCGATCTCGACAGCGTGGCGGATGATGAGACGGATCCCATGGTCGAGGAGGCCTCCTGATGTCCACCCTGCTCAAGGCCCTGCGCCGGGCCGACCAGCCCCAGTTCACCCCCCATATGCCGCTCATGGGTCTGCCCGTGAGCCAGGAAGAGGAGCCCAACCGCCGCTGGATCTGGTGGGCCCTGGTGCCCCTGGCCCTGGTGATGGGCGCCGCAGCCAACTATGGCTGGCACCTCTATCACCTCAAACCCGTGGAACAGCAGGTCGAAGTGAAGGAAGTGGTGACTCCCCCCTTCGTGCGGGTCGAACCCAGGCCCATGATCACCCGGCCGCTGCCGCCCCCCCTGCCGGAGCCCGTGGTCGCTCCAAGACCTGCCGCAACCCCGGCTGCGACTACCGCAAACCAGGGGGGACAGAGTCTGGCAGAACGGCTGATGGCCGCCCTCAACAACACGCCGCTGGTGGAAGAGAGTGCGCCCCAGGCTCAGGTCCAGACCAGTGCCATCCCCCTCGGCGCCCTGGCCCCGGCCCTGAAACAGCAGGTACCGTCCCTGACCTATGGTGCCCACAACTACTCCTCCGACCCGGCCAAGCGGGCCGTCGTGCTCAATGGACGGGAGTGGCGCGAGGGGAATGAGATAGCCCCCGGTGTCATCCTGGCAGCCATCGCCCAGGACTACATCGTCCTGCAGGTCGACGGCCAGTATGCCAGCCTCAAGGCGCTGCAAGACTGGCGCGGCTGATCTGCCGGCATCCGGTGGCCCTCCCCCGGGAGGGTCAGCGCCCATTCTGAGGGAGCCCGAGAGCTCCCCTTTTTAATCAATAACCTACACTCGACCATTGCCATGCGCCGGGTCGGGGATCGCCCTCCTGATGGCGGGCGGACTTATCATCAGAACATGAGCACACTGTGAGCCACTCAGACAACACCACCTTCGCCACCCGCATTCTGGACTGGTACCAGATCCACGGCCGCAAGACCCTGCCCTGGCAGCAGGACAAGACCCCCTACCGGGTCTGGGTCTCCGAGATCATGCTGCAACAGACCCAGGTTGCCACTGTCATCCCCTATTACGAGCGGTTCATGGCCCGCTTCCCCGACGTGCTGGCCCTGGCCAACGCCCCCATCGACGAGGTGCTGCATCACTGGACCGGGCTTGGCTACTACGCGCGCGCGCGCAACCTGCACAAGGCTGCCCAGCAGATCCGCGATCTGCACGGCGGCCTCTTTCCGGAACAACTGGAAGAGGTGATGGCCCTGCCCGGCATCGGTCGCTCCACCGCCGGGGCCGTGCTCTCCCTCTCTCTGGGCCAGCCCCACGCCATCCTGGATGGCAATGTGAAGCGGGTACTCACCCGCTGGCTGGCGCTGGCGGGCTGGCCGGGCCAGAAGCAGGTCGAGCACGATCTCTGGGAGCTGGCGACCCGCCTCACCCCGCGCGTCGGGGTGGCCCAGTACAATCAGGCCATGATGGACATGGGGGCCACCGTCTGCACCCGCAGCAAGCCCGCCTGCGAGCGCTGCCCGGTGCAGGCCGATTGCCAGGGGCTGTCGCAGGGCAACCCCACCGCCTACCCTCACAGCAAGCCGAAGAAGAGCATTCCGGCACGCAACGGCATTATGCTGATCATCCGCCACGGCGATCAGCTGCTGCTGGAGAAGCGTCCGCCGCAAGGGATCTGGGGCGGGCTTTACTGCTTCCCGCAGGTGGAATCCCTCACAGAGGTGACCGGACGACTGCGGGAGTTGGGGCTGGAGGATGCCGCCTATCAGGAGCTCGCTGGATTTCGTCACACTTTCAGCCACTTCCACCTCGATATCCGCCCTTTGCTGATCGAAATGGCTGTTCCGCCCGCCCCCCTGCTCATGGAAGCGGATACCCGACTCTGGTATAACTTACGCCATCCTGCCGAGGTGGGATTGGCGGCGGCCACGGCCCGTCTGCTCGCCTACCCGGACTTACAACCAGACTTGCAACCACAGAGGTCAACATGAGCCGTACCGTATTTTGCCTGCGCCTGAAGAAAGAAGCGCCGGGTCTCGATTTCCAACTCTACCCCGGTGAACTCGGCAAGCGGATCTTCGACAACATCAGCAAGGAAGCCTGGACCGAGTGGCAGAAGAAGCAGGTCATGCTGATCAACGAGAAGAAGCTGAACATGATGAATCTCGAGCACCGCCAGTTGCTGGAAAAAGAGATGGTCAGCTATCTGTTCGACGCGGGTGAAGTCCAGATCGACGGTTACACCCCTCCCAGCCAGTGAGCGGGAATCGAGTCAAAGGGCCAGCGTCCCCCTGAGTCGTCAATATGCCGCAGGGTGACACCAATCCTGGCTCAGGCCAGTCAGTGACGGGCGGCCCCACCGCCCGGTTTGAGGATCTTATGGGTCGTTTTTTTGGGCTGCTGTGCGCCCTGCTGTTTCTCTCTGCCTGTTCATCCACACCCCAGACCAGCGGGAGTGGCGATGATGATCTGGTCAACGGCAAGGACGTGCGCGGTTTTGAACACATGATCAGTGCGCTCTCCCATAACGTGAACGAGATATGGGGGCGCGAGGCGCTGTTCGCGGGCAAGTTTGACTACGTCAAATACACGGATCAGTACAAGAGCCGCGCCCACATCGATTTCTCCAGCGGTCACATCATGGTGGAGACCGTCTCGGGTCTGGATCCCCGCGCCCACCTGCGTCGCGCCATCATCGAAACCCTGCTGACCCCGGACGATCCGGCAGAGGTCGACCTCTATTCCGACCGTGAGATCATGCCAGGTGGCGAGCCCTTCCTCTATGGCCAGGTGCTGGACAACCAGGGACAAGCGATCCGCTCCAGCTGGCGTGCAGAACGTTATGCCGACTATCTGATCGCCAACGCGATGAAGAAACGCACCCTCGGGATCCGCAACATCTTCTTCATCGACATTCCCATGGTGGCCAACCACGAAGACAGGCGCGGCTACAAATACGCCAGCATCATCCGCGACGCCTCCCGCAAGTACGGGGTCGCCGAGAGTCTCATCTACGCGGTGATCAAGACCGAGAGCAGCTTCAACCCCTATGCGGTCAGCCACGCCAACGCCTATGGCCTGATGCAGGTGATCCCGGCTACCGCTGGGCGGGATGTCTATGTGAGGGTCAAGGGCAAGGATGGCCAGCCGACCAGGGAAGATCTGTTCAATCCGGCCTACAACATCGATGTGGGGACCGCCTACCTGCACCTGCTGCAGACCGTCTATCTGGCGGATATCCAGGATCCCCAGTCCCGCCGCTATGCGGTGATCTCCGCCTACAACGGTGGTGCGGGAGGGGTGCTCAACACCTTCTCCAACGATCGCAAGGCGGCCCCCGGCATGATCAACCGCCTCTCCCCCGAGGCCGTCTATCAGGTACTGACCGAACAACATCCCAAGGCAGAGGCTCGCCGCTATCTCTACAAGGTCAATCAGGCCGAGAAGGGGTTCAAGCGAACCGTCGCAAGCCGGGCTGGCTGATGGCATGCAAGAAGGGCGCTCCTGGAGCGCCCTTCTCATTTACTGTGGCCTGAAAGCTTACTTGGCGATGAAGCCACCCTTGCTCAGGGGCGCAGCCCCCACCTTCTCCAGGTGTTCCACCTCGACTTCGGTCTTGTTCCAGCTGTGGTCCACCTCGCCGCGCACGCGGATCAGATCGTCAGGGCCCACCTCGGTACCGCGCCACACGTCACCGTCCACCTCCACTTCCACCTCGCCGCTGTCGTCACGGAACAGGTAGTTTTCGCCACCCAGGTGTTTGACCAGTTTGCCTTCCAGGGTCACCCACTGATCATCGGCCACGTCTTTCAACTGGGCGACCGATACCTTGTTCTGCTCCTTGGGGCCGGTGTAGGCCGCCATGGCGAAGGAAGAGACGGACATCAGGGCCACCAGGGCGATTGCTTTTGCGTTGTTCATTTCATGCTCCTGTCTTTGCTGTATGAGGGCATCTTGCCCGGGGGCGCGTGAAACAAACGTGAAGCCTCCCCATTCAGGGAGGAGTGATGTGATCGCAAGCGATTAAATGGCCACGGCATGCTGCAAAAATGTATTCGAGTGGATACCTTTTCACCTGGCCATGCGGGTTCCCAGCCCGCCGCCATCGAGGAACAGCCCGCAGGCCCGCCCTGCCCCATCCATGAGAACAGCTACATGAACAAATGGCTTTTGTGTTTATTGGGTCTCTTCGCCCTCACGGCCCATGCCGCCGAGACGCGCCCCCCCTTCTCCCGCATCGTGATGTTCGGCGACAGCCTCTCCGACACCGGCAAGATGTACGACAAGATGCGTGGTTACCTCCCCTCCAGCCCTCCCTACCATCAGGGCCGCTTCTCCAACGGACCGGTCTGGCTGGAGCAGCTCAACCAGCACTTCCCGGGCCTCGCCATCGCCAACGAGGCGGAAGGGGGCGCCACTGCCGTGGCCTACAACAAGATCTCCTGGAACCCCAAGTATCAGGTCATCAACAACCTGGACTACGAGGTGACCCAGTTCCTGCAAAAGGATGGCTTCAAGCCCGACGATCTGGTGATCCTCTGGGTCGGTGCCAACGACTACCTGGCCTATGGCTGGAACACCGAGCAGGATGCCAAGCGGGTGCGCGACGCCATCAGCGATGCGGCCAACCGCATGGTATTGAACGGTGCCAAGCAGATCTTGCTGTTCAACCTGCCGGATCTGGGCCAGAACCCCTCGGCCCGCAGCCAGAAAGTGGTCGAGGCAGCCAGCCATGTCTCCGCCTACCACAACCAGCTGCTGCTGAATCTGGCACGCCAGCTGGCTCCCACCGGCATGGTGAAATTGTTCGAGATCGACAAGCAGTTCGCCGAGATGCTGCGCGAGCCACAGAACTTCGGCCTGAGCGACACCGAACACGCCTGCTATGGCGGCGGCTATGTGTGGAAGCCCTTTGCCTCCCGCAGCGCCGCCACCGACAGTCGACTGGCCCCCTTCAATCCCGAGGAGCGCCTTGCCATCGCCGGCAACCCTCTGCTGGCTCAGGCCGTCGCAACGCCCATGGCGCGCCGCAGTGCGGGCGAGCTGAACTGTGAAGGCAAGATGTTCTGGGACCAGGTCCACCCCACCACAGTGGTACACGCCGCCCTGAGCGAGCGGGCTGCCGCCTTCATCGAACAGGAGTACGAATTCCTCCCTCGATAACGGAGGCCATCCTGCCAGGGCCGGCGCCTAGCCGGCCCTCTTGCCGACAAGGGCAAGCAATCCATATGACACCCATCACAGATTCGAGTCACGGTTCCCCGGCGGTCTTCTGTCTCCACTATGATGCAGATGGATATCACAATATGTTTTATATCAGTTGCTTGTAGATCGGGAAAAGCGAGCTACGTTTAAACGTGTTGTGGTCGAACACAGGCCCAACCCACGAGGCGAGGCGACATGAATTCGCGCTCCCCACACACAAGATTGCAGAGGCATCTATGAACAAAACACTGATTACCTTGCTGGTTTCAGGCTTGCTTGCGGCCAACGCCCAGGCAGCCGGACAAGACAACACCTGGTATGGCGGTGCCAAACTGGGTTGGTCCAACTTCTACGGTGTCGATGAGAGCAATTCCATCGCCATCACCGACAAAGACGACGATGAAGTCGGCGCCGGTGCCTTCGCCGGTTACCAGATCAACCAGAATCTGGGTGTCGAACTGGGTTATGACTACCTTGGCAAGCTCAAGTACAGCGGCACCCGCAATGGCGCGGCCTTCAATGACTCCGTGCAAGCCCAGCTGGCCCAGCTCACGCTGAAACTGGGGTTCCCGGTTGCGGACAATCTGGACCTTTACGGCCGTGTCGGGGGCGGCTATGGCTGGACCGACAGCGATCAGCTGGAAAACGACAGCCGCTTCACCTTCGTCGGCGCGCTCGGTGCGGAGTATGCCCTGAGCCTGGATTGGGCAGCCCGCCTCGAATACCAGTACAGCACCCCGTATGGCAGCCGTGACGATACCGGCCTGCGCATGGACAACGGCCTGCTCTCCCTGGCCGCCGTCTATCGCTTCGGTCAGGTTGCACCGGCTCTGCCGGTCGCAGCTCCCGCCCCCGCGCCCGAGCCCGTGATGGTCGACAAGCAGTTCACCTTGAGCTCGGACGTGCTGTTTGACTTCAACAAGGCCACCCTCAAGCCCCAGGCCGGGCAGGCGCTGGATACCCTCTACAGCCAGATTGAAGAGGAAAGGCCTAAAGACGGGTCGGCCACCGTCATCGGCTATACCGACCGCATCGGCTCCGAGGCCTACAACCAGAAGTTGTCCGAGCAGCGTGCCCGGACCGTGGCCGATTACCTGATTGGCAAGGGCCTGCCGGCCGGCAAGGTCAATGTGGAAGGGCGTGGCAAGCAGTCTCCCGTCACCGGCGACAGCTGCACCAGCAAATCCAAGCGCGAGCTGATCGTCTGCCTGGCCCCGGATCGCCGGGTAGAGGTCAAGGTACAGGGCGTCTCGGAAGTACAGCAATAACGACGACCCCAAACAAAACGGGAGGCCATGGCCTCCCGTCTTTTTTTATGCTTCCTCAGATGCGCGTGCGTACATCCGCCGCAATCTGATCGAGCAACAGTTGCCAGCCCTGTCCCAGCTCGTTCACCAGGGCGCCATACCCATCGGCAGGCAGCACCCGCTCCTGCTGGAAGGGAACATCTCTCAACACGACCCCCTCCTCCGTCAGCAGGCGCCAGCGACCGCTGAGCAGGGCGCGGCCGTCGTGCCGCCCCTGGAAACGCTCGACCGAGATGCTCAGCACAGACCCCTTGCGGGCCCCGTCCTGACGCACCACCCAGCCAGGCAAGCGGCTGGAGAGGCCATTGAGGGTCAACTGGTTCAACTGGGCATCGAGGGAACCTGCCCAGCGATGGTACTCGGCAAAGTGCAACTCCTTGCCCTCCAGCTGATAGACCAGGCTCATCCGGTCAAGCTGACCGGACAGGGCGACGGGGCGCAGCACCAACTGGTGCTGCGGCTGCGCCGTGGTGACACTCGACGGCGCCGTGTCAGCATCCAGCGAATAGTAATGCAGCGTCGTCGGCGCACTGCCACATCCCGCCAGCAGGCCCAGCAAGGCCAGCGTCAACATCCGTTTTTTCATCATTTTCCTCGCTTGGGCTCGGGATCCCGCGGACGAGCGCGGTCAAAGATCAGCGAACTCGGCTGCTCGTTCAGTGAATGGACCAGAGGTTGCAACTCACTCATCAGCTGGTTGAGTGATTGCACCGACTGACGCAGCTCCTGATTGGTCTGGGAACCGGCATCATAGGTCTGCAACGTCTCCTGCAACTGCTTGAGGCTCTGGTTGAGGGAGGCCGGCAACTGCTGGGTCGACTGCTGACCGGTAAACTGCTCCAGATTCGCACTCACGGCACTGACATGCTTGAGCGTCTTGTCCAGTGTCATCAGGGTGCTGTTGACCTGAGTGAGGGTGGTGGCCATGTCCATGTCGACGAACTTGTCGAGGATGAGGTTCACCTTGCGTTCGATCTGATCCAGCCCGGCCTGGGCAGTCGGGAAGACCTGATAGCCCGCCATCTTGAGCGGCTGATAGACAGGCGCATCCGGATAGAAGTTCAGATCGATCACCTTGCCCCCCGTCAGCAGGCTGGCGGTCTTGAGGCTGGCCCTCAGCCCTTCCTTGAACTGCTTGTTGAACAGGGCTCGCCACTGCTCCTTCTCCGCATTGGCATAACGGTGGGAGAGACGCTGCACCTCGATGCGCGCCAGCACCGGGATCTGCCGGCTCTTGAACAGCTGGACGCCCTTGTCGTCGATGAGATAGGGAGCCGAGATGACGGTACCGACCCGGATGCCGCGATACTGTACCGCCGCGCCGGGATGCAGCCCGCCCACATCATTGTCGAACAGGAAGACATAGTCGATGAACTGATCCAGGCTACCGGCCAGCACGCTCTCCTCGTCCTTGAACAGCACGAACTCGTCGTTCTGTTTCACCGGCTCCCCCGGCAACCAGCCGGGAGGCAGCCCCATGGTGATGCCGCCGTTGATCAGGCTCTCCAGCGAGTCCATCTTCACCTTCATCCCCTCGCTGCTCATGGAGACCTCGAAGCCGGGCGTCAGCCAGAACCGGGAGTTGCTGCTCACCAGGACGTCATAAGGCGCGTTGATGAAGAGCTGGTACTGCATCTCGCTCTTCTCGGGCAGGAACTTGGCCTCTTCGACCTGGCCGATGGTGAATCCCTGATAGCTGATGGGGGAGCCCACACCCAGCGCGTTGGCATCCCGGCTGGACAGGGAGAGCCGCAATCCCTTGGCATCCAGGGATGCCAGGGGTGGCCTGTCCAGCATGGCGTATTCGCTTCGCGCCCTGCCCTTCTTTCCGGGAGAAAGCTCGATATAGGCACCGGAGAGCAAGGTGCCAAGACCGGAAACGCCCTCACGCCCGACCCTGGGCTTGACCACCCAGAACTGGCTGTCTTTCTTGAGCATGCCGGCGGCGGCATTGGTCAGGCGAGCCTTGAGCACGGCATGGCTGTAGTCCTCGCTGAGCTCCACCGTCTCGATACGGCCCACCTCCACTTCACGAGAACGGATCACCGTCTTGCCTGCCACTATGCCCTCGGCGGTCGCCACCGTCAGGGTGAAGCTCGGCCCTTGTGAATACCAGTGCTGGAACAGCATCCAGGCGCCGATGAAGAGCGCCAGCAAAGGCACCATCCAGATAGCGGCAGCCGAACTCATGAAATCAGAGCCCGGTTTCCACCTTGTCTTACGCTCACTCACGTTCGCGTTCTCCTTGTTGTAAATCCCAGATCAGGCGGGAATCGAAACTCATGGCAGCCACCATGGTGACCAGTACGACCCCGGCAAAGGCGACGGCCGCAGGGCCAGGGTAGATGGTCATCAGATTGTCGAGCCGGATGAGACCGGCCAGGATGGCCACCACGAAGACGTCGATCATCGACCAGCGCCCCACAAATTCGGTCATGCGATAGAGTTTGAGCTTGCCGAGGGGAGATGTCCCCTGGCCGCGCTGCACCACGTAGCAGAGCCACAGCAGCGCCAGGATCTTCACCAGCGGCACCACCACGCTCGCGAAGAAGATGACGGCGGCAATGGGGTAGGAGCCCATGGCCCACAGCAGCACCACCCCGCCCATGATGGTCGAGGGGCTGTCATCCCCCAGGAACACGGTGTCCATGATGGGATACAGGTTGGCTGGGACATAGAGGATCACCGAGGTGATCAGCAGAGCCCAGGTGCGGTTCAGACCACCCGGCTTGCGGCTGTGCAGGTGATCACCGCAGCGAACGCAACTATGGGCATCCTGCTCGTTCAGGGCGCCGCAGATGTGACAGCCCACCAGACCGCACGACAGGGCGCTCTCCTCGGGATCCAGCTCCCTCGCCGCCGTCGGGCCGAACAGCCGCTGCCACAGCCACATCCGATCCAGGGAGGAGATCATCTTGATGAGCAGCAGGGTGTAGCCAACGAACGCCCAGAACGACAGCCCCATCTTGATGTCGGCCATCCCCATCAGCTTGACCAGAGAGATGAGCACCCCGATGAGGAAGACGTCCACCATCAGCCAGGGCTTGATCCGGCACAGCAGGCGGCCAAGGGAGCGCAGGGCCTTGCTGTGCAGATCCTTGTCCAGGCGCCACAGCACCAGCATGATGGAGCCGATATAGACCAGCGGCAACCCGATCAGGGTAATGCTCAGCACGGCCCCTAGGAACAGGTAGCCTTGATCCACCAGGGTGGTGATGCACTGCAGGAAGGTCATCTCCTGCCCCACCCCCTTGGCCGAGAACGACATGAAGGTAAAGGCGTTGGAGAGCACGAACATGATGATGGCCGCAAAGCCATAGGCGATGGGCCTGCGCTCCTGCTCCGGCAGATGACGAGTCAGGGTATGGCCGCAGCGCGGACAACTGCTCGTCTCCCCCACGGCCAGCTCGGTGGCCGGCACCAGCAGGTCACACTCTTCGCAGGCGGTCGCGTCATGGGTATAGGTGGGTGGATGTTGGTGTGAAACCGGATGCAAGATAAGACCCCAGCATGAGGCCCGCCACGGGGCCAGAGCCGCCAATTATTGCAGCAGCGGCCCCTGCCGACCAGCCCTGTCGTTATCCATCCTGCCCGGGAGTGAGAATGACTTTGACAAGGCAGTGACCATTTAGCACAATCAAACGCCACTTTTTTTCCGCGGGACAATAATTTATGACAACTGAATCCCCAAGCTACTCCACTATCGAGCAGGCCTTCTCCCTCGGGAACGGGCAAGATTCTGCCCTCAACTGGTTGCGCAAAAACCGTAGCCAGGTCGCCATCTTCCTGGTGAGCGGCATCAAGCTGGAGGGGACCATCAGCGGTTTTGACCAGTACAGCGTGCTGTTGACCGATGCCCATGGCAATCAGCAACTGGTCTACAAGGCCAAGATTTCCACCATTGCCATGCACTCCGGCCGTCCTGCCGTCAGCATCCAGCGAGCCCGCAAGCCACGGGTTTCCATGGCGCCGCGCCCCCATGGCGCCCCCAGCCGTTATGACGACAACCAGGGTGGTGGCAGCGAGCAGTAAATCTCGCCCCCGCCCATCCTGACGGTGTTGCTGCGTCAGCCAGTGACATCTGCTCCCCACTCTCATGTTTCGCCTGTCCCGTATGAGAGTGGGGCTTCTCTCCCGAGCCGGTTGTTGACCCGCTCGTCTTCGTCACTCAGCAGGTCAACCCGACCGGTTTTCCCTCTCTGACCATGCAGACCTGCATGCCGGCCGCTTCACCGGCCTGTGCGCCTATGCCCGTGTCCTCGAACACCAGACATTGACCGGGCTCGACCCCCAGGCGTCGCGCCACCAGCAGGAAGGTGTCTGGATGGGGTTTGTGCAGCTCTACGTCGTCGGCGGTGACCACCACGGGGAAATACCGATCCAGCCCTGTGTTGCGCAGCACCGCTTCGGCATTGATACGGGGAGAGCCTGTCCCTATGCCCATGGGGATCCGGCCGTGATAGCGTTCCACCAGATCCAGCATGGCCGGGAAGGGGGTGGCCTTATGCAGGTTGGCGACATAGTGTTCGGTCTTGCAGCGTGTCACCACTAGGGGATCCAGCGCGATCTGCTGCACTTCGGCCACCAGCAGGGCTATCTTGCGGCTGGGCATGCCTCCCAGCTCATAAAACCAGTCGGCGTCGAACCGAAAGCCAAACTCGCGGGCGGTGTGCTCCCAGGCGGCCAGGTGCAAGGGCATGGAGTCCACCAGAGTGCCGTCGAGGTCGAAAACCAGGCCTTGAAATCCGGATAGGGTCATGGTGCAGGATCTGTCTGTGAAAAATGGGCCCCCATTCTAGCCAGAGAGCGGGCGCATCGCCATGCGCCAGATGGCGAGAAACGCTTGCCACCTCATTTATACAGGGCGATGCCAGGAGGCAGCCCCCACGCAGGTGTCAGCGATATGCCAGGGTACAGGCACGCCCTTGTGATTTAGCGTGATAGAGTGCCTGATCCGCCTGCTCGGTCAGGGTTTGCCACTCCTTGTCCGATGACGGGACCAGATAGCTGAACCCGATGCTGACGGTGAGTGTCGCCGCTACCCGGGAGGCCGGATGGGGAATTTGCAAGGCGTCAAGGCCGTGGTGGATCTGCTCCGCCAGCCGCTCCGCCTCTCCCGGCTGCGGTGAACACAGCAGGATGACAAACTCCTCCCCCCCATAGCGGGCCACCAGGTTGGTACGCCGCCGCTCGGTGTCCTGCAGCAGTGCCGCCACCCGCTGCAGGCACTGATCCCCCTTGCCGTGGCCGAAGTGATCGTTGTAGGACTTGAACTCATCCACATCGATCATCAGCACCGCCAGCACCCCCTGATGGCGGCGAGCCCGCTCCCACTCCCGTTCCATGGTGATGTCCCATTGGCGGCGGTTGGCGATGCCAGTCAGGGGATCTTCCAAAGACAGCAGAGAGAGGCGCCGGTTGGCCTCCTCCAGCGCCCGGTTGGTATCGGCAAGTTGCCGGGTCCGCTCCTGCACCCTCAGCTCCAGCTCCCGATTGAAGCGCTCAAGCTTCTCCTGGGTGCGCTGGCGGATCAGCAACTGAGAGAGCACGGCGGCATACTGCTTGAAGATCTCGCTCTGATACGCCTTGAGGGGGCGCCGCCAGAGCAGGTTGTCGGCGGCGATCCAGCCGATGGGGGTACTCCCGTCCCAGAGCGACACCATGGCGTTCCAGCCGCGACCCACCTCCTGCTTCTCGTAATAGAGAGGCGTGTCCTCCAGCACCAGGACATAGTCCTTACGACGCAGCGCCTCCTGCACCGTGGGATGATCCGGAATGGGGCTGATGAAATGGCGCTCGTCGATGAGCTCACCCGCCTCGTTGGTCCCCCAGGTACCGTGCATGGTCTTGAATTCACTGTCAGTCAGGAAGATGGCGATGCGATCGAACTGCAACTCCTGGCGGGCCAGTGCCACCGCGTCGTGCAGCAAACGATCCTCGCTCTCGCAGCGGGAGAGCTTGACCCCCACCTGATGCAGCGCCTGCAGCATGCTGAGGAAAGAGTCCTGCAGGGCCTGGCTGCGCACGAGGTCTGCCTGGGTGTGGAGCCGCTGATCCCGCTCCAGATCCACCTGTCCCGCGAGTCGCCGACTCTCGAGCTCGGCGGCGAGATAATGCATGAGCAGCTGGATGCTCTGCTGCTGGCGTCTTGGCAGGCGATCGAGACGACGGCGGGTTTCCAGATAGACCACGGCCTCCAGCCCCTTGTGACGCTTGAGGGGGAAGCTGGCACGCAGGCGCGGGATCTCGGGTTCAACACTCTCCCGCTCCCAGATGGCACGGGTCGGCGCGATGGGCTCCACCAGCAACTGGCCGAGCGCAAGGGAACGTTCGATGAAGAGGATGGGCAATTCGAGGGAAGAGAGGATGTCGGCGCTCAGGCAGAGCAGACCCTGTTCCGGGCGATAGTGATAGAGCTGGGGCGTCGGAGCACGCAGCCACAGATAGATCTGTTCAGCCTCTGTTTTTTCCCTGACCGCAGACAAGGTCACTTCACAGAGATGTTCAAAACTGGTGAAGTGCTCCGGATCCCATTCTTCCATGCCAAATCATCCTTGGTTGTATCCAAGCGAGTATATCGGCAAAGCCCGGCCATTAATTGACCGGGCAATCAAAAGCGAGATCCAGAGCCCAGTTTTTACAACAGATTCAATGCCTGCATGGCACTGCGGATGCGCTCGCGGGTGGCCTCGGAGAGCGGCATCACCGGCAGACGGCACTCTTCGCTGCACAGACCCAGCAGGGAGACCGCATACTTGGCCCCTGCGGGGCTCGGCTCGGCGAACATGGCCTGGTGCAGCGGAATGAGCTTGTCCTGCAATTCGCGGGCAGCTTGCCACTCACCGGCCAGCGCCAGGTTCTGCACCTCGGCCACCAGCTTGGGGGCCACGTTGGCCGTCACCGAGATGCAACCCTGGCCACCACCGATGTTGTAGGCCACGGCGGTGGCGTCTTCACCGGAGAGCCAGGCAAACGGCTTCTTGATGAGCTGGCGTTCAACCCAGGGGCGGGCCAGATCACCGGTGGCATCCTTCACGCCGGCAATGCGCGGCAACTCGGCCAGACGGGCCAGGGTCGCCGGCTGCACGTCAACGATGGCGCGGGGCGGAATGTTGTAGACGATGATGGGTTTGGTGGTGGCGTCATGCACCGCCTTGAAGTGGTGGTAGAGCCCTTCCTGATTGGGGCGGTTGTAGTAACCGGCCACATGCAGGGTGGCATCCGCTCCCATCTGCTCGGCATAGCGGGTGTATTCAATGGCTTCAACTGGGTTGTTGGAGCCTGCGCCTGCGATCACGGGAATGCGCCCGGCCACCAGCTTGACCACCAGCTCCACCACGCGGCAATGCTCATCGTGGGTCAGGGTCGGGCTCTCCCCGGTCGTGCCGACCGGCACTATGCCATGGGTTCCCTGCTCTATGTGCCACTCTACCAGGCGAGCCAGTGCGGCCTCGTCCAGCTGGCCCTGTCGAAATGGGGTGATCAGGGCAACTATCGAACCTTGAAACATGGGATTTCCTTCTCCTAAACAGATGGATTGGTCAATAAAAAGCCCCGGTACGGGAGTCGCTACCGGGGCTTGAATCGTCTCAGGGATGAGAGGTTACGCGCGCACGCCAGCAGGCCCGATTGTCAGGCTGTGTTTATGCTTTCGTTTCGATACGCATGACCGCATTGCATCATCTCTGGGTAAATAAGGCGTCTGGGCATATTTCGGGAACACGGCATAAATGTCAAGGCGAAAGCGGCCATGTATAATGGCCGCCCAAAAATGCGTGGAGAGACCCAATGAGCCGTCCTGTCAGTGCCGTCAGTCAGATGCTGGAACGTAACCAAGCCCTCTTTGTCGGCAAGCGGCTGTTGGTGTGCGGTGCCCTGGAGGATGATTATCCTCGTCAACTGGCCGAGCTGGCACAAAGCCTGACCGTCTTCACCACGGATTACTGCTATTACCGCAGCCAGCAGGCCGCTCTGGGAGACGCCATCCTGTTCGATCACCAGCTGGGTGGCGCCCCCCGCTTCGATGCCCTGCTGCTGCTGATGCCCAAGGCCAAGGCCGAGGCGCAATACCTGCTGGCCATGATGACGCCGCTGCTCGAAAGCGGGGCCGACCTGTTCCTCGCCGGCGAGAACCGGGGCGGCATCAACGGGGCAGACAAGCTGCTGGCACCTTATGGCGAGAAACCGATCAAGCGCGACTCTGCGCGCCGCTGCTCTCTCTACCACGGCATGCTCGACAAACCGGTCGTCCCCTTCGAGCTGGACGCCTGGTTCAGTCGCTATGAGTGCCAGGCAGGCGACACCACCCTGACCGTCATGGCCCTGCCCGGGGTCTTCAGTGCAGACGGCCTGGATCTCGGCACCCAGATGCTGCTGGCGAGCCTCCCCCCCGTGACGGGCAAGCTGCTCGACTTTGGCTGCGGCGCCGGCGTCATCGGTTCCGTGCTGGCCAAGCGCAACCCGGCCCTGGCCGTCACCATGGTGGATATCAATGCCCTGGCACTGGAGTCCAGCCGCCGAACCCTGGCGGTCAACGGTCTGAGCGGGCGTGTTCATGCCTCCGATGTCTATTCCGACATTGCCGAAACATTCCAACAGATTGTCTCGAATCCCCCCTTCCATGCCGGGCTCAAGACCTTCTACGCCGCCACCGAAACCTTCCTGGCAAAGGCTCCTGAGTACCTGACCGCAAATGGCGCCCTGACCATAGTCGCCAATGCCTTCCTGCGATACCAGCCTATACTGGATGCGCACTTCAAACAGACCGAGGTGATCGCGGGCGATACCAAATTCAAGGTGTATCTGAGCAAAGCTTAAAGAAGTGCAACGGTTGTAATAAAACAAGTAGAGAGTGCCAGACGGGATCTGTTAAGGTACCAAGAAAACGTTTACCACCCCTTTAGGGGTGTTTTTTTCGCAGCAACATGAAAACCTTTTCAACATCATGATCTCAGGGAGAGAACGACGATGGCAGGCATACTCACCATGATACTGGCAGGCGGTGAAGGTACCCGACTGCAACCGCTGACCACCACCCGCAGCAAACCCTCCGTACCCTTTGGCGGCAGTTACCGGTTGATCGACTTCGTGCTCAACAACTTCGTCAACGCCGACTTCCTGCGCATCTATGTACTCACCCAGTTCAAGTCCCAGTCCCTTTACCTGCACATGAAGAAGGGCTGGAACATCGTCGGCATCACGGATCGCTTCATCGACCCCATTCCGGCCCAGATGCGAATGGGCAAACGCTGGTATGACGGCACCGCAGACGCCATTTACCAGAACCTGCGCTTCATCGAGATCTCCGACCCCGAGCACGTCTGCATCTTCGGCTCCGATCACATCTACAAGATGGACGTGAGCCAGATGGTGAGCTTCCACAAGCAGAAAGCGGCCGCCCTGACCGTCGCGGCACTGCGCATGCCCATCGAGGAAGCAAGCGCCTTCGGGGTGATCGAGGTGGATCAGGAAGGGCGCATGATTGGCTTTGAAGAAAAGCCCCGTCACCCGAAACACATCCCCGGCGACCCCACCCAGGCCCTGGTCTCCATGGGCAACTACATCTTCGAGACAGAGGCCCTCTATCGGGAGCTCAAGCGGGATGCCGCCGAGGAGAACTCCAGTCACGATTTCGGCAAGGACATCATTCCCAGCCTGTTCCCCCGTGCCCCCGTCTATGTCTACGACTACAGCACCAACGTGATCCCGGGCGAGAAGCCCAATGTCTACTGGCGCGATGTGGGGACGCTCGACTCTTACTGGCAGGCGCACATGGACCTGGTGGCCGACGATGCCCCCTTCTCTCTCTACAATCGCAAGTGGCCGCTGCACACCCATTACCCGCCCCTGCCCCCCGCCACCTTCATCGATACCGACGACTGCAAGGTCAAGATCGCCAACTCCCTGATCTCCGGTGGCTGCTTCATTCAGGGCAGCCAGATCCAGCGATCCATACTGGGATTTCGCTGCAACATAGGCCCCTGCAGCCACATCAGTGAATCCGTGCTGCTGGGGGATGTGAAAATCGGCGAAGGTTGCTCCATTCGCCGCGCCATCATCGACAAGAACGTTGAAATTGCACCCGGCACCGTGATCGGTGAGAATCTGGACCATGACAGAGAGCGGTTTACCGTATCCGAAGGCGGTATCGTCGTGGTACCTAAGGGAGCAAGAGTTGGCTATTAACCCACTGAAAATCCTGTTTGTAGCCTCGGAGGTTGAGGGGCTGGTGAAGACCGGGGGCCTGGCGGATGTGGCCAAGGCCCTGCCGCAGCATCTCGCCCGTCAGGGGCACGATGTGCGCATCATTATGCCCTTCTACAAGACCATCAAGCGCCGGGACGAGGCCACCCTCCTCGCCTCGCGCTGGCTCCCCACCCCCCAGGATCGCAGTGATATCAGCTATCGCATCCATCAGCTGGAACTGGACGGGATCTGCGTCTATCTGCTCGATTGCCCGCACTATTTCGACCGCCCCCAGCTCTATGCCGAGAACAACCAGGCCTATCCCGACAACGGTGAACGCTTTGCCTTTCTGGCCGCGGCGGCCCTGCATGCGTGCGAACAGCTGGGTTTCGCTCCCGACATCGCCCACTGCAACGACTGGCACACCGGTCTGCTGCCGCTGCTGCTGAAAACCCGTCATGCCCACAACCCCTTCTTCCAGCGCACCCGGTCGGTCATCAGCATTCACAACGCGGCCTTTCAGGGGGTATTCGATCGCCAGCAGTTCTGGGCCGTGCCGGAAATCCACGACTACGAGCAGCGCATCAACTACGACTATGGTCACATCAATCTGCTCAAGTGCGGTGTGCTCTACGCAGACAAGATCAATGCGGTCAGCCCCAACTACGCCAGCGAGCTGCTGACGCACCTGGGCGCTCACGGCATGGCCAGCGTATTCCAGCAGCGGGCTGCTGACCTGCGTGGCATCCTCAACGGCTGTGACTATCAGGACTGGGATCCCGCCTTCGATCCTCTGTTGCCCGCCACCTATGATGCCGACAACCTGGATGGCAAACACACCTGCAAGCGCATCCTGCAGCAGGAGACGGGGCTCCCCGTTGGCAACCTCCCCATCTATGGCATGGTGTGTCGACTGACCGAGCAGAAAGGAGTACACCTGCTCATCCCTGCACTGGACAAATTCTTGCAGCACCAGGTTCAGGTAGTGATCGTGGGTTCCGGTGATCCCTCTCTCGCCGCCCAGTTGCAAAGCATTGCCCAGCAGCATCCCGACAAGTTTGCCTTCATCAATGCCTATGACGACCGTCTGGCCCACCTGGTGGAGGCCGGCGCCGACTTCTTCCTGATGCCTTCTCTGTTCGAGCCATGCGGGCTCAACCAGATGTACAGTCTGGCCTATGGCACACTGCCCCTGGTGCGGGCTGTCGGCGGATTGAAAGATACCGTCGTGGACTGGGATGCCGACCCGGCGCACGCGACCGGTTTCTGCTTCAACGATCCCACTGCAAGCACCTTGCTCGATGCCATGCGCCGCAGCCTGCTCCATTATCTGCAGGAACCGGCACGTTTTGCCCGTGTGCAGCACCACGCCATGAACACCCGCTTCGACTGGGCAGACTCCGTCATCCTGTACGAACAGATGTATCAGGATGCGCTGGCCACCGTCTGACGCCGATTGCTGAAGTTTTGTGCCCTTGGCACGCCTTTATCCGTCAACAGCGAAAAAAGTCCCCTTTGGCTGTTGACGCCCCCCCAAAACTCTATAGAATCCCCCACCGCAGTGATGCGAAGGTGGCGGAATTGGTAGACGCGCTAGCTTCAGGTGTTAGTGTCCCACGGATGTGAGGGTTCGAGTCCCTCTCTTCGCACCATACTGCAACATGCTCTTATCAGACTGCATGTAAATTCAGACTGATAACCCGATGTGCGAAGGTGGCGGAATTGGTAGACGCGCTAGCTTCAGGTGTTAGTGCCCCCCGGGTGTGAGGGTTCGAGTCCCTCTCTTCGCACCATGCTTTTGTCAGACAGCATGTAAATCCAGACTGATAACCCGATGTGCGAAGGTGGCGGAATTGGTAGACGCGCTAGCTTCAGGTGTTAGTGCCCCCCGGGTGTGAGGGTTCGAGTCCCTCTCTTCGCACCATGCTTTTATCAGACAGCATGTAAATCCAGACTGATAACCCGATGTGCGAAGGTGGCGGAATTGGTAGACGCGCTAGCTTCAGGTGTTAGTGCCCCCCGGGTGTGAGGGTTCGAGTCCCTCTCTTCGCACCATGCTTCTGGCATGTAAAACACAGAAAATGCGCTCCAACCGCATTTAAAAACCAGCTGGAGAAAATCAGTGTGCGAAGGTGGCGGAATTGGTAGACGCGCTAGCTTCAGGTGTTAGTGTCCCACGGATGTGAGGGTTCGAGTCCCTCTCTTCGCACCATCATTCTGCAAAGGCCCGTTACGAGAGTAACGGGCCTTTTGTGTTTTCATGCCCCATGGCTATGCTGTTGAAGATGCTGCGCCACCACGGGGGTTTTCCCATGATCCTGGATACCGATATTCACAACTTCTATGAGCATCTGGTGCTCAAGGAGATAGAAAAACAGGGGTTGGCTCGAACATTGACCCCCTATCAGCTGGCAGACCTCTGCTGCCTGACACTCAACCAGCTTCCTTCCCACTACATCCGTCACGATGTCGACATGATCTACTTCACGACAGACGCCGAACGCAGCGAAATGGAGAAGAAGGTCATCGCCTCCCTGCGCCAGGCCTACGACAAGATCCAGGCCGTCCCCACTCGCCAGGCTTAATGCCAGCCCTGCTGCCAGAGCAGAGTGACGACCCCTGTCATTCCCGCAACCGGCAGCAGGATCAACACCGGTCTCAGCCTGGGTTCCAGCATGACCCAGGCAGCCAGCAAGAACCCCAGGCTCCAGAACCCGTATTCCTTCTCCTGACCCCAGACCAGCACCGCCAGAAGGGCGGCCAAGAGCAGAGCGCGTGCTATCCAGTTCATTGGCATTGGTCCGATAAAGATTAATGATAACCATTATCATCTTTGGTGTCGCCATCTGCAATCGAACTTGCCTATGGATTTCCGGCTATCAAACGGTGTCGATTGAACAGTGAAAAATGCCGATTAGATCAACTATTTTGTGGGATTTTAAAATTTTAAAGCTGTTTTGCCGAATGAGCAGGGATTTTACACCTCCGCTTTATGGTAGATTGCGCCCTCTTTTGGTAAGCCTCTCGGGATCGACGCATCCGCAGGACGAGAGGGGCTGACCTTGGCGAGCAAGAGTTTAGGGAGCGTCTATGCAAAACCAACAACACCACATCCGATTGCCGGGCATGTCGCAAGTATTTGCCTGCCTGGCCATTTTCCTGGCCCTGGCCTTCTCCTTCACCAGCGTGCTGGATCTGCCAATCCAGCTGGCACTGTTCATCGCCTGGTTCGTCATCATGGGACTCGGCATCAAGCTCGGCCACGATTACAAATCCCTGGAGCAGGCGGCAGTCGACGGCGTCGCCAAGGGGATGGGGGCCATCCTGATACTGATCTCCGTCGGTGCCCTGGTGGGCACCTGGATTGCCGGCGGCATCGTCCCCAGCATCATCTACTTCGGCCTCAAGGTGATACACCCCTCCATCTTCCTGCTGGCGACCCTGATCATCTGCTCTCTCACCTCGCTGGCCACCGGCACCTCCTGGGGCTCGGCGGCCACCGCCGGCATCGCCATGATGGGCATAGGCCACAGCCTGGGGGTACCCGCGCCGCTGGTAGCCGGTGCCGTGCTCTCCGGAGTCTACTTCGGTGACAAGCTCTCCCCGCTCTCCGACTCCGTGGTGCTGGCCTCTACCATGTCCAACGTCGACGTGATGGAACACATCAAGGGGATGCTGCCCATAAGCCTGTTCTCCTACGTCATCACCGCCGCCCTGTTCACCGTGGTCGGCATGCAGTATTCCGGCAACGTCAGCCTGGAGCAGGTCAATCTGGTGATGGACGCCCTCGACAAACAGTTCAACATCACCCCCATGGCCATAGTGCCCGTGGTGCTGGTGCTGGGCCTGTTGGCCAACCGCAAGCCCGCCTTCCCGGTGATCAGCTTCGGCGCCTTGCTGGGTCTTGTCTGGGCCATCGTTTTCCTGGACATGGATCCGGTGAAGGCGATGCACTCCGCCTACAGCCCCTTTGCCATCACCTCAGGCGTCGATTTCATCGACAACATCCTGGGCCGTGGCGGTATGGAGTCCATGCTGGGCTCAGTGGCCGTCATCATCTTCGGCTTGGGCTTCGGCGGTCTGCTGGAGAAGGTCGGCATCCTGGAAGTGATCGCCAGCGCCTTCGAGAAGCGCATCAACAGCGCCGGCAGCCTGACCAGCCACACCATAGGCACCGCCTTCCTGGCCAACGTGTTCGGTTCCGCCATGTATGTATCGCTGATCCTGACCCCCAAGATCATGGCCAAGAACTACGACCGGCTGGGGCTTGCGCGCAAGAACCTCTCTCGCAACGCCGAGTTTGGCGGCACCCTCACCTGCGGCATGGTGCCCTGGAGCGACAACGGCATCTTCATGGCCGGGGTCCTCGGGGTAGCGACCCTCGACTACCTGCCCTACATGTGGCTCAGCTTCACCTGCATCATTGTGACCATCACCCTCGCCTATCTGGGCAAGGGAGTGAACCGTGTACCGGTCACAGAGGCGGTGACAGCCCGCTAATTTCCGTAAAAACAACGACAAAGGCGCCATCACGGCGCCTTTTGTCTGGGTATGATTCGAGGTTAAGCTGGCACTCACCTTGATCGCACGTGGCAGGACGCCCAGATGAACTTCACCTTTCGCCAGATCCGCTATTTCGTGGCGGTGGCCGACAGCTTCTCGGTGAGCCGCGCAGCCGCCGAGCTGCACATCTCCCAGTCGGCGGTCACCAGCGCCATCCGCGAGCTGGAGACCGAGCTCGGCGCCGCCCTGTTCGAGCACAATCCGCGCGGGGTCATCCTCACCACCCAGGGCCACCAGTTTCTGCTGCACGCCCGTCGCATCCTAAGCGCCATGACCGAAGCCAGCCAGTCCCTCAAGGCGGTAGCCCAGCAGGATCAGGGGCGGCTTACCATAGGCGTAACCACCCTGGTTGCTGGCTACTACCTGTCGGAGGCCCTCGGCCGCTTTCGCCGCGCCTTCCCGGCGGTGCAGATCGAGGTGAAGGAGGATGAGCAGCCCTATCTCGAGCACCAGATCGTCAATGGTGAGGTGGACGTGGGGATCCTGATGACCAACCGCACCATCCGCCAGGAGGCGTTCGATACCGAGCTGCTGACCCGCTCGCCGCTGCGGGTCTGGCTCGCCGCCAACCACCCCCTCTGCGCCGAGTCGACCCTCTCCCTCAAGGCGCTCGGCGAGGAGCCCATGATCTCGCTGACCGCCGACCAGCTGGACCAGATCATCGGCGGCGGCCTGCGCCGCTACGGTATCGCGCCGCGCATCGTGCTGCGTACCGCCTCGGTGGAAGCGGTGCGCAGCCTGGTAGCGAGCCAGCTCGGGCTCGCCCTGCTGCCGGACTTTGCCTACCGCCCCTGGTCCCTGGAGCAGGAGCGGGTCGAGGCCCGCGCCATCAAGGAACCCATCCCCGCCATCGACATCGGTCTGGTGTGGCGGCGCGGCTCGCGCCTTGACTGGGCCGCACGCGAGTTCATCGACATCGCCAGAGATCAGAGCCGGCTGCGGGCCCGCCAGCACCTCCCCCGCTAGGACTGAGCCTGAACAGCCGTGACTCCGACAAAGAAAACAGATTCATCTGCGCTCGATATTGATTTTACAGATACCCAAGCCGTTAAAAATTGAAATTCTCATTGCTCACCGCTTCTCCTACGCTCATGGCTGGTTAACAGGATGTTAATGCCTACTGTGGCGCCGCCACGGTTGCCAATCATGCAAGGAGAGCAAGATGAAATTGACCCCTCTGACCCTGGCCCTGATCCCGGCGCTGTTGGCAAGCCAGGTCCAGGCAGCCCCCACCACCCTCGGCAAGGGGGAAGGCCAGCTCAACATCGTGGCCTGGGCTGGCTATGTGGAGCGCGGCGAGACCGACAAGAACTACGACTGGGTCACCGGCTTCGAGAAAGAGACCGGCTGCAAGGTCAACGTCAAGACGGCCGCCACCTCGGACGAGATGGTGGCGCTGATGAACGAGGGGGGCTTCGATCTGGTGACCGCCTCCGGCGACGCCAGCCTACGCCTCATCGCCGGCGGCAAGGTACAGGCGCTCAATCTGGCGCTCATCCCGAGCTACGGCAAGATAGATCCCCGCCTGCAGAATGCCCCCTGGCACACGGTAGACGGCAAGCACTACGGCGTGCCCTACCAGTGGGGCGGCAACATCTTGATGTACAACACCAAGGTGTTCCCCAAGGCGCCCGACTCCTGGAGCGTGGTGTTCGAGGAACAGACCCTGCCGGACGGCAAGTCCAACAAGGGCCGGGTGCAGGCGTTCGACGGCCCGATCCACATCGCCGATGCGGCCCTCTATCTGATGAGCCACCAGCCGGCGCTCGGCATCAAGGATCCTTACGAGTTGAACGAGGATCAGTACAAGGCCGCCCTCGACCTCCTGCGCCAGCAGCGCAAGCTGGTGGGACGCTACTGGCACGACGCCTTCGTCCAGATCGATGACTTCAAGAACGAGGGGGTGGTGGCCTCCGGCTCCTGGCCGTTCCAGGCCAATACCCTGATCGCCGACAAGCAGCCCATCGCCACTACCGTGCCCAAGGAAGGGGTCACCGGCTGGGCCGACACCAGCATGGTGCACAGCGAGGCCAAGAACCTCACCTGTGCCTATCAGTGGCTGGAGCACTCCCTCAACAACAAGCTGCAGGGGGATCTCGCCTCCTGGTTCGGCTCAGTGCCCGTGGTACCGGCCGCCTGCGAGGGCAATGCCCTGCTCGGGAAAGAGGGGTGCAAGACCAACGGCATCGACAACTTCGATCGGGTTCACTTCTGGCGTACTCCTGTCTCCCAGTGCAAGAGCCAGGGAACCTGCGTGCCCTACTACCGCTGGGTTTCGGACTATATCGCCATCCTGGGTGGCCGCTAAGACCGGATAACCAGATGGGGCCGGACAGGAGTCCGGCCCGCTTCTCACACAGACAAGGACGTCCCATGAATGCCGTACAATTTGACCGGGTCAGCCGCCACTATGGCGAGGTGAAGGCGGTCGACGACATCTCCTTCCAGATCCCGGCTGGCGAGTTTTTCACCCTGCTGGGGCCGAGCGGTTCCGGCAAGACCACCTGCCTGCGGATGATTGCGGGCTTCGAATACCCGAGCGAGGGGGAGATCCGGCTGTTCGGCGAGCCCTGCTCCACCGTGCCCCCCTACGACCGCAACCTCAATACCGTGTTTCAGGACTACGCCCTGTTTCCCAACATGGATGTGCGCGACAACATCGGCTACGGCCTGATGCTCAAGGGCGTCGCCAAGGCGGAGCGTTACCGCAAGGTGGACGAGATGCTGGAGATGGTACGCCTGCCCGGCGTCGGCAACCGCAAGCCGGGCCAGCTCTCCGGCGGCCAGCGCCAGCGCATCGCCATCGCCCGGGCACTGATCAACCAGCCGCGCATCCTGCTGCTGGACGAGCCGCTGGGGGCCCTCGACCTCAAGCTGCGCGAGCAGATGCAGCTCGAACTCAAAGCCTTGCAGCGCCAGCTCGGCATCACCTTCATCTTCGTCACCCACGATCAGCAGGAGGCGCTCTCCATGAGCGACCGCATCTGCATCTTCAATCAGGGCAAGATCGAGCAGATCGCCGCGCCGGATACCATCTATGACGCCCCCGCCACCCCCTTCGTCGCCCGCTTCGTCGGCACCGTCAACCTGTTCGAGGGAGAGCAGGCCAGGCGTCTGTGCGGCGATGAGCGCCAGATGATGGTGCGCCCGGAGCGGATCCGTCTCGCCGAGGCCGGCACGCCCGGCTGGTCAGGGGAAGTGCGCGAGGTGGAGTACCTCGGCCCCTTCGTGCGCTACCGGGTCGATCTCGGCGAGCAGCTCGAGCTTATCGTCAACCACCCCAACGAGGGCCAGGCCCGCCTGCCCCGTGGCGCCCGGGTCAGCCTCAGCTGGCCGGAGCAGGCGATCCATCACCTGCACACCGCCCCTCAGAGAGCTCAACCATGAGCGCCCCCCACAGTGCGAGCCTTGCCATGAGCCAACCCACTGCCCCCCTCTCCTATCGGCCGCTGCGGCGCCTTTCCACCCTGCTCTACGGGCGGCCGGGTCTGTTGCTGGCCGTCCTGCTCGGGCCGCCGCTGCTCTGGCTTGGCATCATCTATGTCGGCTCCCTGCTGATGCTGCTCTCCAACGCCTTCTTCGGGCTGGACGAGTTCAGCGGCCAGATCCGCCACGAACTGGGCCTACAGAACTTCGTCGCCCTGCTGCGGGCGGAGAATCTGGACGTGATCCTGCGCACCGTCGGCATGTCGCTGCTAGTGACTCTGGCCTGCGCCCTGCTCGGCTTTCCGGTGGCCTACTACATGGCGCGCTACACCAGCGGCAAGACCCGGGCCCTGTTCTACGTCGGCATCATGCTGCCGCTCTGGTCCAGCTATCTGGTGCGGGTCTACGCCTGGAAGCTGATCCTGGCCAAGGAGGGGGTCATCAGCTGGCTGGTAGATGCTCTGGGACTGGACTGGCTGCTGGACGCCATCCTCTCGCTGCCGGTGATCGGCGGGCCGTCGCTGTCGTTCTCGCGCATCGGCACCTTCATCGTGTTCGTCTACGTCTGGCTGCCTTTCATGATCCTGCCCATCCAGGCGGCGGTGGAGCGGATCCCGCGCTCCCTGCTGGAAGCGAGCGGCGATCTCGGCGCCACCCCGGCCCAGACCTTTCGTACCCTGATCCTGCCGCTGGCCCTGCCCGGCGTGGTGGCGGGCTCCATCTTCACCTTCTCCCTGACGCTGGGGGACTACATCATCCCCGGCATCATAGGCAACTCAACCATGTACATAGGTCAGGTGGTCTACATGCAACAGGGCACGGCGGGCAACCTGCCCTTCGCTGCCGCCTTCTCGCTGGTGCCGATCCTCATCATCGCCATCTACCTGACCATCGCGAAACGCTTGGGGGCCTTCGATGCGCTCTAATACTTCCATGAAGCGGGACCATAGCAGCCAGCCCTCCGGCCTGCTCAAGTACGCGGCCATCGGCGGTCTCCTGTTCCTGCACTTTCCGATCCTGTTCATCTTCCTCTATGCCTTCACCAGCGAGAGCAAGAGCTACCAGTTCCCGCCGCCCGGGCTCACCCTCAAGTGGTTCGAGGTGACCCTCAACCGCCCCGACGTGTGGCGCGCCATCCAGCTGTCGCTGGAGGTAGCGGGGCTGGCGACGCTGGCCGCCATGGTGCTCGGCACCCTGGCGGCGGGGGCCATCGCCCGCAGCCGCTTCTTCGGTCAGGAGGTGGTGTCGCTGTTGCTGGTGCTGCCCATCGCCCTGCCCGGCATCGTCACCGGTATCGCGCTGCGCTCCGCCTACGGGGTGATGGAGATCCCCTTCAGCTTCTGGACCATCGTCATCGGTCACGCCACCTTCTGCGTGGTGGTGGTCTACAACAATGCCCTGGCGCGCTTTCGCCGCACCAACCAGAGCCTCATTGAGGCGTCGATGGATCTCGGTGCCGACGGCTTCCAGACCCTGCGCTACGTGATCCTGCCCAACCTCGCCACGGCGCTGCTGGCGGGGGGCATGCTGGCGTTTGCCCTCAGCTTTGACGAGGTGATCGTCACCACCTTCACCGCTGGCCAGCAGACCACGCTGCCGATCTGGATGTATCAGGAGCTGATCCGGCCACGGGACAGGCCGGTCACTAACGTGGTGGCGCTCATCATAGTGGCCTTCACCGCCATTCCCATTCTGCTTGCCTACTACCTCACCCGCGACGGCCAGGACGTCGCCGGCAGTGGCAAATAACGACTCAACGCGTGCGCAAGGATGCAACCATGAAACTCTCTACCCAACTCTTGATCGACGGTCAGTTCGTCACCGGTGACGGCCAGGCCGAGCCCATCCTCAACCCGGCCACCGGCGAGCTGCTCGCCTCGGTGCCCGAAGCCTCGTTCGAACAGGTGAACCGGGCGGTGAACGGCGCCCAACGCGCCTTCGCCCAGTGGAGCCGCACCACCCCGGCCCAACGCAGCACCCTGCTGCTGCGCCTGGCCGATGCCATCGAACGCCACGCCGAGGAGTTTGCAGCGCTCGAATCCCTCAACTGCGGCAAGCCCTATCTGGCGGTGCTCAATGACGAGCTGCCCGCGGTGGTGGACTGCTTCCGTTTCTTCGCCGGCGCCGCCCGCTGCCTGCAGGGGCCACTGGCGGGGGAGTACATCGAGGGGCACACCAGCATGATCCGCCGCGACCCCATCGGGGTGGTGGGCAGTATCGCCCCCTGGAACTATCCGCTGATGATGGCGGCTTGGAAGATGGCCCCAGTGCTCGCCGCCGGCAATACGGTGGTGCTCAAGCCCTCCGAGCAGACCCCGCTCACCGCCCTGCGCCTGGCGGAGCTCGCCAGCGAGCTGTTCCCGCGCGGCGTCATCAACATCGTCTGCGGCCGGGGCGAGAGCGTGGGGGCACCGCTGGTGGAGCACCCGCTGGTGCGCATGGTGTCGCTCACCGGTGACATCGCCACTGGCCAGAAGATCCTGCAGAGCGCCGCCCGCACCATGAAGCGCACCCATCTGGAGCTTGGCGGCAAGGCGCCGGTCATCATCTTTGACGATGCGGACCTGGAGGCCGTGGTGGCCGGCATTCGCACCTTCGGCTTCTACAACGCCGGCCAGGATTGCACAGCCGCTTGCCGCATCTATGCCCAGGGCAAGATCTACGACAAGTTCGTCGCCGCCATGACTGAGGCGGTCGCCTCCATCAAGGTGGGCGGTCCGCGCGAGGAGGGGGTGGAGATGGGGCCGCTCATCTCGGACCGGCAGCGCAACCGGGTGGCCAGCTTCGTGGAACGGGCCCAGAGCAGCGGTCACGTGGAGGTGACGGCGGGGGGCAAGATCCGCCCAGGCAACGGCTTCTTCTTCGAGCCGACCCTGATCGCCCATGCCCGCCAGGAGGATGAAATCGTGCGCCGGGAGGTATTCGGCCCGGTGGTGTCGGTGACCCGCTTTGGCGACGCCGAGCAGGTGGTGCAGTGGGCCAACGACTCGGACTACGGCCTCGCCAGCTCGGTCTGGACCCGGGATCTCGGCCTTGCCAGCAAGGTAGCCAGCCACCTGCAGTACGGCTGCACTTGGATCAACACCCACTTCATGCTCACCTCCGAGATGCCCCACGGCGGCATGAAGATGTCCGGCTACGGCAAGGATCTCTCCCTCTACGCGCTGGAGGACTACACGGTGCCGCGCCACATCATGGTCAAGCTCTAGGCTCCACTCCGTCCCCCTGAAAACAAGATGGCCCCTTGGGGCCATCTTGTTTTGCATCAGGTCTGTGCATCCCTGCAGTGCACCAACGCAGCGTCACCATTCACCCGACCGCGACCCGCATCAACGTCATGACAACCGCCACAACCAGTGGTGATCCAGAATCAGCAGACCAAACAGCAGCATCAGGTGATAGATGGAGAAACGGAAGGTGCGCATCGCCTGGCCGGGCCGATCCCCGTACTTCAACAGCCAACCATGCCAGCAGAATCCGAGGTTCAACCCAAGGCTGCCGACCAGGTAGACAAGCCCCGACATGCCGATCAGATAGGGCAGCAGACAGACGAGCGTCAGGATCAGCAGATAGAGCAGGATGGCTGTCTTGGTGAAATCGGTGCCGTGGGTGACCGGCAGCATGGGAATGTCGGCACCGGCATAGTCATCGCGCCGGTGGATGGCCAAACACCAGAAATGGGGCGGCGTCCAGGTAAAGATGATCATCACCAGCAGCCAGGGCTCGGCCGAAAGCTGCCCCGTGATGCTGGTCCAGCCCAAGAGCGGTGGCATGGCTCCCGCCAATCCACCGATGACGATATTCTGCGATGTGGCCCGCTTCAGCAGCAGGGTATAGACGACCGCATAGCCGAACAGGCTGGCCAGGGTTAGCCAGGCAGTCAGGGGATTCACGCCCCAATGGAGCAAAACAAACCCCGACAGTGCCAGACAGATCGCAAAATTCATCGCCTGCCCCGGCGTGATCCGTCCCGTGGCGACCGGGCGCCAGCGCGTTCTGCGCATCCGGGCATCAATGCCGTACTCCAGAGAATGGTTCATGGCCGCCGCCCCGGCAGCGAGCAGTCCAATCCCCGCCAGGCCCAGTATCATCTCGTCCAGAGAGGCGCGTGTCGGCTCGGCCAGCAGCATGCCCACCCAGGCGGTCAGGAGCAGCAGGGTGACCACCTTTGGTTTGGTCAACTGACAATAATCGTGCACCCGGCGGAGGGCGAAGCGCTGTACCCGCCCTCTCCCATTCATGTCCGGCTCCTGACCATCCCAGGGGATGGCAAGGGGTCGTGATGAGGCAAAGAGAGGCTCCCGCGCGCCAGCACACAACAGGCCAGCAGGTGGGCGGCCACCAGATTGTGTGCAAGGGCGTTGGCCAGCGGCAGGGCTAGATGGACGTTCGCCAATCCCAAGGCAATCTGCACGGTCAGCAGACCCAGCAACAACCAGCCAAACCCTCTCAAGGGGGGCCGCTGGCAGAGCAGCGCGAGGGCGAAAGCACCCACCAGCAAGGCCGTGGTCAGCGCTCCCAGGCGATGGGCGATGTGAATGGTCTGGCGCGCCTCCTTGCCCAGCACGCCGAACTCATAGCTGGCGTGCCCCAGAGGGAGATGAAAGGCTTGCGCCCAATTCAGCTCTGCCTGCCAGTTGCCCTGGCACAAGGGAAACTCCACACACGCCATGGCCGCATAGTTCGCCGACGTCCAGCCCCCCAGCGCGATCTGCAGCAGCAACACGCCACAGGCCATGCTGCCAAGCCAGGAAACGCCCTGGTGTACGGGCGGGGGTGAAGGGAAACCTGCCAATTCGGCCCGATAGAGCCAAAGCAAGGTCAGGATGGCGAAGCCGCCCAGCAGATGAGTGGTCACCACCAAGGGATGCAGGGCCAGGGTCACCGTCCACATACCCAGTGCCGCCTGACCCGCAACCAGCACCAGCAAGATGAGCGAGAGGTGGCGCAGTCGGCCGCCTGTACGCCAGCCCAAGCCGGACAGGAGCACAATCACGCCTCCCAGCACCCCGGCGAAGTAGCGATGCACCATCTCGCTGCGCGCCTTGTGAGGAACAAGCGGGCTGGCCGGATAGCGCTGTGCCGCCAGTTCCGCATGCTCGGCGCGGGGAATGGCAAGGGAACCATAGCAACCTGGCCAATCGGGGCATGCCAGCCCGGCATCCGTCAACCGGGTATAAGCACCGAGCGCGATGACAAGAACTGCCAGCGCAATGGCCACGGAGGCCAGCCTCTTGTGCATCTTCATATGCCGCCTCGTTGACCGTGCAGTAGCCAGAAGATGCGAGTCCCATGTCGGCTGCATCGTCACTGCACCCCACGCTGATATTTGAGCAGTTGCTGCAGATCCGACAGTACCGCCTTGCCAAGCAACGGCCAGGTCGTCGTGCTGCCGGGCACCTCGTAACGCAAGATGGCCAGCCCGCGGGCGTCCACCAGCAGTATATCCCCCTCTCTCATTTCACTGTTTGTCTCGTGAGGTGGCGTCAACTGGACCAGTTCCAGCTTGTCCAGGTTGCGGCCAAGTGCAGCCTGGATGCGCGCCATCAGCACAGGGACCTGCCGGCATTGCCCCTCGCAGCGAGGGGCCACCAGATAGACCAGTCGCCATTGGTGCTGATGGGCAGGAAGCGGTTGCAACAGGTAGATCTCCTGGTGCAGCCAGTGCCCCTTGCTGCGCGTGCCGGGTTCATACCAGCCCTGGTGAAGAGTCAGAGCCGCCAGCACCACAGGCAGCAGGATCACCGCAGCAAAGAGCGCTGGCACCCGCCAGCGTCGCCATCCGCTCATGGGGAGCACCTCCTTGTCAGTATGACCCCCCCTGACAGAACCACCAGCGCCAAGCCGAGCCATTGCACCCCATAAGCCCGGTGTTTTTCAGGAGGCATGACATTGTGCTGGTAGTGATAGAGGAATAGGGTTCGTCTTTGATACAACACTGCGTCTGCAAGCGGGGCTCCGATTGCCTGTCGCAGGGTCTCGACCCTGATGGATTGCAGCCGGTTCGGGTAGGGGCCTGGTTCTATGTTCTGTCCCAGCAGGAAGCCGCCGGGAGCCATGCGCAGCACACCTTCAAGGGTCATTGCGGCGGGGATGGCGGGATTGGGTAATTGCGACCTGTCGGATGGCGCGGGCACCCATCCCAGGTTGACCAGCAACAGTGAGGATCCTCCTTCTGCGCGTACCGGGATGAGCACGTCATAGCCAACCTCCCCGTTGACGATCTGGTTGTCCAGCAACCAGACATAAGGGCTGACCCACTCGGCTTTCCCTTGCAGAGGCTGGCCATCCAGTGACTCCGGGTGTTGCCAGTCGATCTGGGCCAATGTCCTTGGCCCGGCCTGCTGCATCTTTGCCATCTGCGCCAGCCAGGCCGTTTTTTCCATTGCGCGCTGCCACTGCCAGAACGCCAGCTTGCACAAACCGGCCGTCACCACCAGAGTGAACAACAAGACGAACCAGCGTCTGTGATGCCATGGTCGTCGCTTGTCTCGTGCAGCCGAATCGCGCATATCGAGGAGGATCCCAAGATGTTGCTTAAGGTCGTTCTGATACTCATGCTGCTGCTCATCATCGGCCAGCTGTTTCACGCCCTCTGGCTGATGCTCAGTGCAGGCAATACGCAAAAGATGTCGGTACCTCTGGGCCGGCGCGTCTTCTTCTCCCTGCTGGTGGTCATCATACTGCTGCTCTCTCTCGCGATGGGCTGGCTGGAGCCCAACCCTCGCCCCTACTGAGCACGGCATCAAAGCAGGTAGACAAAGACGAACAGACAGAGCCAGACCACATCGACGAAGTGCCAGTACCAGGCCGCAGCCTGGAAAGCGAAATGACGCTGTGGGGTGAAATGATCCCTCAACATGATTCGCAGCCAGATGATGGTCAGGAAAAGGGTGCCCAGCAGCACGTGCAGTCCATGGAACCCGGTCAGAATGAAGAAGGTATTGCCATAGATGCCGGAATCCAGCCGCAACCCGAGATCCCGATAGGCATGCAGATACTCATAGCCTTGAAACCACAGGAATGTCAGCCCGAGCACCACGGTGGCCAGCAACATCCCCTTGAGCCGCATGCGTCTGCCGTTTTCCAGACTCATGTGTGCAAACAGCAGGGTCACGGAGGAGCCGAGCAGGATCAAGGTATTGATGAGGGGGATCCCCAGCCAGGGCATGGCCTGGGTCGTGGCCCCGCCGGGCGTCTTGAGCAGGGGCCAGTGAGCGGTGAAATCCGGCCACAGCAGCTGGCCCGTCATCACCCTGTGGCCCGCACCATCCAGCCAGGGCACCGCAAGCTGGCGTGCATAGAACAGCACTCCGAAAAAAGCCAGAAAGAACATCACTTCGGAGAAGATGAACCAGACCATGCCCTGCCTGAAGGATCTGTCCATCTGGGCGCTGTAGAGCCCGGTCATGGACTCCCGGATGATGTGACGGAACCAGCCAAACAACATGAATGCCAGCAGGGCGACACCGGCCATCATCAGATACCGGCCGAAACCGGTCTGCCCACTCGCCACTTCATTGACCAGATGTCCCGCCCCCAACGCCAGGAAAAACAGTGCAATGGCACCAATGATGGGCCAGCGACTCTGGTCCGGGACATAATAGGTCTGGTTCACCTTGGCCATGGTCATTTCCTCTGTGCGAGTGCCGGTGCAGGTACGGACTCCGTGATGTCATAGAGCGAGTAGGAAAGCGTGATGGTATTGATGCTGCCCGGTAGTGCCGGATCGATATAGAACTTGAGCGGCATCAGCTTGCTCTGCCCTGCCCTCAGCTCCTGGCGATTGAAGCAGAAACACTCCACTTTCTTCAGATAGGCTGCGGCGGGACCGGGAGAGACCGACGGGACCGCCTGACCCACCATGGCCCGCTCCGTGGGATTGAACACCCGAAAGTTGACCATCTTCACCTCCCCCGGCCGCACCGACAGCCGAGCCGTCTCACCGCTGAACTCCCACGGCATCCGGGTATCCGCATGAGCAAGAAACTCGATCTGGATGCTCCGCTTGCTGTCGATCACCGCCCGCTCCGTACTGGCCGCTTGATCAGACGTCTTGCCATTGAGGCCGGTGATCCGGCAGAAGACGTCATAAAGCGGCACCAGCGCAAAGGCAAAACCAAACATGACGAGCACGACCAGAGCCAGTTTTCTGAGCAAGGGGGCATGACTGACCTGGGTCATATGACCTCCCTAACGCTCTTCCGACCGGATATCCGGTGGAGTCTGGAAACTGTGATAGGGAGGGGGAGAAGAGAGCGTCCATTCCAGCCCCTCGGCCCCCTCCCATACCCGATCGCTCGCCTTGGCTCCGCCTCTGATGCATTTGATCACACCCCAGACAAACAGCAGCTGGGACAGGCCGAAGGCAAAGCCCCCCAGGCTGATCAGCATGTTGAAGTCCGCAAATTGCAGGGCGTAATCGGGAATGCGGCGAGGCATGCCCGCCAGCCCGACAAAATGCATGGGGAAAAACAGCACATTGACCGAGACGAGCGAACACCAGAAGTGCCATTGGCCGAGCCGCTCGTCATACATGTGCCCCGTCCATTTCGGCAACCAGTAGTAGGCCGCAGCCAGGATCGAGAAGACGGCACCGGTCACCAGCACATAGTGGAAATGGGCCACTACGAAATAGGTGTCGTGATACTGAAAATCAGCCGGCGTCATGGCCAGCATCAGCCCGGAGAAACCGCCAATGGTGAACAGGGTGATGAAGGCGATGGCAAACAGCATGGGGGTCTCGAATGTCAGAGAACCACGCCACATGGTGGCAAGCCAGTTGAATACCTTTACCCCTGTCGGCACCGCGATCAGCATGGTGGTGTACATGAAGAACAGCTCCGCCACCACGGGCAATCCGGTGGTGAACATGTGGTGCGCCCAGACCATGAAGGAGAGCAAGGCGATGCTGCTGGTGGCATAGACCATGGAGCGATAACCGAACAGCTTCTTGCGGGAGAAGGTCGGAATGATGCTGGAGACGATGCCGAAAGCCGGCAATATCATGATGTAGACTTCCGGGTGCCCGAAGAACCAGAAAATGTGCTGAAACAGGACAGGATCCCCCCCACCGGCCGCATCGAAGAAACTGGTCCCGAAATACTTGTCCGTCAGCACCATGGTCACCGCAGCCGCCAGCACCGGCATGACAGCGATGAGCAGAAACGCCGTGATGAGCCAGGTCCAGACAAACAGCGGCATCTGCATCCAGCCCATGCCCGGCGCCCGCAGGTTGAAGATGGTCACGATGACGTTGATGGCCCCCATGATGGAGGAGATCCCCATGATGTGAATGGCAAAGACAAACAGGGCCGTGCTGTTGCCGCTGTACTGGGTGGACAGGGGGGCATAGAAGGTCCAGCCAGAACTGGGGCCGCCTCCCTCCATAAACAGGCTCGACAGGAGGATGAGGAAAGCAAACGGCAGGATCCAGAAGCTCCAGTTGTTCATGCGGGGCAGCGCCATGTCAGGGGCTCCAATCATGATGGGGATCAGCCAGTTGGCGAGGCCGGTGAAGGCGGGCATGACGGCACCAAAGACCATGATGAGGCCGTGTACCGTGGTCATCTGGTTGAAAAACAGGGGTTCCACTAGTTGCAGTCCGGGCTGGAACAGTTCTGCCCGGATCACCATGGCCATGGCACCACCGGTAAAGAACATGGTGAGGGCAAAGCACAGATAGAGGGTACCGATGTCCTTGTGATTGGTTGTGTAGAGCCAGCGCCTCAGACCGGCCGCCGGCTGGTGGGCATGCTCGCTGTGCAAGGTATCCGTGATTCCATCACTCATGCCGACGCCTCACTTGTCCTTGTCCGAATTGGCCGGGTTGAGAAGGGACTGCACCTCGGCTGGCTGCACAAGGTCGCCGGTCTTGTTATCCCAGGCATTGCGTTCATAGGTAATGACGGCGGCGAGTTCCTGTGCCGTCAACTGTTTGCCAAAAGGTTGCATCGCCGTACCACTCCGGCCGTGCAACACCGTATCCAGATGCTGGGCACGATGCTCCGCCTGTGTGGTCACCTTGCTGCCATTGAGCGCCGGGAAGATGCCGGGCAATCCGGTACCCGCGGGCTGATGACAGGCCGCACAGTGCCCCAGATAGACTTTCTCCCCCAGCGCCATGGCTTGTGGCAACGTCATGGTCTCCGCTGCCAGCGCCTGTTGCTGTGCCTTGGCGGTTGCCTGCTCGTCTCCCTTTCTGGCAATCCACTTCTCGAACTCCTCTGCGGATTTGGCCACCACAACCACGGGCATGAAACCGTGATCCTTCCCGCACAGCTCGGCGCACTGCCCACGATAGGTGCCCGGCTTGTCGATCCGGGTCCAGGACTCGTTGATGTAGCCAGGATTGGCGTCTTTTTTCACGGCGAAGGCGGGAACCCACCAGGAGTGAATGACATCGTCCGAGGTCATCAGGAAACGGATCTTCTTGCCGACCGGCAACACCAGAGGGTTATCTACCTCCAGCAGATAATTGCCACCCTTGGGGGCATCACCGGAGATCTGCTGTTTGCTGGTCGCCAGCAGGGAATAAAACGCCACCGGATACTCGAGGTATTTGTAATGCCATTTCCATTGCGAGCCCGTGACGAGGACGGTGAGATCGGCCTTGGAGGTATCCTCCATCTTCAACAAAGTCGAGGTTGCCGGTGCCGCCATCGCGATCAGTATCAACACGGGGATGGCAGTCCACAGCAACTCGATGCGGGTGCTTTCGTGAAACTGGGCGGCTTTGGCACCGCGCGATTTTCGATGGTGCACGATGGACCAGAACATGATGCCGAAGACGAGCAGACCGATGACGCAACAGATATAGAAAATCGTCATGTGCAGGTCATAGACCTGCTGGCTGATGGCGGTCGCCCCGCGCGTCATGTTGAACCGGATCTCATTGGCAAAGGCGCTGCTGCTGATGAACCACATCATCATTCCGGCACCTGCCTGAGCTGCATCGTTTCTCACATTGCACTCCCTGTGCACGTTGGAGAAGATGGCCTGCATTCGATACACCCAATGCTAACCATCTGAAAATAATGCATTTATTAAAATTCATTTCACATTCAAGTATTAGTCCATATTCAGAAAAAACCAAAATGCAGATAGCCTTGGTCAGGCTCATCAGAGCAGTGGCAATGGGCAAAACGCGAGCAGGGAAGAGGGAGAAACGGGTCCCTGGTGGCCGCGCCTTGAACGGGGAGAGCTTCAGCCATGGTGAGTCGAATCGATGTGCAGAACCCGGGAGGGGCCATGGGGTCCTCCCGGGCTCCGTGGTTTTCTGCCGTGCCAGAGGCGGGGTCAGCCCGCTGGGGCTTGATGAGCCAGCAGTCTGGCCAGCAGGGAGCGCAATGCTTTTATCAGGGCGGGTTTGCCCGCGACACCCTGTCGGGCAGACAGCTCTGACCAGGGCGCATATTGCCAGATGGTGGCGATCAGCAACCGTCGTTCATCCTGACTCAACGCATCCAGCATCATCACTTGCCGGAGCAGCCAGCGTTGCAGTGTCCCCTGGCACAATTCGAATGGCTTGTGATGGTGGGCAAAGCAATCGAGTTCCCGATGCTCGAATTCATCCAGATCCGGCACATGAGTGACAGGTCCGCCCCTGAGGGATAGCCAGACCAGTTCGGTATCCAGCCTCTTGAGTTCACCCGCCAGCAGGGCCGGCAACTGGCTCATGAAACGCTGTCGCCATTGCGCCAGCTCGGCGTGATATTCCGATTGCAACGGCATCAGCAGCAAAGCTGCATGACTGCCGCTGGCCGCATCGCGCTGCAGACCAAGACGCAGCACCTTCAATCCCGCCTTGAGCCAGAATGGCAGCAGATCTGGACTGGCGGAGAAGGCAGATCCCAGATAATCGACCCCTAATACCCGATAATGTGATACCAGCTTGTCCAGCAACCTGGACCCCAGCCCGAGACGATGAAGGGCAGGATGGATGGCGATGCGCATCACCCTGGCATAAGAGCGCTCCCCCGCCGTCACGAAACCGGCGTGGGCCAGCAGCGACTGGGGCAGCAGATGTCCACGAGGGCGCCGTCGTCCGGCCCAGATCGCATGCGCCAGATCAGGGGGTATATTGCCCTCCCGCGCGACCAGCGCCACCCCGATCAACTCCTGTCCCTGCTCCATCAGATGAATGTCGAGATCCGGCCCCTCCAGCAAATACCGCAGATCACTGGGGCTGGTCTGGTAGTGAGCCAGCACGAGCAGGCCGAACACCCGATTGAGCAGCGCGTCATCACGGGCCAGCTCATCTTGTCCGACCAGGCGCCAGGTCGGTGATGTCGGGGGATGAGGTGCCGATATGTCGGCATTCAGACCAAGGAGCCGGAAGATCAGAGGCTCCAGCGGATCGCTCAGGCTCCAGCGAATGGGCTCCACCAGGCGCAGCTCCTGCCAATCCGGGGTTTGCTGATCGAGTACCCTCTTGAAGCGCAGATGAAAGCCGCGCCCCGTCCCCTCATAGCCGTGCTCCGTTGTAGCGAAGACAATGCGACTGTGACGGGCCAGCATGGCCTCCAGCTGTGGGGTCGGGATGGCGGCGGCCTCATCTACCAGCAGCAGATCCGCCAGTACGTCTCCTTGAGCCACCCGATCAGGGGACACATAGCTCAGACCGGCCAGCCGCTCAGGCATCTCTGCCAGCGCGCGCTCTGCATGGGCAAAAAGTGTCGCCACTGTAGCGTGGGAAGGGGCAGTCACCGCTATAGTCAAGGCCGGATCCCGACTCAGCAAGTCGGCGCTCGCCAGCCCCAGCACGGCGCTCTTGCCACGACCGCGATCGGCGCTCAGCACGAGGGGGCGACGGCGATGGCCGTGCAACACGTTCTGGATGGCGGGCAGCGCACGGGCCTGATCCGCGCTCAGCGGCCGGTCCCCGTCAAGAGGCTGCCAGGTAAAATCACAAGAGGCAGGCGTCAGATCTCGCGCCGGATCTTCTGCCAGCAACCGTACCAGACGGGAGATGAACCCCTGCCCGGCACGATCGGCCTCCTCTGGCTGGGCGACCAGCCTCTGACGATCAGGGTCTGGGTAGGTCGGCCATACCTCCCGCGGCGGGGTCAGCAGAAGCAAGAGCCCCCCAGCCCTCAATGTCCCCGCCAAGGCACCGAATGCATCGGGGTGAAAACCGCTGAAGGCATTGAATACCAGGGTGTCACACTCCTGACCGAGCCGTTGAAGCGCCTTGGCGGCAGGCTGCGGAGCATGACGCTCAGGACCCTGCCCCAGCCAGAACACGGCCCCCCACAGCAAGGATTCGGCACGAACGATGCAGTCATCCTCCTCCCCTTCCAGCCAGATCAGACGCCGCTCGCCGGCATGAGCGAGTGCGTGGCGCAAGGCGAGCAGCTCAGCTGACATCATGGAGCTGGGCTGGCGTCTGGCTTCACGCGGGGTTCAAACATGCGCTCCCCCATCTGGTCGATGAAGGTATGGGCCTTTTGCACCATGAAGCGCTCGGCATCCGCCGGATTGGCAAAGAGATCGGAGCGGATGAAGCGATGGGTCTGTAATTGCCCGTCGATCTCCCTGGTGATGCGACCTGCCAACCTGTATTGCCCCCCTTCCGCCATGGGCTCGGGATAGATGAGATAGCCCATGTATTCGATGGGCTCAACCTCGGGGCTCTGGGCGATCTCTCCCTTGAACAGGGCATTGAATAGTTTTTTGAACATGTTCGCATCCTCTCTGATAAAGGCATTCTCCCCAAGGGTGGAATCACTGGCAAGCACGGGATCTTATTACCATTCGTTCTTTGCACTACGAACCATTCTCATTTAGATTTCATCTCATTCCAGCATGAGGTCCAGATTATGTACGTGTGTTTGTGCCGCGGCATCACAGATAACCAGATCCGCAAGGCGGTACAGGCAGGCAAGACTGAATTCCGACAGTTGAAACAGTCGCTGGAAGTCGGTACCCAATGTGGTAAATGTGTGCGCATGGCGATGGAGATCATCGCTACCGAAATCGACAAGATGGAGTCAGAGCAGGCACCGCTCTATTACGAAGTGGCGTAAAACCGCCGACTTCTCGTCTTCATCTCTCCTTCTGCCCTCCAGGGGACGACTTTCCCCCATCACGTTATGGTCATGTTTCTGGACTAAGCTCTAGTGATCGTTGCCTAGGCTCGAAAACGAGGAGTAATGTCGATGAAAGGAGATCCCAAAATCATTGCCCACCTCAACAAGGTGCTGGCCAATGAGCTGGTTGCCATCAACCAATACTTCCTGCATGCCCGCATCTATGATGACTGGGGCCTCAAGGGGCTGGGGCACAAGGAGTATCACGAATCCATCGATGAGATGAAACATGCCGACGAGCTGGTCAAGCGGGTGCTGTTTCTGGAAGGGCTGCCCAACTTGCAGGATCTGGGCAAGCTGCGCATCGGTGAGACGGTGGAAGAGATGCTGCGCTGTGACTTGTCTCTGGAGATGGACGCCATCCCCGACCTGAAAGTCGCCATCACCTATGCCGAGTCTGTGCAGGACTACGTCAGCCGCGACCTGTTCCAGGAGATCCTGGAAGATGAAGAGGAGCATGTGGACTGGCTGGAAACCCAGCTCGATCTCATCGCCCGTATCGGTCTGGAAAACTACCAGCAATCCCAGCTCCATGCCGAGTCATCCTGAATCTAGATGACATCAAGAGAGAATCCCAACCCGCCCAGGCGGGTTTTTTCATGGCGCCAGCGGCAGAGATCTTGCCCTACGATACGGTAGCCAACCTGGCTGCTGACAAGGCAGGCCAGAGGCTGTCAGGGTGGCAGGCGCCGGATTGAACCGCCTCCGGGATCACAGTTACGATGCATGGGGCAGCGGCAGGCGCCGCTTTCGATTAGGATACGACCCCATTCCCATCATTTTGCTACGGATGACCTCCATGGAACTGATTGCACGCGAGATGGCGCCCCACAAACGGGTTGCCCTGGTGGCTCACGACAACATGAAAGCCCCTCTGCTGAACTGGGTGCTGCGCCGCAAGGAGGAGCTCAAGCTCCACCATCTCTATGCGACCGGCACCACGGGCACTCTGCTCGGCAAGAAGGCGCAGCTGCCCATTACCTGCCTCTTCTCCGGCCCCATGGGCGGGGATCAGCAGCTCGGCGCCCTCATCGCCGAAGGGAAGATAGACGTGATGATCTTCTTCTGGGATCCCCTCAATCCCGCCGCCCACGATCCTGACGTCAAGGCCCTGCTGCGCCTCGCGGCCGTCTGGAACATCCCGGTCGCCACCAACGAGGCGACGGCGGACTTCATCATGGACAGCCCGCACATGCAGCAGGCATTCAGCGTCCAGGTGCCCGACTACGCCGGCTACCTCAAGGCCAGAACCGAATAAGCAACGCCAGACAGCAAAGAGCCGGAACAGATGTCCGGCTCTTTTCTTTCATGGGGGGAAAGGTCAGCGCTGGAGGCTTTTCTGCGCGAATTTGGGCCTGGCATTCATGATCTGCTCCACCTGCTCGTCGCTCATCTTGCCCCGCGACAGCCCCAGAACCTTGTAGGTCAGCAGAGGGCGCGCTGGCAGGGCGATCATCAGGGCGCGGATCTGGTTCTCGTCCTCCTTCTCTCGCGCCGGCTTGCCGTAGGCGTAGGTGAGCACGCCGGCATCCATCAGGTTTTTGACGGCGGGTTCGGTGATCGGCAGGTTTATGACGCTTTTCCGTTGCAGTACGAACTCCCGCAGCACCGCCTTCTCGTTGAAGTCGAGGAAGCCAATCATCTGGGCCAGTTGATCCTGCTGGCGGCGGGACTGCCACTCGTCACAGGCCCACTCCCAGGCGATCAGGAAGCCCTGACTGCAGAAATAGGAGATGGCGATCAACATGCCGACCCCAAGCCAGGCCGCATGAGCCGTGGCCCACTGGCTCACGGCGCCTTTCATCAATCCGGCCGGAAACAGCAGGATGATGCTGCAGCAAAGCAGCAGCCAGACCATCAGCCAGTTGAGGCGATTAAGCTGGTAAAAATGTTGGATCCACCGTTTCATCGTTCACCCTTCCCAAGTCAATGTGGACAGTAGCCAACTCATAGCAATCGCTGTGCCAGCACAAGGATCCCCGTAAAAAGATCAGGATCCCGGACGGGAGAGTCGAGGGTTGTCACATCCTTTTACAACTTGTCGCACGGATCATCCCCTGTTGGCCTTGCGCCTCACCGAGCCACTTGGTAAAAATCCCGCACTGTCATTGGGGAGTAGCAACCCGCCCGTGATCCGGGCAGGGCTCATGTCAACATTCTTGGATCTGCCGATCCATGGCATGGGCGGCGATAGCACCTATCGTCCTGCAAGACCTTTGGCCTCGATACGCAAGCCAGCCGGGCGAGCCGTATCGAGTCCATCGGTTGTTCTGCTCGCCTGGCGGTTACTCATCATGCTGATCACCCTGCTGTTATTTCTGATCTCTGCCGTCACCATCTATCTGGCCTGCGAATACTTCGTCAACGGCATCGAATGGACCGGCCATCATTTCAAACTGTCCCAAAGTGCCACCGGTTCTCTGCTGGCGGCCCTCGGCACGGCCCTGCCCGAATGTATCGTCACCCTGACCGCCCTGCTGATGGGGGATGCCCCCGCCCAGCAGCAGATAGGCATAGGTGCGGCCCTCGGCGGTCCCCTGGTGCTCTCCACCCTTGGCTATGCCGCCGTTGGTGTGACCCTGCTGTTGTGCCTGGACCATGGGCACAGGGTCATTCATGGTGAGGTGCAGCGCGAAATTGGCCGCGATCAGGCCTGGTTTGCCGCTATCTTCCTGCTGGCCGTGCTGCTTGGCATGGTGGCCTTCACCGGTAAAACCTGGCTGGCCCCCCTGTTCGTGCTGATGTACCTCCTCTATGTGCGACGTGAGCTGAAACAGACCGACAGCCACGAGGCCGAATTGCCCTCCCCCCTCAAGCTGGATCCGCACGCCAGGATCCCGGCGCTCGGCAAGGTGCTGCTGCAAACCCTGGTGGCGCTCGGTGTGGTGGCGCTGGCGGCCCAGCTGTTCGTTCACCAGCTGGAGAGCATGGGCGAGCTGTTCGGCCTCTCGCCGGTGCTGGCGGCCCTGCTGCTGAGCCCGGTGGCCACCGAAATGCCCGAGCTGATGAACGTGCTTATCTGGGTGCGGCAGGGCAAACACCGGCTGGCACTGGCCAATATCTCGGGGGCCATGATGATCCAGGGCACCATTCCCAAGGCGTTCTGCCTGCTGTTCACCCCCTGGCTGCTGGATAACACCATGATGGCCTCCTCCCTGGTGACGCTGCTGGCGGTCGCGCTGATGTGGTGGGGGTTCAGTCGGGAGCGGATGACAGCGGGCAGGCTCGCCCTGGTGGGGCTGGTTTACCTGGGTTTCTGCGGCTGGCTGATGATGAGCTGAGGGCCGGCATCTGCCTCTGGCGCAACAAGAAAGGGCAGGATCCCATCCTGCCCTTCATCTCACGGGGTAGTGTCAATCAGGCCGAGCCGAGGTCTTAGAACTGCTGGAACCAGCGCTGGATCTGGGCCGGATCCTTGCTCTGGGTCAGGGCGAGCATCAGCAGCACCCGCGCCTTCTGCGGGTTGAGGGTCTCGGCGGCGACGAAGCCGTACTTGGCGTCATCGATCTCCGCATCCAAGGTGGTGGAACCGGTCGGCACGCGGGCGGAACGCACCACGCGAATGCCGTCCTTGCTCGCCTTGGCCAGGGTGTCGAACAGGGTGTGGTAGAGGTTGCCGTTGCCCACCCCGGCACTGACGATGCCGTCAAACTTGGCATCCACCAGGGCCTTGGCCGGCAGGTCCGAGGCGTTGGCGTAGCTGTAGACGATGCCGACCTGGGGCAACTTGTCGAGCTTGCTCACGTCGAACGGGGTCTTGCTGGTGTGCTGGCGGGCCGGGCTGCGCTGGTAGTCGATCTTGCCGTTGTGGATGTAGCCGAGCGGGCCGAAGTTGGGGGAGGCGAAGGTCTGCACTCCTGTGGTGTTTGTCTTGGTGACGTCGCGGGCATCCAGCACGGTGTCGTTCATCGCTACCATGACGCCACATCCCTTTGAGGCGGGGTCGGAGGCAGTCACCACGGCGTTGTAGAGGTTCATGGGGCCGTCGGCGCTCATGGCGGTGGAGGGGCGCATGGCGCCCACCAGCACCACCGGCTTGTCGCTCTTGACGGTCAGATTGAGGAAGTAGGCGGTCTCCTCCATGGTGTCGGTGCCGTGGGTGATGACGATGCCGTCCACGTCATCCCTGGCCAGCAGCGCGTTGACGCGCTTGGCGAGCGTGAGCCACACCTCGTCGTTCATGTCCTGGGAGCCGATCTTGACCACCTGCTCACCCTGCACGTCGGCCACGTTTTTCATCTCGGGCACGGCGGCGATCAGCGTCTCGATGGCCACCTTGCCGGCCTCGTAGTTGGACTGGGTGGCAGACTGGCCCGCCCCGGCAATGGTGCCGCCGGTGGCCAGAATGTGCACGCTGGGCAGCGCCATAGCCATCGGGGAGAGGGTCAGGCCGAGCACGGCGGCGATCAGGGTCTTGCGAATGGGAAGGGTCATGCTGCAATCCTTCTTATGGGTTGATTGCAGCATTTTTATTCTTTTTAAACGGAATTTAAGTGATCGTTCTCACCAATAAAAAGAATTAAACAGAATATTGGTCTGTTTTTTACCACTTAGGTGATAAGTCATTCCGCGGTGAAGCCACTGGCCTCGACTAGGGCGATCAGCTCCGCCTTGCCCAGCTCGCTCTCGATAACGGCCTTGCGGCTGGCAAAGTCGACGCTGGCGGTGCTGACGGCAGGCTGGGCCAACAACGCTTTTTGCAGGCTGGCGGCACAGCCACCACAGGACATGCCGGAAACGGTGAGTTCGATGGTCATGGGTAATCTCCTCTCTGAATGTCCCCCCAGCCTAAAGCTGACGGCCGCAGCAAGGTCAAGCCCTAGCGGGCCAGTACCGACTCACGCACCACCAGACGCCCCTGGAACTTCTGCGGTTCGTCGGCCGGACGCAGGCCTTGTGCCAGCTGTGCCAGCAGCACGCGCACGCTCTCCTGGGCCAGCCGTTCACTCGGGTATTCGATGCAGGTCAATGGCGGAGTCAGCTGGCTTGCCAGGGTGGCCCCCTCCAGGCTGATGACGGACACATCCTGGGGAACGTGGAGGTTGAACTCACGCAGCAGTCGCATGGCATCGGCCGCCTGGGCATCCTGCTGCACCACCAGGGCGGTGAAGGGCAGATAGCGGTTGAGCAGGCCGAGCAGCGCCTGCTGGTTGTCGGCACCGTCGATCACCAATTGGCCGTTGTAGGGCAGGGATTGCTGCTGCAGTGCCTGCTGATAGCCCGTGATGGCACTCTTGCCCGCCGGCGACAGCTTGTCGTCCAGCATCAGCACCAACTGGCGATGCCCCTTGCCAAGCAGGAAGCGGCAGGCGCTCTCGGTGGCAAACGTCAGGTCGTAGCAGAGATTGAGGTTGTCCGAATCGCTCACCCCATCGAGCTGGATGAGGCGCTCGTCCGGCGCCAGGGATTGCTTGGCTCCCAGCACCAGCACGCCGTCACAACGCCCCCCCAACAGCTCATCGACCGCCCGCTGCTGTTGCTCCGCCTCGTCGGCGAAGCGCACCAGCATGCTCTTGCCCGCCTTGGTCAGCGCCCCTTCCAGCAGTGGCAGCATGCTGGCCAGCCGGTTGCCAAGCTGGGAAGAGAGGATGATCCCCACGCAATCCGTCGCCTGGGTCGCCAGAGAGCGGGCCGTGGCATTGGGTCGAAAATTCAGCTGCTCGGCAGCCTGCAGCACGGCCAGGCGACTCTCTTCCCGCACGCCGCGCGAGCCGCTCAGAACACGGGAAACGGTGGCTTTGGACACATTCGCAAGACGCGACACATCGGTAATATTGGCCATGGGTTCAATTCCGGTAACCGGTTTACAACTGGTTTCATCCTACCATGCCCCCAACGGGGCGGGAACCTCCAGACTCCCGCCCTGTGAGCCAGATGCTATTGCAGTGCGGACGCCGTCTGGCGAATGCCGGCCTCACCGAACACGATGTCATTTCCCCTTGGGGAGAGATCCATGCTGCCGTAGTCGTAGGACATGTCTAGCACCTCCTCTTCCCCGGCACCATTCCCCTTCCAGGACCAGGCGATCCACCCTACCGACTCGCTCTGCGCCTTGCCAAGCAGATGATAGTGATCGACGTTGTTGGGGGCCTGGAAGCGCTTGTCTCCGAACTCGCCAAACAGGAATGCCAGGTTCTGCGCCTTCATCTGGGCAATGGCGGCATCGATCTCGGCAGGCGTGTCCCAGAGCCAGTGGTAGGCGTGCAGGGAGAACAGCAGGTTCTTGCTGGCATCGGCATTGAGCAACTCGCTGCCACGACCCGAGAGGAAGCTCTGCACGTACTGGCCGCAGTGGGCCGCATCGATCACCAGCGGCATGGTATAGCCGCCATCGCGCAGTCCCTTGATGAGCCCCTTGTAGGTGGTGATAAAGTCGGCGTAATTGTTGGTATCCTCACCCCATTCATTGGCGATGTTAAGCAGGATCTTGCCCTTGTACTTGGGATCCTGCATCACGGCCTTCCAGCTGCCGAGCCAGAGCGAGTCGACGGCGGTCTGCAGCGGCTGCGGGTTGCTCTGGCAGGTCACGTCGCTCTCCCAGTACATGGGCATGGCGACCATGTTGCGGGCGACGATGGCATCGAGGACACCGCGCAGCTCCTGGGCCGTGGTGTGCTTGCGCAGTTGCAGTCGCACTATGTTGGCGCCGGTATTGGCGATCGGCGTGATGGCCGCGAAGGCCGCCCCCGGGTTGTCGCCATACTGCAGGTTGATGCCGCGGGCGATGAAGCGCTGACCACTGGCGGAGTAAAGCTGGCCATCCTTCACATACATGTCCCCCGAGCCCGGTGTCGGTGTGGAGCTGGCCACCTGGCAGCTCTGGCCATTCTCCCAGCCCCAGCCGTCACCGTCCGGATCGCTGGTCGCCGAGGCACAGGTCGGGTAAGTGGTCGCGCCGCCGCCCGACCCTGCCACCACCTGGCAGCTCTGGCCATTCTCCCAGCCCCAACCGTCACCGTCCGGGTCGCTGGCCGCCGAGGCACAGGCCGGGTAGGTGGTCGCGGCCAGGGCCGAAGGGCTCAGCAGCAGAGCGGGCACGGTGCTGCAGCCGAGCAGCAGGGTAGCGATGATCGTCTTTCTCTTCACTTTTCTATCCTTTTATTTATCCAGGGGATAAGCGGTTATTCCATAATCAGGACAGCGATACCGCATCATTCATTGTCACGTCGTGATGGAAATACACCACCGAGGCATTCTCTGTGGCGGACAATAAAATCAGCCACAGAGCATCAGGACCCTTCTTGTTATTTATTTCTGATGGGCGAATAAGGTGGCTGCCGGCTCGCACAGGCAGCCTGGTGTTCGATTATTTGGCCGCGATCTTGATCCATTTCACGAACATATAACCCCAGTCATTGGGCGCCTTGCCGAAGCTGATGCTGTTGCTGCCCTCCTGCAGGGTCACCGGGAGCACCTTCTCTTCACCGGCTTCACCGGTCTGGGGGAAGTCGATCTGCACCGGCTCGCCGCCGTTGACCACCAGGGTGTTCTTCTTGCCGCCCCACTTGGCATTGAAGAAGAGTCGAAGCTGGTACTCACCGGCACTGGGCACCGCAACCGTCCAGGTCACCTTGTCCCCCTCGCTGGCAAAGGGACCGAGAAAACCGTCATCCCCCAGGGTCAGCTGGTCCTTGGCGCTGGTGACCACATTCAGTTGACCATCTCCGGCCGACTGCTCGACCAGATAGTCGGCCGCCATCGCAGACAGGGACAACGCGGGTAGAACCAGCCAGAGAGCACCGAGAAAAATATGTTTCTTCATCTTTATCTCCTTCATGGAGACGGTCGTGCCGCTTTATTTTTGAATATGTGAAAGAGACACCCTGTATCGGGATAAACCGCACAAGGCTATATTTCACACTCGCCAAAAAAGGCCTCCGACGACTCGCTCTCCGATGTGAATGAAACACGAATGAATACGGGCCGCACCATTAGATGCGGCCCGTACTGTTATTCCGCCACGACCTTGACGGACTTCACGAACATATACCCCCAGTCACCGGCGAATTTACCGAAGCTCACCAGGTTCTTGCCCTGCTTGAGCTGCACCGGGACGACTTGCACCTGACCGGCCTCGTCGGTCTGCGGGAATTCGATCGGGTGAATATCGGTGCCATTGATGACGACGCTGTTCTTCTTGCCGCCCCACTTGCCGTTGAAGTGCAGGTGCAGGTTGAAGGCGCCGGACCAGGGGGCCTCGACGTGCCAGGTGATCTTGTCGCCCTCGCTGGCAAACGGACCGGCGAAACCGTCGGCCGCCACCTCCAGCTGGTTCTCGGCACTCTTGACCACGTTCAGCTCACCCTCTTTGGCCACCAGCTCGGCAGAGCTGAACTCGCAGTAGCTGACCGGCAGCTCGCCCCTGGCCCGATCCACCTTCACCTTGATGGATCTCGCACTCCGGGCGAGGCCGTCATCGGCACTGAAGGTCAGCTCATACTCGCCCGCCTGAGGGAACCAGGCACGGGTCGAAGCCTTATCGCCGTGGCAGAACCTGGCCTCGAGGGGCCCGGTGCTGCGCCACCCCACCTTGACCTGCGGGGTCGGCAGCTGGTCGTCGCGCCAGACGGCGCTGAGCAGGACACCCTGATCCACCGAGGTGGTCAGATCGCCACCCACTTCGACCACAGGCGGCAGATTCTGCTGGGTGTGTTTGACCGAGATGACGTTGGAGGGTTGGGAGGCACCCGACTCATTCTTGGCGATGACCCTGTAGTAGTAGGTCTGACCCAGCTTGAGCGAGCCGTAGTCGTCGCTGAACAGGCTCATCCTGCTCGGGTCCCACTCGTTGACGCCATCCGAGACATCCTTGCCGACACGGGTCCAGGGACCCTTGGCGGAAGTGGCGCGCTCGATGTCATAGGCACGTCCCACCGGCGCCCCCATCCAGTTGATGGCAAACGGCGAATCGGTCTGGCGCAGCAACGGAGCGTCCGGTGCCGGCAGGGCAGGCGCCTGCGCCAGACCCGCCATCTGGGCCGACGCCTTGCGCACCAGGTCGACGACGTCCATCTCCTGGTTGGCCTTGCCCTCTATCGGGAATCCGGGCAGGTGATAGCTGTAGTGCCCCGTGTACTCCTTGTGCCAGTAGAAGCCCCCGTCGTGACGGTGGCCACGGAAACCCCAGATGAAGCCCCCCACCGCCTTGGCGCCATCCACCTCGGTATGGACGATGGACTGCATGATGTTGTCCAGATCCCGGTGATCGAGCAGGCCGAACTCGCCCACCAGATAGGCCTTCTTGCCGGCGATGGCGGTCAGATCCTTCTTCACCTGATCCGGGTGGTTGTTGCCGGCGTTGGTGTAGTAGTGGTTGCTGATGATGTCGACGTTCGGATCCTTGAGAGAGAAGTCGTTGATCTTCTTGTAGGTGCCGTCGATGACCAGCTGGTGCGGAGCGAACTGCTTGATCCAGGCCGCGGTCCGGGTCAGGAAGGCCTCATTGGAGTTCTCCAGCTCGTTGCCGGTCTCCCAGGCCATGATCGCCTTCTCGTCATAGTAGTGACGGCCGGTGATCGTGTTCTTGCGGGTGATCACCTGGCGGATGATGTCCTGATAGGCCTTGTAGGTCTTGCTCGAGGTGTCGTAGAAGTCGTCTGCCGTCTCCTTGTAGAAGGCTGCCAGCTGCTCGCGCCCGCCCCACCACCACCAGTGATCGATGAAGGGCAGGATGAGCCGCAGCCCCTGCTTGTCGGCCTCGGCAATCATGTTGTCATAGACCACCATGGCCTTTTCATTGAGCACGGGCATGCCGTCTGCCGTGGCAGGGGCCAGAATGTGGGTCTCGCGCTCACAAGCCTGGTCGTTCTCCTGCTGCACCGAGAGGACATAGACCCGCTGGGCCTTGGCGCCAGTCTGCACCATGGCGCGGATCCAGTTGGCCTGCTCCTCGGCGGTCGGCCACTTGAAGTACTGGCCCCAGCCCCGCGGGTCGGCCTTGCACACGCCGCGCGCATCGTCTTCGATGCGGTGCAGCTCGGGGGCGTGGATGCCGGCAAAGCGGAACCCCTGCTTGCCATCCATCAGCGCCGCCCCCTGGCGGGTGATGAAGTGCTCAAAGTGGGAAGGCGCCGCCAGTGTGCTGCCGGCCAGGGCCGACAGCACACAGAAACTCAGGGTATTGCGTAAGAGAGATCTCATGCTCGTGCTCCTTAGAACCACACTTCGCCCTGGACACCGAAGTTCCAGGTATCCGTCTTGCCACTGCGGGAGTAAGCCCCGGCTGAGAGGGTGCCGCTCCCCCAGTCGTAGTTGCCGTCGATGGCATCGGAGACGCCCTCATCCCACTTGGCGTAGGTGGCGAACAGACGCAGCTGCGGACGGCTCCAGAAGCCGGAGTCGAAGGTCAGGGTCGGCGCTATGGTCGCCTTTGTCATGCCCCCCTTGCCCTTGCTGCCCGCCACGCCCTTGTAGTTGTCATCGTCGAGGTACTCGTAGCCGACCTCATACTGCATGGCGAAGTTCCGGGTGATCTGCTGCATGGGACGCACCCCGGCAACCCACATGGAACGGCCCCAACCATCCTGATCCCCGGTCCACCAGCGGTAGCTCTTGTCCTTCTGGTAGAAGGCGAAGGTGGAGACATCCCAACCGTTGTCGAGAGAAGCCAGGCCGTCGAGCACCAGGCGCCAGGACTGGGTGTCATCCAGGTTGGACCAGCCCCAGCCGTTCTTGCCGAGGGAGTCGCCCGCCGCCAAGCCCTTGCCGAGCTGGGCCACGAAGCGGGAGTAACCGCCGGTCAGACCGTAGAAGCCGTCAAAGTTGTAGATGCCAGTGACGCCATAGCCCTTCTCGGCACTCTCCTTCCAGGCGTTGTTCTCGTTCTGGTTCATGTGGTGGGCGACCAGTTGCAGATCGATGGGGCCGCCCCCAATCTTCTTGAACCAGAGGTTGAGGGAGTAGTCGTCCGGATAACCCTGCTCGTTCGCGTCGTGGGGATAGGCCTTGGCCTCGTCGCTCGGGGTGAAGGCGTAGACGCCGACGTCAAACTTGGCGAAACCGATGTCGATGTTGTCCGCCCCGCCCCCGGTGCCGTTGTACTGGATGTACTCCCAGTCGTACTGGTGGCTGGAGGTGTTCGAGCTGCTGTAACGCTTGCCGGCCCAGAACACCACATCCGGTGCGAAGTCGAGCCTGGTCAGCTGGGCAAAGGCCTCGCGTACCTGAATGTCGTGGCCGTCGTCATCCACACAGTTCCAGTCGGACGTGCAGTCGGTCTCATGGGTCAGGTTGGCCTGGATCTTGGCGACCGGGCCGGCATCTGAGGTCAGGGTCACCTGGGGGATCAGCTCGAGCTTGGTGTTGTCCTCGTTGCCCAGTCGCCATTTGCCATCCGGCATCAGGCCGACGGAGTCCACCCGGTTGCCATCCTGATTGGCCAGGATGCCTGAGCGGACATAGCCGTGCATGGCGAAGTCATACTTGTCGGCCAACACGGGGCCGCTGAACATGGCCAGGGTCAGCAGGGAAAGGGGCATGACCTTGTGCATTTTTTCCATCTTTGCTCTTCCTTTTTGTAACGTCCTATCGTGGTAAAAAAGGCCCCGGCCACGACATTGAGGGGCGCCGCAGGCAAGGGGCGGCCCCACGGTGCAGCCGGCACCGTGTATGGGTACTGAGGTGAGAGAGTCAGATCAGGGGGGTGGGCAGCCAGGCCGCACCGCGTACGCCGCTGCTGTCCCCGTGCCGTGCCGGCAGCAGCCGGGTCAGACAACGGTCGGTGAACAGCCAGGGGGTGATGGCCGCCGGCAAGTCCTCATAGAGGCGCGTTATGTTGGAGAGGCCACCACCGAAGACGATGACATCCGGGTCCAGCAGGTTGATGACGCTCGCCAGACTGCGCCCCAGGGCATGGAGGAAGTGCTCGTAGTGAGCCTGGGCCTCCTCGTCCCCCTCGGCCGCCGCCGTCAGGATCCCTTTCGGCGACAGACTGCGGCCATGGCGCTCGACGAAGCGCCCCGCGAACCCCGTCCCCGACACGAAGCGCTCGATGCAGTTGCGACGACCGCAGTAGCAGGGTTGGGCCGGGCCATCGCGCACCGGGTCATAGCCGGGCAACGGATTGTGTCCCCACTCGCCAGTGATGGCGTTGGGACCTACCAGCAGGCGCTGATGCGCCACTATGCCCCCGCCGCAGCCGGTGCCCAGGATGACCCCGAACACCAGGTTGGCACCGCTGCCCGCCCCGTCAACGGCCTCGGACAGGGTGAAGCAGTCCGCATCGTTGGCCAGCCAGACCGGCTGGCCGAGGGCGGCCTCCAGATCCGCCTTGAGCGGATGGCCGTTGAGGAACAGGCAGTTGGCGTTCTTGATGCAGCCGTTGTCGGCACGCACCGCCCCCGGCAAGCCGATGCCGATGCTGACCGGCGCACCGGCCTCTTCGGCGAAGCCGCGGATAAAACCGGTCACCACCTCGATGAAGGTCTGGTAACCCTGCTGCGGCGTCGCGATGCGGCGCCGGCACAGCTCGTTGCCCTCGCCGTCGAGCAGCAGCCCCTCCATCTTGGTGCCGCCGATATCCAGTCCCAGTCGCAACATCTCGCGCTCCTCTCTCAGGCGGCCTGACGGCGGTAGAGTTCGATGAGCTCGCACACCAGCTCCTTGGCCAGCATGGAGGTCATCAGGTGATCCTGGGCGTGCACCAATACCAGGGTGACCGGGATCTTGCCCTCCCCCTGATCCGCCTCGATCAGCCTGGTCTGCACCGCGTGGGCGGCGTTGGCCGCCTCGGTGGCCTGCCGCAGCAGGTCGTCCGCCTCGGCAAACTGCCCCAGCTTGGCGCTGCGCAGCGCCTCGTAGCACAGGCTGCGTGACTGGCCGGCGTTAATGATGATGCCCATGACGGTTTCTTCGAGATCAAACATCTTGTACTCCTTGGTGTTGCTGTGATGCCGGCTCAGAAGCCGCCGTTGCGGGATACGTCGGCGAACCACTCGCCACTCTTCTTGATGCGGCGCTCGCCGGTCGCCAGATCGAGGCGGACGAAGCCGTAACGGTTCTTGTAGGCGTTGCTCCACGACCAGTTGTCGACAAAGGTCCAGAGGTGATAGCCAAGGCACTGGCACCCCTCACCTATTCCCTTGTGCACCCAGCTCAGGTGATCGCGGATGAAGGCGATGCGGTAGTCGTCCTGGATCTGGCCCTGCTCGCCGAGGAACTTCTCCTCCCCCTCGACCCCCATGCCGTTTTCAGAGATGAAGCAGGGGATGTTGCCGTAGTGGTCCCGCAGGTTGACCAGGATGTCGTAGATGCCTTTCTCGTAGATCTCCCAGCCCCGGTGCGGGTTCATCTTGCGACCCGGCATCTCGTAGTAGTCGAAGAACCACTCCGGCATGAAGGGGCTGGCAGGATTGACCGCGTTGCTGCGGGCCTTGACCCGGCGCGGCTGGTAGTAGTTGACACCGAGCAGGTCCACCTTGCCGGCGGCCAGCAGCGCGCGATCTTCCGGCTCGCTGGCCGGCAACTGGTCATATTCCCGCAGCAGCGCCACCAGCTCGGTCGGGTATTCACCCTTGACCGCCGGGTCGAGGAAGCTGCGGTTGAAGAAGAGGTCGGCAATGTTGGCCGCCTTCAGATCCGCCGGATGCTGGGAACGCGGATAGGAAGGGGTCAGGTTCAGGATGATGCCGATCTGGCCGTCCTGGCCCTGGGCGCGATAGGCCTGCACCGCCTTGGCGTGGGCCAGCATGGTGTGGTAGGCCACGGTCGCGGCACGGCGGAAGTCCACCACGTTCGGGTAGTGGAAGTCATAGAGATAGCCCCCCTCGACCGGCACGATCGGCTCGTTGAAGGTGAACCAGTGTTTGACCTTGCCCCCGAACAGCCGGAAGCAGGTGGCGGCAAACTCGGCGAAGGCGTCGACCACCTTGCGACTCTCCCAGCCCCCTTGCTCCTGCATGGACATCGGCATGTCGAAGTGGAACAGGTTGATGAAGGGGGTGATGCCACGGGCCAGCAGCTCGTCGAGCATGGCGTGGTAGAAGCGCACCGCCTCCGGGTTGGGTTCGCCACGCCCCTGGGGCAGGAGGCGCGCCCAGGAGATGGAGGTGCGGAAACTGTTGTGACCTATCTCCTGCATCAGGGCGATGTCATCCCGAAAATGCTGGTAGAAGGTGGAGGTATCGGCCGGTCCCACCTGCTGGTGGAAGCGGTTCGGCTCGATGGCAAACCAGTGATCCCAGATGGTCGGGGCCTTGCCGCCCTGGAGGCTGGCGCCCTCGGCCTGAGGGGCGGATGAGGCACTGCCCCACCAGAAGGTGTCGGGGAAACGGAACTGCATGGTGTGTCTCCTGTCAGGCCGCCATGGAATGGCGGCCGATGGTTCGATTAGCGGATGTTCTGACGGGTCGCCATGGCGACGTCGCCGGTGAAGGCTTTTTCAGCTTCTTCTCTCTCCTCTTCCTGCTTGAGCAGGCTGCGCTCGTAGGCTTTCAGGAAGGGGTAATACATGACGGCGGCCGAGCACATGCACAGGATGCACATCAGCGCCGGGCTGATGGCCCAGTTCGCGGCCCAGGAGGCACCGATGGGGGCTGGTGTGGTCCAGGGGGTCAGGGACGCCACCCGTGCCACCAGCCCCAGATCCAGCGCGAACCAGGCCAGGGTGGCGTTGATCATGGGCACCAGGATGAAGGGCAGGAAGAACACCGGGTTCATCACGATAGGGGCGCCAAACAGGATGGGTTCATTGATGTTGAACAGACCCGGCACCACGCCCATCTTGCCGATGGATCTCAGGTGGGCCGCCTTGCTGCGCAACAGCAGGAAGGCCAGCGGCAGGGTGGAGCCAACACCGCCGATGAGCAGGTAGTGATCCCAGAAGCCCTGCAGGAAGATGTGGGGCAGTACCTCGCCCGCCGCCATGGCCGCCTGGTTGTTGGCCAGATTGGCCATCCAGAAGGGGTTCATGATGCCGGTAACGATCAGGGCACCGTGGATCCCGGCAAACCAAAGGATCTGGCACAGCAGCACGGCCAGCAGCATGGCGGGCAGGGTGTCGGAGGCGGCGACCAGGGGCTTGATCAGGGCCATGATGGCCTCGGGCAGGATCATCCCCGTGCTGCTCTCAAGGATCAGATTGAGCGGATGCAGGGTCAGGATGATGAGCAACACCGGGATCAGCACCTCGAACGAGCGCGCCACCCCGGTCGGCACCTGAGGAGGCAGCTTGATGGTGATGTTGTGCTTCTTGAGGAAGGCATAGACTTCGGCGGCATAGATGGCGGTGATCAGGGCCGTGAAGATCCCCTGGCCCGAGAAGTACTGCATCGAGATCTGGCCATCCTTGACGGGCGCGGCCACCAGCATGAAGGCCATCAGGCAGAGCAGGCCCGTGGTGACCGGATCCAGCCCGTTTTGCCTGGCCAGGCTGGCACCGATGCCCACCGAGATGAAAAGGGTCATCAGCCCCATGCTGAGCTGGAACGGCAGCAGCAGCTGGGCCTGATAGGTGCCGGCGAAGTCAAGCCAGGCCCGGGCAAAGCCCCACTGGGTCTCTTGCGAGAAGGGGGGGAAGATGAACACCAGCATGAAGCTGCCGACGATCATGAAAGGCAGCGCGGCGATGAAACCATCGCGGATGGCCTGGATGTACTTCTGCTGACCGAGACGGCCGGCCAGTGGGCTTATCTTCTGCTCGATCACCGAGACGAAGCGGTCGTAAAGCGTGTTCATGGACTGTTCCTTGTGAAATGAGCCGGGTTAGCCGATCAGCGACAGCGCATGGTCCAGCACCTTGTCGCCCCGCTGCATGCCGTAATCGATCATGTCGATGGTGGCCACCGGCACGCCGTGCGGTGCCGCACGCCCGGCCAGCTCCGCCTGCATGTACTTGACCTGGGGGCCTAGCAGCACGACCTGGTAGTGGGGCATCTGGTTGTCGAACTCGCTGGCACCGAAGGCGTTGATCTCGGCCTCCAGACCGCGTTTCGCCGCCTCTTCCTTCATCTTCTTGACCAGCAGGCTGGTGGACATGCCGGAGGAGCAGCACAACATGATCTTCTTCATCAGATAATCTCCTTGGGGTGGTATGGGAGGGATTGTGCCGATCTCGGAAATGAATGGAAACCGGTTTCCATTTTGATTCATTTCATTTGTGATCCAGGTCGACCATTCCCTGGAGAAGCGTGCCTTTTTTGTGAGCCAGCTAGAAAAACAGGGAAACTCGGTTGGTGAATACGGACGCTGAGTCCGAAAGAGAGCAGAATGGAGGCACGCCATAGCGCCTGGCGAGAAGAGGAAAGATGCCGCAATGAACATGCAAGTGATGGGGATGCTGGCCAGCATTGTTGAACAAAGAATGATACCGGTTGCCAACTGGCTGACACGCAGTCGGCACGTGATGGCACTCAGAGACGGGTTTCAGCTCGCCATGCCCTTCATCATCGTCGGCAGTCTGCTGGTGCCCATCCTCTATCCCCCTGTCGCCAGCGACAACGCCCACCCGCTGGCCATCGCCCTGCGGGACCTCTCCCAGCAGCTGATGCCCTGGCTGTATCCTGTCTACAGCCATACCGCCGGCCTGGTCTCCCTCATCATCGCCTTCGGAGCCGCCGCCAGCCTGGCCAAGGCGTATGAGATGCCGGAGCGCCTCTCCGGCCTGTGCGGCTGCGTCGCCTTCCTGCTGCTCATCGACTTTCGCTCGGCACAGGGAGGGGTCTTCGGCTACCTGGGAGGACTCGGGATTTTCACCGCCCTGCTGGCGGCCTTCTATACGGTGGAGGTCATCCGCCTGTTCCAGCGGGCCGGCTGGATCATCCAGTTTCCCGAGGAGGTCCCCCTGATGACCCGCCAGGGATTCCAGCTGATCATTCCCCTGCTGTTTATCACCCTCTCCCTCAGCTTGCTGCGGCTCTGGCTGCAACAGCATTTCGGGATATCGCTGCCCGAGCTGATGGAGTACCTGTTCCAGCCCCTGGTCACCGGCGCCGATACCTTGCCGGCACTGCTCATCGCCCTGCTGGTGGCACACCTGCTCTGGTTCATGGGGGTGCACGGGGCCCTCATCGTCAACGGCCTGCTCTCCCCGTTCTGGATGGCGGGTCTAAGCGCCAACCAGGGCGCACTGATGGCAGGGGAGCCCCTGCCCCACATCTTCCTGCAGGGGTTCTGGGACTACTACCTGCTGATCGGAGGCATAGGCACCACCCTGCCCCTGGTCTTCATGGCCATGCGCAGCCGCAGCCGAACCCTGCACTCGGTCGGCCGGCTCGGCCTCATCCCCTCGCTGTTCAACATCAACGAGCCCCTGCTGTTCGGTTTTCCCATCATCATGAACCCGCTCTTCTTCCTGCCCTTCATAGGGGTCCCCATGGTCAATGCCACCCTGGCCTGGCTGCTGACCGAGTGGGGCTACCTGGATCGCTTCGTCGCCATGTTGCCCTGGTCCATGCCCTCTCCCCTGGGGGCAGCCTGGGCCGCCAATGGCAGCCTGGCCAACGCCCTCATGGTGCTGGTCTGCATCCTCAACAGCTACGTGCTCTACCGCCCCTTCTTCATCGCTCACGAGCGGATGCTGCTGGCCCAGGAGACGGAGCGCAGGGCTCACTGATCAAGCAGGCCGCCCCGAGGCGGCCTGACTCAACGGTTGCCTGCGCGGGCAAAACTGCCCTGGGCCTGCACCTCATAAGGGCCGAGGCAGACTGGCAGGAAGGCTGACTGCCCCCTATCCAATACCAGGGGGGGCTGGCCGTCACGGTGCAGGGAGAGGGAGCCATTGATGGCAAACAGGATCTCCGCGCTCGTCGTGACCAGCCTGTGTTCCCCCTCGCCGTAGACACTGAAGGTGAAGTCGGGGACAGGCACATCGAAGTGTTGCGCCCCTTCCTCCGCACGGGGAGAGATCAGGAGCGTCTCGACCGGCTTGGGCCGGCATTTGGTGCAGGCGAGCAGTTCGTCCACGTCCAGATGCTTGGCGGTCAGCCCGGCCCGCAGCACGTTGTCGGAGTTGGCCATGATTTCGAGCCCGGTCCCATGGACATAGGCATGGGGGGTACCGGCATCCAGATACATGGCCTGGCCCGGGTGCAGCGTCACCACATTGAGCAACAGGGGAGCAAACAGACCCACGTCCCCCGGATACTGGGTGAACAGGTCCAGCACCAGGGCAAAAGTCTCGTCCTGACGATCGCGCTCGGCACAGACCCTGAGGGCGGCGAGTGCCGTCTCTTTGCTCTCCCCCTCCAGAGTCAGCAGAGCCCGGAAGAAACGTGCCAGTCCGCCCTCGCTCTGATCGGCGGCGAACGCCTCCACCAGCGGCGCCAGACTGGCCGCCGCCACCCGCTCAAACAGCACCAGGATGGCGGCAAAGTCACGAAAACCGTTCATCGCCTGATAGGGGGTCAGGGCGAACACCAGCTCGGGCTTGTGGTTGTCATCGCGATAGTTGCGGTAGGGAGCATCGATGGCGATACCCTCCGCCACCTCGCGAGCAAACCCGGCCTCGGCCTGAGCCTTGCTGGGGTGAACCTGGATGGAGAGCGCCTTCTCGGCACAGAGCACCTTGAACAGGAAGGGCAGCCCCCCGAAGCGGGCGTAGGTGGATTCGCCCAGTATCGCCACGCCGCGCCCGGCGATCAGCTCGGACAGAGGCGTCGGCAGGCCAGCTACCTCGACCTGTGAACAGCCGTTGGGATGAGCCCCCATCCAGAGCTCGGCCTGAGGCTTGCGCTCCGGATTCGTGATCCCGAACAGCCGGGTCAAGGCGTCACGGCTACCCCAGTCATATTCCTGGATCGGGTTTCGCATCAGAAATGCTGTCGATAAATACATGATGGACATCTCATGGTGATGGTGGAAGGGAGATGTCCGGAATGTATCAGCCCAACCCAATTACGGAAACCGGTTTCCACTATTGGAGTGATCCACATCAGATAATGACACCATGAGAGGGGGGTGGCGACAGGTCGACATAAGGGAAGAAAACCTCTGTCCAGCGCGCCTGCGTATCAAGGGTAGGCGTTGTTCAGGCAGCCACGACCTGGCGTGGTGTCATGATACGGCCCAGGAGGATAAGGACGTCAGCCAGCAGCCAGCTGGGGGAATAATGAGCGAAAGAGGGCAATACTCGGAGCCTGCCGGCCCATTTTACGGCAGGCGCTTTCCAAAACAGGAGGGTGTGACTGAGGGGGGCGTTCGTCGGAGACGGGTCAGGGCAGACCAGAGAGTTGGGTCTGCCCTGAGTGCCGGGCTAGCCCATCAGCCCCAGGTAGTTCATCAGGGTGGCCCCCAGGCTGGTGGTGACGAGCGAGCCCAGGGTGGTGGTGGCGATGATGTTGGCCGCGAGGGCGCTGTCACCGCCCATGGCGCGGGTCATCACATAGCTGGCGGCGGCGGTGGGGGTTGAGCTGATGAGAAACAGGATGCCGAGGGCCTGCGGGCTGAAGCCGAGCGCCCAGGCCCCCAGCACCAGCAGCACGGGGATGCAGCACAACCGGTTGACCGTGGCCCAGCCGGTCAGCATGGCGCCGCCGCGCAGGGCCTTGAGGTTGAGGCTGGCGCCGGTGCACAGCAGGGCCAGCGGCAGGGTCATGTTGGCGAAATAGTTGCCCGTGGTGATGACCAGCTGGGGCAGTTCGATGCCGAGCAGACCGAAGGGCAGGGCCGCCAGAATGGCGATGATGAGGGGGTTTTTGACGATCCCCTTGAGTATGGGGGCGAGCCCCTTTCCGCCCCCCAGGCTGCGGGTCAGGGTGATCACAGCGAGCACGTTGTAGAGCACTGTGATGGAGCCCACCAGCAGGGCGGCGGCCCCTATCCCCTCCGGGCCGTAGGCGTTTTGCACATAGGCCAGCCCCATGATCCCCATGTTGCCGCGAAAGCTGCCCTGCACGAAGATGCCCCGCAATTTCTGCTCGCTGATGAAACGGGCCGCCAGCACCTCCAGCACCAGGAAACCGGCGAGGGTACCGAGCAGGCCATAGAGGATGAGCCAGGGGCTCGGCATGGTGGAAAAATCGGTACGCACCATGCTCAGGAACAAGAGAGCTGGCAGGGTGACCTGGAACACCAGACGGGAGGCGGACTCGACGAAGCTGTCGGGCAAGAGACCCAGCCGCTTGAGCCAGATGCCGAGTACCAGCACCAGACAGATGGGGCCCGTGATGGAGAGAGAGAAGTGCAGACTTGCCAACAGATACATGATGCGCGTCCTGTGCAACGGCGAAGAAAGTCGCCTGGGAAAGGGCATTCTAACGCCATGGGCTTGTATTCACAGGAGTTAATCACAACAATGTCTGCATCCCGATTGTCGCCCTCCCCTGTCACGGATCCCCCATGGAAAAGAAACTGACCATCCTCGATATCGCTCGCCTCAGCGGGGTCGGCAAGTCGACCGTCTCCCGGGTGCTCAATCAGGATCCCAAGGTCAATGCCCAGACCAGGGCCAGGGTCGAATCGGTGATCGCCCAGCACGGTTTCGTCCCGAGCAAATCGGCGCGGGCCATGCGCAGCCAGAGCCAGCAGGTGGTCGGCATCGTGGTGTCGCGCCTCGACTCCAGCTCCGAGAACCAGGCGGTGCGCGGCATGCTGGAGACCCTCTACCAGCGTGGCTACGACGCTGTGCTGATGGAGAGCAAGTTCTCCCCCGCCAAGGTGAGCGAGCACCTGGCGGTGCTGGAGCGGCGCGGGGTGGACGGCATCATCCTGTTTGCCTTCAACGATCTGGACTATGCCGCCATGGCGCCGCTCAGGGAGAAACTGGTGCTGATGGCCCGCGAGCGCCCCGGCTTCTCGTCGGTCTGCTTCGACGATGACGGGGCGGTGCGCGCCGTGCTCGCCCACCTCGGGGAGCGTGGCCTGACCGAGGTCGCCTATCTCGGGGTGGAGCGCAGCGATCTCACCACTGGGCTGCGTCGGCATCAGGCTTACCTCGACTACTGTCGGGAACAGGGGCGCACGCCCCGCAGCGCCCTCGGGGATCTCGGTCTGCAAAGCGGCTATCGGCTCGCGGCCGAGCTGCTCACCCCCACCACCCAGGCCATGGTCTGCGCCAGCGACACCCTGGCCATCGGCGCCGCCAAATACCTGCAGGAGCAGGGTCGCACCGACATCCTGGTGAGCGGCCTTGGCAGCAATCCCATGCTGACTTTCCTCTTTGCCAACACCCTCAGCCTGGATTTCGGCTACAAGGACGCCGGCATCCTGGCCGCCAGACAGCTGCTCGACCAGATTGAAGAGGGGCAGCCCCCCAGAGCAACCATCGCCCCCTGTCAGCCCCTGTAGTCTATCTTTTCCTCCATTCCCGGCGTTTTGCGCTTTTTGTGACCAGCGCCACGAATTGGGAACGTTCCCATTGCCGATGCCAACCACTGGCTTCATGCTGATTGGGAACGATACCAATAAACGGGCGGTCCTTGGCCAGCCGGTAAAGACACGACCATTATTCATGGAGTCACAGAGGGAAGGCTCATGTCAAAAGTCAACACACAGCATCTGGCGCAGCTGATCGAGCGGATCGGCGGCAAAGAGAACATCATCACTGTCAGCCACTGCCTGACCCGGCTCAGGTTCGTGCTGGCCGATCCGGCCAAGGCCGATCCCAAGGCCATCGAGACCATCCCTTCGGTGAAGGGGAGCTTCACCCAGGGCGGCCAGTTCCAGGTGGTGATCGGCAACGAGGTGGATCAGTGGTACAAGGCGCTCACCCAGGAGATCGGCGTGAGCGGCGGCAGCAAGGAGGCCGCCAAGCAGGCCGCTCGCCACAACATGAACCCGTTGGAGCGCGGCATCTCCCACCTGGCCGAGATCTTCGTCCCCCTGCTGCCCGCCATCATCACCGGTGGTCTGATCCTGGGCTTTCGCAACGTCATCGGCGACATCAAGATGTTCGACGACGGCACCCACACCCTCACCGAGATCAGCCAGTTCTGGGCCCAGGTGCACGCCTTCCTCTGGCTGCTGGGTGAAGCCATCTTCCACTTCCTGCCGGTGGGTGTCTGCTGGTCTGCGGTGAAGAAGATGGGCGGCTCCGAGATCCTCGGCATCGTGCTGGGTATCACGCTGGTGTCGCCGCAACTGATGAACGCCTATGGCATCGGCCAGCAGACCCCGGAAGTGTGGGACTTCGGCCTCTTCGTCATCCAGAAGGTGGGGTATCAGGCCCAGGTCATTCCGGCCCTGCTGGCGGGTGTCTTCCTCGCATGGGTGGAGACCAGCCTCAAGCGCATCATCCCGGCCTATCTCTACCTGGTGATTGTGCCCTTCATCTCCCTGCTGCTGGCGGTGATCGTGGCACACGCCCTGATCGGTCCGTTCGGCCGCTGGATTGGTGACGGCGTCGGCTTTGCCGCCAAGGCGGCCATGACGGGTTCGTTTGCCCCCATCGGCGCCGCCCTGTTCGGCTTCCTCTATGCGCCCCTGGTCATCACCGGCATCCACCACACCACCAACGCGGTGGACCTGCAACTGATGCAGAGCATGGGAGGCACCCCCATCTGGCCGCTGATCGCCCTCTCCAACATCGCCCAGGCGTCTGCGGTCGTCGGCATCATCCTGATCAGCCGCAAGGAGAACGAGCGGGAGATCTCGGTCCCGGCCGCCATCTCCGCCTATCTCGGGGTGACCGAGCCGGCCATGTACGGCATCAACCTCAAGTACAAGTTCCCCATGCTGTGCGCCATGGTGGGCTCAAGCTGTGCGGCTCTCATCTGCGGCTTCGCCGGGGTGATGGCCAACGGCATCGGGGTGGGCGGCCTGCCGGGCATCCTCTCCATCCAGCCGCAATACTGGGGCATCTACGCCATCGCCATGCTGGTGGCCATCGTGGTCCCCGCCCTGCTGACCCTGCTGGTCTACAAGCGCCAGCAGGCTGCCGGCAAGCTGGATCTGGCCACGGCCTGATCCACACAACCTCGGCGGAGCCCTGGCTCCGCCCTTTATCGTTGCCCTGTTCCAACTAATCCGGTTTCAACCAATGAGCGAACCAACCATGACACAGACACCCTGGTGGCAAAGCGCCGTGATTTACCAGATCTACCCCAAAAGCTTTCAGGATTCCGGCGCCCGTGGCACCGGTGATCTCAAGGGGATCATGGCCCGCCTCGACTACCTCAAGACCCTCGGCGTCGATGCCCTCTGGCTGACCCCGGTCTATGTCTCCCCCCAGGTGGACAACGGCTACGACATCGCCGACTACCTGAATATTGATCCGGCCTACGGCACCATGAGCGATTTCGAAGCGCTCCTGGCCGCCGCCCATGCGCGCGGCATCCGCATCGTGATGGATATCGTGGTGAATCACACCTCCACCGAGCACGCCTGGTTCAAGTCGGCACTGGGGGACAAGCACAGCCCCTATCGCGACTACTACATCTGGAAAGATTCGGTGGACGGCGGCGTGCCCAACAACTGGCAATCCAAGTTTGGCGGCAGCGCCTGGGAGCTGGATCCGGCCACCGGCCAGTACTACCTGCACCTCTTTGCCCGCGAGCAGGCGGATCTCAACTGGGAGAACCCGGCCGTGCGCGCCGAGGTGAAGAAGATCATCCATTTCTGGGCGAAGAAAGGGGTCGACGGTTTCCGCCTCGACGTCATCAATCTCATCTCCAAGGATCAGGCATTCCCTGACGACGAGGCGGGGGATGGCCGCCGCTTCTACACCGACGGGCCGCGCATCCACGAATTTTTGCAGGATGTGAGCCGCGACGTCTTCGCCCCCGTGGGGGCCATGACGGTGGGCGAGATGTCTTCCACCAGCCTGGAACACTGCCAGCGCTATGGCGCCCTCGATGGCTCCGAGCTCTCCATGGTGTTCAACTTCCATCACCTCAAGGTGGATTACCCGGGCGGCGACAAGTGGACCAAGGCCCCGTTCGATTTCCTCGAACTCAAGCGCATCTTCAACCACTGGCAGAGCGGTATGCATGGCAAGGGGTGGTCGGCGCTCTTCTGGTGCAACCACGATCAGCCGCGCATCGTCTCCCGTTTCGGTGATGAGGGCGAGTATAGGGTGGTCGCCGCCAAAATGCTGGCCAGCACGCTGCACGGCCTGCAGGGGACGCCCTACATCTATCAGGGGGAGGAGATCGGCATGACCAACCCCGGCTATCAGCGCATCAACGACTATCAGGATGTGGAGAGCCGCAACATCTTCGCCATCAAGCAGGCGGAAGGGATGAGCGAGGCCGAGATCCTCGCCATTCTCGGCGCCAAGTCCCGGGACAACTCGCGCACCCCGATGCAGTGGAGCGCCGCCTCCAACGCCGGTTTCACCAGCGGGACGCCCTGGCTCAAGCCAGCCGCCAACTACCCCGAGATCAACGCCGAGGCGGCGCTCGCCGACCAGCACTCGGTGTTCTGGCACTATCGGGATCTCATCGCCCTTCGCAAGGCGCACCCCATCTTCACTCAGGGGGATTATCAGGAGCTGCTGACCGGGCACCCGCAGATCTGGGCCTATGCCCGCCGCGCCCACGGTCAGACCCTGCTGGTGGTGAGCAACTTCTACGGCGAGCCGGTGGAGTTTGCCCTGCCTGCCGAGCTGCAAAGCGGGGAGGGGCGACTGCTGCTTGGCAACTACCCGGATAGCCCGGCCCGCCCGCAATCCTGCAAGCTGCGCCCTTACGAATCCCTGATCTGGCTGATGGAGCAATGATGACTGACGCAACGACAGTGCAGCGGCCCGCCGTGCGTGGCCCCGAGTGGCAGAAGATGGTGGCGGGAGCGCCCTATGATGCAGGGGACCCCGAACTGCGGGCTGCGCGGGAGCAGTGCCGCGCCCTGCTGGGAGAACTGAACCAAGAGCGAACCGATGCCCCTGGCTGGGATGAGCGCCTCACCCGCCTGCTGGGTGGCCGCGCAGAACGCTGTTTCATCACGCCCCCCTTCTTCTGCGACTATGGCGCCAACATCTTTGTCGGCGAGAATTTCTACGCCAATTTCAACTGCACCATCCTGGATGTGTGCGAGGTACACATAGGCGACAACGTGCTGCTGGCCCCCGGAGTGCAGATCTACACCGCTACCCACCCGGTGGCGGTAGCGCCTCGCATCAAGGGGGTGGAGTTCGGCAAGCCGGTGCGCATCGGCAACAACGTCTGGATTGGGGGCAGCGTCGTCATCTGCCCGGGCGTCACCATAGGGGACAACAGCGTCATCGGGGCGGGGTCAGTTGTCACCAAAGACATTCCGGCAGGCGTGGTGGCGGTCGGCAATCCCTGCCGGGTCTTGCGCCCCATGACGGCAGAGGAGCTGGCGCCCGGAGAGCCTGGCTGACACAGAAGGGGCAGGCCGTACCTGCCCCTGTTCGTTTCCCTGACGGCGCTCCCGCAATGCCGGCAAGGCTTCGGCGCAACCCCCTCTTTACCCGGGCAGCAAGGCGCCGCAACGCTTGTGCTGGCCCATGACCACCAGAGTCTTGAAACTGCGTACCTGATCCCTGGCATGGAGCACCCGACGGGTGAACTGCTCGTAACTTTGCATGTCCCTGGCGGCCACTTGCAGCACGAAGTCCTGCTCCCCCGTCACATACCAGAGATCCATCACCTCGGGTTCCCGCTGCAGGCTGGCGATCATCTCATCGACGATGCGGCCATGATCCCGCTCCAGGGTCACCAGCACCAGCATGGTGATGGGCCAGCCCATGGTGGACGGTGCCACCAGCGCCACTTCCCGCTCGATGAGACCGGACTCCCGCAAGGCGCGGACGCGGCGGTAGCAGGCTGGGGCGGAAAGACCGACCCTGTGGGCCAGCTCCGGCGTGGGCAGACGGGCATCCTGTTGCAGCTCGGCGAGGATGAGCAGATCAAATTTGTCGGTCATGGGGTTCATTAGATAAAAATTATCGCACAAGGCCAGTATTAGACCGGTTTTACCCAAGTATCCAGATATATCTTATTGCTCATCGTCCTGCCCGGTATGAACACCATGCAACCCAATCCCAATGCCCTCTCCTCTCTTCTGGCCGTCCTGCTCGCCATGTTGTCGATCACCCTCGGCGCCTCCCTGGCCAAATCCCTGTTTCCCTTGCTGGGTGCCGCAGGTACGATCCTGTTCCGGCTGGGGTGCGCCGCCCTTCTCCTCTCCCTGGTGTTTCGCATCTGGCGTGCCCCCCTCGACCGACGCACCCTGCTGGGCGCCATCCCCTACGGCCTGTCGCTTGGGGCCATGAACCTGCTCTTCTATCTGGCCATCGCACGCATTCCCCTCGGCGTAGCCCTGGCCATCGAGTTCATCGGCCCCCTGACGGTGGCTCTGATCTCCTCACGCCACCGGGCGGACTTCATCTGGCTGATACTGGCCATCGCCGGGCTGCTGCTCTTGCCCCTGCGGGCAACACAGCAGGCCATCGATCCCCTGGGTGCCGCACTGGCTCTCGGGGCTGGCCTCTTCTGGGGGCTCTATATGCTCACCGGAAAGCGGGCAGGAGCCTTGCTGGGCGCACAAGCTCCAGCGCTGGGCATGTGGGTGGGCACCCTGCTGGTATTGCCCTTCGGGCTGGAGGGTGCGATCGAGGCGTCATTCACCGTCCCCGTGATCCTCACCATCATCGGGGTGGGGCTGCTCTCGAGCGCCATCCCCTACTCTCTCGAGATGTTTGCCCTGCGCCGCCTTCCCCTCAAGAGCTACGGCATTCTCACCAGCGGTGAACCGGCCATGGGAGCCTTGATGGGACTGGTATGGCTGGGCGAACAGTTGCCCCCGTCCCAATGGCTCGGGATAGCCGCCATCATCGCCGCCTCCATGGGCACCACCTGGCAGGCGGGTCGTCGACAAGCCGGCTCCGCCTGAACCAAAAAAACGGGGCCGGCGATGACCGGCCCCGGGGATGGCACGAGCGCATCAGGACGAGTAGTCGTAACAGCGTTTGAGCTCGCCGAAGTCATAGAAGAAGCTGCCCACCGCAATGGGGGCGCAGCCTGCCTTGAAGGCGATCTCCTTCTCGTTGTAAAGCATCTTCACCAGCACCCGGCCGGCCTCGTTGCGGTAGACATCCCACTGGATATTGGCCGCATAGGGAGAGACCCAGCCGCCACGCCATTCGTTGTTTTCCTGGCTCATCAGCACGCCGGGCTGGGCGCTCTGGCGACTCCCTGCCAGCTTCATCAGGGCCGCCAGCGGGATCAGGGTCTCCGCATGGGCGAAGCGCAGCTTGGCGACATGCTCACCCGCCTCTTCCACCACCTGGGTCTGAACCTCGTTGAAGAGGCCGTCAAGCAGGGGCTGGGCCACGGCGTAGGTGACGCTCTGGCTGGCAAGACTCGGCCCCTTCTCGTAGAAGTCCTCGGCATCGGAAAGGTAGGAGAACCAGGCAGACTCCTCTGGCGTGATGAACTGCTCGAGATCCCAGGACCCGCCTTGTGCCTGCGCCTCCCGGATCATCCCCGGGCCGATGATGAAGAGGTTGTAGAGCATGAGGGCGGCGTCCACCTCGTCGCGCACATGGGTCTTGCCGCCGTCTTCCGGATTCACCGCCACATAATCCACCCCGGCGGCCAGCTCGTCGACGAAGGCTTTACTGTAGAGACGCTCGAGCATCTCGCGGGCCATCACCCGGGTCCTGGGCAGGGCCTTGAGCGCATCGAGGACCTCGGTCAGCTCGGGAGCAGGAGCCACCCCGTTGTCTTCGTCCCCGACAAAGGCCTGATAGGCCTGGAAGGTGGGCAGATACCGGGTGTACTCCCCCTGTGGCTCGGTCTTGTGGAAGTAGAGCTCGAACTTGTTGCGCAGCCCCTTGTCGATCTCGGAAGGGTTCTCCTGGCTGACGTAACAGTCGGGGCTGTCCGTCACCAGAGAGACCCGTTTGGCCAGGCTCTGCATGAAGAAGTAGGCGCTTTCGTTGGCGCGATCCTTGCCCGATGTCTCGACCTTGAGGCAGAGGGGAGTCGATTCAGTGGTCAGCAGGGTGGGCAGCCGTTCGGCGAGCCGGGTCGCCAGGTTGGCGTGCTCCTCCTTGCCGAGCGCACTCAGCAGGCCATAGCCGAGGGTCTGGTTGGCGGCCGTGACGGCGTCCACCTTGGCGCCGAGCCGTTGGCCCAGCTCGGTCAAGGCCCCCTGCCTCGCGGCCTCCTCCCACACCAGCTTGGTCAGCACGTCGTATTTGGGGCTGGACAGCGAGCGGGAGCCGTGGCGTGCCACCAGTTCGGTGAAGACGGGACTAAAGCCTTCAGGGGCAACCTCATAGCTGTTCATTGCCTGACGGGCGGCATAGACCGCCTTGGTGCTGTATTGATAGTCGCCGACGGCAGGCGAGGAAGAGTCATTGCCCGAATGGCAGCCGCTCAGCAGGGTGGCCGCCACGCAGGCGGCAAGGGAAGAAACGCGAAACATAGTCATCCTTGAACCAGTGTGAAAATGAAGCCGCACAGTACGCACCGGATGTGACAATCTGGTGTCAGGTCTGGGACATGCACCTCTCTCCGGAAGGGTGACTCCCCTCCAACCCGTCTATGTCCCCCCACAAAACATCATTCATATTTTTTGAACGTGTAGGCCAGTTTATCTCGCTAACAATGACCGGGTGAGGCGCTTAATATTCACACATCGCTTAGGCAGGAGCGCCAAGCCGCAAAACAACTGGTCGTTCATGGCAGTCCCCCATACATATGGGCGACAAACCTCCGTGACAAAACAACACACCATTTGAATGACCTCTTGCATGGATGCATTGATGCAGGCCTGTCAGGCCTTGCCAATGACATAAAAACCAAGAGAGTGAATGAACATGAAAAACGTGATCAAGATGCTGGCCGTTGCAGGCCTGATGAGTGCCGGTGTTGCCCAGGCTTCCGTCCCCGCCGACTTCAACGCCACCCCGGGTGTGCTGTTCGTGAACTGGCATGCCAGCGCCGCCATGGCCGGCAAAGCCAACCCCATGCTGGAGGTGCGCGATGAATCCGGTGATCTGGTGGCATCGGTCCACGCCAACCTGATGGGCACCCAGCAGGTACAGATCCCGAACCGCGCCCAGGGCAACCTGACCGTCAGCCTCGGCGATCAGAGCAGCGATTACCGCATCCCGTTCGGCATCGGCAGCGGCAATCCCCGCTGATCAACGCAGACGACGTCCCTCCCGGGTCTGGCAAAGACACGCCGACCAGGCGAGAGATCAACGACAAGGGCGCCATCAAGGCGCCCTTGTCGTCGTTGCCGTCGGCATACACGGCTACTGGGTGAAGACGGGACCGAAGCCGGATCCCCACAGGATGGCCGTGGCAGCCAGCACGCAGACCAGCAACACCAGGCCGACCGTCACCACTGAACTGGCGTAGATGAATCCCTGCTCCTTGGTGATGTGCATCAGGATGGGCACGCCGATATAGAGCAGGTAGACGGAATAGGTCAGCCCGACCAGACCGATGAGCATCACGAACCAGAGATGCGGGAAGAAAGCGGAGAAGCCCACCATGAAGAGTGGCGTGGAGGTGTAGGCCGCCAGCTCCAGCGAGGTCGTGTAGCTGGGATCCGAGCCGAAGGTATGCCCCATCCAGTGCACCAGATAGGAGAGTGCCAGCACGCCGATGATAAGGGTCACGTACATGGCGACCGACAGCTTGAATGCGCTGTTGGCGGTCAGGGTGATGGGATCGCCGACCCCGATGCTCCAGCCGATGTGAACGGCGGAATAATAGGCGCAGATGGGAGGGATAAGGGCCACGAGCAGGATGTGGGTCAGACTGTTTCTGAAGCTGTCGTGCCGCTCGTCTATGGTATGCCATTCGGTGTGGGGATGGGCATACAATCCCCATAAGTGATTCAATATCATAGCGTTATTCCTTCTCTACATCGGTGGTTGGCGGATCGATACCGGGCTTTCTCCTCTGATTGCGTCATGTCCGGGCGCTGGCGGTGCCATCGCTTGCCATGGCATGCGATGACTTTAAATAAAGTCGCTCCACCGCCGCTGCGTCAAGCGAGGTCGCCGGGCCAGCCGGGAGGGATGGGAAGACAGCAGGAGGGCACCGGAGGCGGGCACTGATGGCACCCGCCGCTGGCACTCCCGTCAATACTGCTTGGTTTTCGAGGCAAAACCCGCGAGGAAGAGACCGGTCAGGAACATGCCGCAGAAGGCCTCGATGGCCGACAGCAGTTGCAGCGGCGAGGAAGTCTGGGAGATGTCCCCATAACCCAGGGTCACGAAGGTGACGATGCTGAAATAGAGGGAGCGCCCCAGATGGCCGTGGGTTGCAGACTCCGGCGCCAGGAAATAGGTCAGGGTCGCCAGCAGGATCACCCCCATCGACATCAGCAGGCTTCTGATGGGACGCTCCCCAAACCCCCAGGTGATGAAGCTGATGAACTTGCCAGCGCACTTGAGATAGCACAGCAGGGAGAGCCAGCACTTCGTCATCGGACCGCTGCGCAACCAGCGCTCCCGGAACAGCTCCCGCGGGCTCGCCAGGGACTTCATCTCGTGCAGCTTCTCCTTGTAGTAACACTCGCCGGCATCGACTGTGTCACCCACGCTGGAGAAGAGACGCTTGGCATTGCGATAGAGTTTGCTCGCCTCGTTGTGGTCGATCCGCCCATTGTCGTTGTAGACCACCTCCACCTTGTCCAGGTTGGTGTGCTCCATGGTGGCATCGAAGTTCTTGGCGCTGACGCTGAAGTTTTTCAGCACCGCCCGGGAGGAGTGGAAGCGGATCTCCTCGCACTCTATGGTGAAGTCCTGAAAGACCCCGTCCTCCAGCGCCAGCTCCCGCTTCTTGGCCCAGGCCCTGTGGTCCCACAGCAGGGAGTCGAACAGATCGAGCCCGATCACCCCGCCATTGACCCTGACCCCCTTGGCCGAGCAGTGCCACAGATAAACCTTGGAGTTGTTGACGGCCCCATCGAGAGAGAGCTCGTCGAGACAGGTAAAATCGAGCAACCGGCCGGAGATGATGGGGCTTTTGAGGGCAACACCGCCGATGTTGAGCAGACGATGCTTGCCCAGCACCTGGGCCTCCCCCTTGTTGTTCTCCGAGACCGAGAGCAGGCTTTGCACCCGTTTCACCTCGTCATTGCCATGTTTTCCCGCCAGCCACATGCTGTAAGGCTCGAAACGGGTCTCCGAGCGGATGAGGCCGCTCTTGCGCAGGGATTCCAGTGCACTCGAGGCGCTCTCATACAGGCGGACCTTGTCGTCGCTCATGTAGACACAAAGGCTCAGCACGCAGCGGGAGCTGATGAAGCGGGCGATGCCGATCTGGAAGATCACGCTTTTTTCTATCTTCTGCTCCGCCATCCAGTCGTCGAAATCGGGCAGCGACGCCACCAGCAGCGCCCAGATACGGGGATAATCGTTCTCACGCCGCCACTCGTTGAATTGCTCGGGGGAAAGCTGCCAAAGCTCTGTTGCATTCATAGATGACCTCAGTAATGGAGATGTTCTCGTCGGTGATTCTCTGTCAAGTGCAACCAATAGAAGCGAGCTTACAACAGCAACGAATGGCCCCTAAGAATCAGGAGAAAAAAAGTTAACCATTTGAAAAAAATGCATAAATGCTTTCTCACACACCAAAAAATGAACGCTCAGAGATAAAAAAAACTCCCGACCGGGAGCTTTTTTTATGGGCAGTACGCGATGGCGTTACGCCTCCAGGCTGATGCCGATGTTGGAGACGCCGTCTTGGGCCGCGAAGGCGCGGATGGCAAGGATGCGGTCGCTGTCCCGTTCATGGGCCACCCGTTTGAGCAGTTCGACCTGGAACTCCAGCTCCGCCTCCATGTACTCGTGCTCATAGAGCTCATCATCGCTGAGGTCCCGCTCTTCCAGCATCTCGATGAAGCCGGCGACCGTGCCGACAGACGCATGGCTGGCGTCGTTGGCCTCTTCCCCCACCCGGCAGATCACCGAGTTGTAGGCACAACCCAGCGCCACGCAGGCGTCCAGTGCCGGATAGGCGCCGTAGGATTCAAACTTGCGGGGATCGGGAATGTAGACTTCAAACGCTTCCAGAATGGCACCAAGATTGACGCGGGATCCCTTGACCGTCAGGTAGTTCCACATCTGATCCAGCGCGTGACGGAATGCCCTCGCATCCCCGAAACCGGAGGCCTGGGTAAAGAGCACATAGTTGGGGTACATGCGCTCTGCCAGCGCCAGGGTATAGACGGTTTGCTGCCAGGGCTGCAGCTCGGCCAGTCGCTTATAAAACTTGTCACCAAACACTGGAGTCGGATCCTTTGCAAAATGTGGGGCAGATTGTAGCCCACGAGGGCCCCGTCTAAAAATGAAAAAGCGCCCTGCTCGACTATCTTGCCCGATCAACTGGGGTAAGATGGAGACAGCATCCCTCTCGCCTTGCCATAAACACGATAAGGAACAAGAGTATGAGCCAACGTACCCTGCTGCTGTTGAGTCAGGACAACAGCCACTATGAACGCCTGCTCAAGGCGGCCCATCTTCCCCATCTGCACATTCTTCGGGCCGACAATCAGGCCGAGGCCGAACAGCTTATCGGTGACGCTCATATCCTGATGGCCGAGCCTGCCCGGGCCAAGCCGCTGCTGGCCAAGGCCGGCAAGCTCAGCTGGCTCCAGTCGACTTATGCCGGGGTCGATGTGCTGCTGGACGCCAGTTGCCGCCGCGACTACCTGCTCACCAATGTCCGCGGCATCTTCGGCCCCTTGATGAGCGAGTATGTGTTCGGCCATCTGCTCAGCCTGACCCGCCAGTTGCCACTCTATCGCGAGCAGCAGCAACAGGGCGTCTGGCAGAGCCATCCCTATCAGGGCTTGAAGGGAAAGACGCTGCTGCTGCTCGGCACCGGCAGCATAGGGCAGCATATAGCCCACACCGGCAAACATTTTGGCATGAGGGTGCTCGGCATCAGCCACAGTGGCCGTGAACGTGCCGGGTTCGATCAGGTGTACCAGTTGCCGGCACTCAACAAAATGCTGGCCCAGGCCGATGTCATCGTCAGCGTGCTGCCCGCCACCCGCGAGACACGCCATCTCTTCACCGCCGAACGCTTCGGCCACTGCAAACCGGGCGCCATCTTCTTCAACGTCGGCAGGGGCAATGCCGTCCATGAGGGGGAGCTGCTGGCGGCACTGCAAGCCGGCAAGCCCGCCATGGCGGTGCTCGATGTGTTCGAGCAGGAACCCCTGCCCGCTGACAGCCCGCTCTGGCACCAGCCCAATCTCATCGTGACGCCCCACAACAGCGCCTACAGCTTCCCGGAAGATGTGGCCCAGATCTTCATCCGCAACTACATCCGCTTCATCGATGGTCAGCAGCTGGACGGCCGGATCGACTTTGACAAGGGTTATTGAAGCCGTTCTGCAATGAAAAGGCCCCGCCAGTTGGCGGGGCCTTTTTCGTCAGGAGGGAGCCGTTCAGCCCGCCTCCATCTCTTTGCGGTAGCTCTTCACCTTGGCGAGGAACTGACGCTTGTCCTTGCCGGAGAGCGGCTCCGCCATCGGCAGCTTGATCTTCATGGGATCCACCGGGCGGTTGTTGATGCGCACCTCGTAGTGCAGGTGAGCACCGGTGGAGCGGCCCGTGTTGCCGGAGAGGGCAATCTTGTCACCCATCTTCACCTTCTGGCCCGGCTTGACCAGCAGCTTGCTCAGGTGCAGATAACGGGTCATCAGGGTACGGCCGTGCTTGATCACGACATAGGTGCCTGCCAGCGGGTGGCTGGTTGCCTTGAGGACCACACCGTCACCGGTCGCCATGATGGGCGTGCCTACTGGCAGGGCAAAGTCGGTCCCCTCATGGGGCCGGACCTGCCCGGTAATGGGATGACGGCGATTCGGGTTGAAACTGGAGCTGACCCGGTAACGGCTGTGAGTCGGATAACGGCGGAAGCCGCGCTCCAGGCTGTTTGCCTGACCGTCATAATAGTTGCCATCTTCCGACAACCAGGCTGACACGGCCTTGCCCTGGCTGAACACCTCGACCCCCAGCAACTGGGTATTGCCCGTACTCTTGCCCTCGACCGTCTCCTGACGGACCAGCACCTTGAACTTGTCACCTTTTTTCAAATCCTTGGCGAAGTTGAGGCGCCACTGGAACAGGTTGGCAATCTTCTGGATGTGGTTGGCCGGGATCCCGGCATTGCGGGCGCTGACGTAGAAGCTGCCGTTGATGACACCGTCATAGCTCTTCTGTTGCCACTCCACCTCTTCATTGAGCATGTTGGCGCTATAGGTGTCGTCGGTACGCTCCAGCACCAGGGTCTGCTTGATGTTCAGGCGGATCTTCAGCTGCTGCAGAATGTTGTCCTGATCGATCAGCAACTCGATGGTCTGACCGGGTTTGAGACGCGCCAGGTTGTTCTTGGCATCCGCATCCAGCACCTTGTAGAGGGTGGTGGTGGACAGCCCCAGGTTGTTGAAGATGGTGGTCAGGTTCTCGCCGTTGCGCACCCGGTAATCCTGCCATTGAGGCGTGGCTTCCGCCGGGATGTCGTCTTCGGGAGCAGCTGACTCGACCAGCTCGTGATCCGGAATGTCGTTGAAGTCGGTGTTGTCTTCGTTGGTTGCGGTGCCCGTGGTGGCGATCGGCAACTCCAGACGCAGTGGCCGCTCCAGGATGTCACCGGGAGCTGGCAATACGGCTACCGCTGACAGCGTCATGGCCGTGAGCAATAGCATGGCATAGAAATGCTTGCGGGGAACCGGGGGTTCCCAATTGGCAGCCTGGGCTACCAAGGGACGGAGACGTTTCATCCGCTATCCTGTTATTAGATCTAAGGGTGGTGGTTGTGGGTCTGTTTTTATGAGTTTTTATTATGAAAACCGAATATCTGGCTTTTAGACCTAAATACTTACAAAAAGTTCATAGCTCCATGCACGAAACTCACATTTTATGCATAACCTTCCAGCATGGGCAGAAATGATCGTCATTTTCAGCCATTTTTTTCTATTTTTAAGAACCAAGTCCGGTTGTGGCGCTCTCCGGCCCAGAAAATGTTGCAAAAACATCTCCATGGAGTGGGTATGTCATTGGCAAAATTGTTAAATGTAATCATTCTGATCCTCTTCACCATCGGCGCCGCGCTGCTGCTCGTGCTGGAGATCACCACGGTACGACAGTCTATTCTCGACCAGATGTCGGCCAACCTTGAAACCGCCATCACCGCGCTGGGGCTGGTGCTGCAGGGTACCTTGCTCAACGATGACAAGGTCCTTGCCGAGACCATAGTGAACGCCATGTTCGACGGAGGTTTCGTCAACTCCGTCGTCCTGCTGGATCCGGATGGCCAGGTGCTGTTCCAGAAGGTGTTCCACACCGCACAGCAAAATATTCCAGGCTGGCTCCCCTCTGTTATCGACATGCCGCCGGTCAAGATTGAGCAGGAGTTGACTGACGGCTGGCGCATTCTCGGTACCCTCACGCTCGAGGGACACAAGGGTTACGCCTACCAGCATCTGTGGAACGCCATCAGTCGTACCGGGCTCGCGTTGCTCGTCGGCCTGCTGGTGTTCAGCCTGGTGATCACCTGGGTGTGCCGCCGCCTGATGCTCCCCCTCGAACAAGTCAGTCTGCAGCTAACCCGGATCCGCAAACGCCAGTTCAGCGGCAACCTGCCAACCCCGTGGCTTCGCGAATTGCAGGAAGTCGTCGTCTCCATCAACCAGTTGGTCTCCGAACGCAAGCGGGACCTGCTGCAACAGCGGCTCAAGATCACCCAGCTTGGCAAGCACGACGCCCTCCCGACCCACCAGAAGCTCGTTGGTCTGGTCGACACCGATGGCAACACCTATCAGCAGCATTTCTTCTCCACTCAGGGGAGTATCAGGCTCTACAGCCGCCTGTTACCCAAGCACCCCCCCACCACGGACAGCTCGCCGGATGAAATTCGGGCGCTGCTCAACGACTGGCTGACCCAGAAGGCGGAAGGGCTCCAGCTGCCTCTCAGCCTGCTCGGCCATCCAGACTGGGCGCAGTTTGCCCCCGTGCTGGCCAGCGCTCGTGGCAAGACACTGGACTGGCGCTGGGATCTGGCTATCTTCCCTCCCCTGGCCGAGGAGCGACTGACTGCACTCCAGTCCCAGGGGATTGAGCTGGCGTTCAGCAATATCCCGATGAACAATGACAATCTGGCCAGGCTCGACCCCATCAGACCCGTCTTCATCAGTTGCCAGCTCACCCAATCCCCCCTTTATTGGAACCTGCTCTCCCAATGCCTCCATGCTTCCGGCTACACCTTGCTGGCGGAAGCCGGCGACGTGAGCGATGTAGACATGCTGCGCAGTTGGGGCATCGATGGTTATGCCACTCAGGAGAATGCATCATGAGGATCCCGCTGCTGCTGCTCGCCCTGCTGTGGCAACCGACCCTGCACGCGACCACCATGACCATAGGCACAGGGGGGGAGCAAGGCATCTATTACCAGGTCATCAAGGAGTTCTGCAGACTGGCCAAAAAAAGTGACCCCACGATGCCCTGCAAACTGCAGGCCAGCTCCGGGTCCATCGAAAATCTCCGCCAGCTGAAAGCGGGAGAGGTCCCCTATGCCCTCGTCCAGTCAGACTGGCTCTATCAGGCCAGCCAGGGCACGGGGCCTTTCGTTGCCCAACCACAACCCGAGCTGAGGGCTCTCTTTGCCACCCACGCAGAGCCCTTCACCATAGTGGTGCGAGCCGATGGGGATATCACCACCCTGGAGCAGCTCAAGCTGGCCCCCATCGACATGGGCCTGAAGAGTTTAGGGACTCGTCAAACGGCATTGGCCCTGTTCAATGTCTTGGGTGCAAAGGAGCAGGATCTCGATTTGAAGAGCGTCGCCAATCTCTCCGAAGCACTGTGCAGTAAACAGATCGATGCCTATGGCCTCGTCATGGGTCATCCCAACCGTATCGTGCTCGACACCGCCAAGCGCTGCGACGTGCGCTTCCTGGCGATCGAGGGGCCCGTCAGGGACCAGCTGCTCAAGGGGGTCAGGTATTATCAGCGCAGCCAGGTGCCGGCACGCATCTACCCGGGCAACCTCAAGGCAACCCCGACCTTCGCCATCGCCGCCACCCTGGTGACCAATGCCGCCACTCCGGATGACGAGGTCTATCGGCTTACCCGGGCCATGCTGAGCCAGCAAACCAGTTTCAACGAACAGACCTATGGCTATGCGAACCTGTTTCACAAGGCGCGCAACAAGATAGGCCCGGTGCTGAGTGTCGAACAGCATCCGGGCGCGGCAAAATATTTCGAGGAGTTGAAGGCGGCGGGCAAGTTATAGCTGGCGACGGGGGGAGCGCAGATGCTCGCTGGAGAAGCGGCTCTGCATCGAGGTCCACTGGGCCAGGCGATCGGCGCTCCCCGCCAGGGTTCCTTCGCGGCGGGATTTCATGATCCAGATGCTTTTGGCATCGAAACTGTAAACCGGCTGCAGATCATTGCGCTTGCTCCCCGGCAGGATGCGGCCATTGATGTTGTCCAGTACCAGGGGATCTGACTTGATGGTCGGGAAGTACAACGTCACCATGTGGAACTGGTTGTAACGGATTGCCTTCACATAGGCCAGCCGCAGCTTCTTCTCGTCGACCCCCAGCTCCATCAGGGTGTAGTACTTGGCGATGCTGTAGTCCTCGCAATCCCCTCCTCTCGCCCCGATGAACTCCAGCGGATTGGCCCAATAATCATCATCCCCCCACAGTCTGGGATCCTCGCTGTAGGTCAGGTTGTTGAAGTAGTTGTTCACCAGCTCCAGCTTCTGCTGGTCCGTCGTTCCGGCCCTTGGCGTCAGCAGACGAGAGAAGGCCTCGGACCGCTGGATCGCTCTGGCGCCATAGACCGCCTGCATTTTTGCCCTGAGTTCCGGGCTGGCGATGTGTTCGGAAAGACCGGATGCCTGTATGCCGGATCCCAGCAGGGTCAGCGTGCAGGCAGAGACGAGCAACCATTTCATGACTGACACTCCATATCAGATGCTGGAGGTCAGTATAGTTGGCCGCGCCGCCTCTATCGTCAATGTCGGGCAAGGCCTAGCGGCACAGGGCGAAGGCGTCCGCCAACTGCTGCATGAATTGCGGATAACCGTCCGGACCGAGCGGCACCTGCTCGCCGACTTCGTCCAGCAGCAGCACCTTGGCCCCGGTATTGCGGGCAACCGACTCGATCACCGCCGGGGAGAACTGCGGCTCGGCGTAGATGCAGCTCGCCTTTTTCTCTTCCAGCGCCTTGCGGATATCAATCAGCGTCTTGGCTCCCGGGCGACGCTCCGGGCTCACGGTGAAGTGTCCCTTGGAGCTCATGCCGTAGTGACGCTCCCAGTATCCATAGGCTTCGTGGAACACGAAGTAGCCCTTCTGATCCACCGCCTCCATCTGCACGGCGATCACCTTGTCCAGGGCGTTCACCTTGCCCTCGAAGGCCGCGAGATTGGCGGCATAGCGTGCCTGGTTGGCAGGGTCCAGCTTGCCCAGTTCGGTTGCAATCGCCTTGGCAATCACCTTGGCCTGGGTTGGACCCAGCCAGATGTGGGGATCCACCCCTTCGTGGTGGTGCCCTTCATGGCCCTCGTCGTGCGAGCCGTGGTCATGGGCGGCATGGTCATGATCCTTGTCATCATGGTGATGATCGTCATGCTCCCCCTGGGTCGCATAGTTGTACAGCGACATGCCGGGAACCTGGGTCAGGGTCAATACATGAGGATGCCGGGCAAGGGGTTTGGCCATGAAGCCTTCCAGCTCCGGACCGACCCACACCACCAGATCGGCCTCGTTGATGCTGCGAATATCGGAAGGGCGCAGGGAAAAATCGTGGGGCGACGCGCCGGTGGGCAGCAGCACCCCGGGCTCGCTCACGCCATCGGTGATCGCCGCCGCGATGAAGCCCAGGGGTTTGATGGTGGTCAGCACCTCAAGGGCACGGACAGGCAGACTCACCGCCATCAGGGCAGTGATCAGAGCAAGAATTCGCATAGAGGTCTCGTCAGGGAGCATGTGTGTGATAATATAACAAACCAACATCGCTGTTATATTATAACTCTCACAGGCTGTAAACCCCGGAGCTGTCATGACCCAACTGGTGGAGCTGAAAGAGGTCTGTCTCTCATTTGACGGACGACTCGTGCTCGACAAGGTCTCCTTTACCCTGAACAAAGGCAAAATCACCACCCTCGTCGGCCCCAACGGGGCGGGCAAGAGCACCCTGAGCAAGCTGGTGCTGGGCTTGCTCCGCCCAGATTCGGGGGACATCGTCCGCCGCCGCGATCTGCGGGTCGGCTATGTACCCCAGCGCCTCTATCTGGACCCCACCCTCCCCCTGACGGTGCGCCGCTTCCTGCAGCTTGGCAAGAACAGCCGCCTCTCCATCGAGGAGGCGCTCAATCGGGTCGGCGCCCAGGATCTGCTGGACAACCGGATGCAGAAGCTCTCCGGTGGCGAGATGCAGCGGGTACTGCTGGCCCGCGCCCTGCTGGTCAAGCCCGAGCTACTGGTGCTGGACGAACCGGTGCAAGGGGTAGATATCACGGGCCAGATCGAGCTCTATGCCCTCATCAGCCAGCTGGCCGCCGAGTTCCACTGCGCCGTGCTGATGGTCTCCCACGATCTGCACCTGGTGATGGCCAGCACTCACGAGGTGATCTGCCTCAATCGCCACGTCTGCTGCCACGGCGAGCCGGAGAGCGTGGCCCGTCACCCGGAATTTGCCCGCCTGTTCGGGCGACCGGAGCGGGAGGTGCTGGCGGTCTATACCCACCATCACCACTGCGATGGCGAACACCATCATCATGAACCGCAGGCTCCCGTCATCCGCCTGCCCTCTCGCAACAACTAGGATCTTCACGTGGACAGCTTTCTGTTATACGCCCTCGCGGCCGGACTCGGCATCGCCCTGCTGGCCGGGCCGCTGGGCAGCTTCGTGGTGTGGCGCAAGATGGCCTATTTTGGCGACACCCTCTCCCATGCCTGCCTCTTCGGCATCGCCCTCGGCATCCTGCTGCAGGTGGACCTCACCCTGGCGGTCGTGGTCTGCTGCCTCGCCATGGCGATGCTGCTGGTCATCATGAGCCGCAACCAGCAGGTGGCCACCGACACCCTGCTCGGCATTCTGGCCCACAGCGCCCTGTCGCTGGGTCTGGTCACCCTGAGCTTCATGGACAACGTGCGGGTGGACCTGATGGCCTACCTGTTTGGCGACCTGCTCTCGGTGCAGCCCATGGACCTGCTCTGGATCTACGGCGGCGGCGCCCTGGTGCTGCTCACCCTGTGGCGGCTCTGGGATCCCCTGCTCTCCATGACCATCTCGGAAGAGCTGGCCCGGGTGGAAGGGGTGCGGGTGGATGTACTGCGCTGCGTGCTGATGTTGCTGATAGGCCTGGTCATCGCCGTGGCCATGAAGTTCGTCGGGGCGCTCATCATCACCTCCTTGCTGATCATTCCCGCCGCCACCGCCCGCCGCTTCAGCCAGACCCCGGAGCAGATGGCCGGCTTTGCCGCCCTGACAGGCTGTCTCGCCGTGCTGGGGGGCCTTGCCCTCTCCTGGTATCAGGACACCCCGGCCGGTCCCTCGGTCGTAGTCTGCGCCACCACCCTCTTTGTACTGAGCCAGTTCAAGCGCACCTGACCCGCTCCTGATGGCCCTGGTCTCGCCAGTGCCATCAGGCCTCCCGAATCAGACACCTTCGTCGTGGGCTGTGCCGTCCATTCTGCATAGGGCACCCAGCCCGTTCAGACACGCCTGAGAGGCTCGTTTTCCCCGGGTCTCAGGCTCGCCTGCGACTCCTGCCACAGCCACTGACGCAACCGGCTGATGGCGGGTTCATGGGCGCGCGAGCGCTTGAAGACGAAATAGAAGTTGTCGCAGGTCTCGAGGGCGTGCAGGGGCAGCCGCACCAGACGCGGATCCTCCGGCTGCAACATGTAGTCGTTGATGAGCGCCATTCCCTGGTCCCAGTTCGCCGCCTCCAGCGCGAGCAGAATATGGCTGAAATGGTGCACCCTCGCCTCGGGGGGAATGGTCAGTCCCCCCATTTCGGCCCAGCGCCGCCAATCTTCCCCCTTCTCGCGGTAGATAGCCTGGATGGAGAGCAGCGGCAACTGCCACAGGGTGGCGGGCCACTCCCCTTCCACCTGCTGCCACATCCGGCGACTGCACACCGGCATCAGCCGCTCCCGATAGAGCAGATCGTGCATGTAACCCGGCCCTTCGGGGGAGACGGTGATGAAACCGTCCGCCACCCTGTCGGAGAGCTCGGGATCTTCCGCCACCATCTCCAGGCTGAGATCCAGCTCGGGATAGAGCTGGCGCAGCCCGGCCAGGCGCGGTATCAGCCACTTCACAGCAAAGGAGCTGTAGACCGCGAGCCGCACCCGCATCTCGCCGCCGCCGCGCAACTGCTCGCTGCTCTGGGCAATCTGGACCAGCCCGGCGGCGATCCCCTCGAAATAGATCTCCCCCTGGGGCGTCAGGGAGAGCAGCCGCCCCTGGCGCAGCAGCAGCCGCTCCCCCAGAAAATCCTCCAGCAGACGGATCTGGTGACTGACCGCACTCTGGCTGACATTGAGCTCCAGGGCGGCGCGGGAAAAACTCAGCAGGCGGGCAACCACCTCGAAATATTGAACGGCGCGCAGGGGGGGCAGCTTCATTATCCAAATTTCTCATGCGTGATGATTTTTTATCATTTTACTGGATAACAGGCCGCGGGCTACCCTCCCCTCATCTGAATCTGGAGGTGGTATGAATGCAGTCGGGATAGGCATCCTCTATCTGGTGCTCGGCAACATGGTGGCGGTCTTCTCCGATGCCCTGGTCAAGGTGCTGGAGCCGGACCAGCCCATCTTCCAGTTTGTCTTTTTCCGCCAGCTCTCCGCGGCCCTGTTGCTCACCCCCTGGCTGCTCTGGTCCTGGCGGCGCAACCCGCCGGTAGCCCTCAAGTGGCACCTGCTGCGGGCCCACATCTGGGCCGTCGGCGTCTGCCTGATGGTGGTCGCCCTCACCCGACTGCCGCTCGCCACCGCCAACGCCCTCTTCTATGCCGCCCCGCTGCTGATGGTGCCGCTCGCGGTCTGGCTGGCGGGGGAGGCACTCTCGCGCCAGAAGGTGCTGACGGCGCTGCTCGGCTTCGTCGGGGTGCTCATCGTGCTGCGCCCGACCGAGGTAAACTGGGCCGCCCTGGCGGCGCTCGGGGTGGCGCTCTCTCTGGCGGTCAACAACCTGCTGATCAAGCGCATCCCGCTCCAGCAGCCCATCGCCCAGACCCTGTTTTTCACCAATGTGCTGAGCATGCCCTTCATCCTGGCGCTGGCCTGGTGGGAAGGGGGCGAGTGGCAATGGCAGATGTGGTGGCCCGCCTTCGGCTCCTCGGCGCTCATCATGGTCTACGCGGGGCTGTGCGTGATGGCCTATCGCAAGGCGGAGGCGAGCAAGATCGCCTCAGCGGAGTACACCGGGCTGCTGATGGCGGTCGCCATCGGGGTCTGGCTGTTTGACGAACAGCCGGGGCTGCCGCTGCTGTTGGGGTGCCTGTGCATCATACTGCCGCTGGTCGCCATGGCCCGCAGCAAGCCCAAGCCCCAGGCCGAGCCGGCGCTCTAGCCTGCCGGGTCAAGCAGGGGGGCGACCCGCTGCTGCAGATGGGGGATCACTGCCTGCTCGAACCAGGGGTTCTTCCTGAGCCAGAGGGTGTTGCGCGGGGACGGGTGCGGCAGCGGCAACCAGGCCGGGCCATAGTCCGCCCAGTGTCGCACCGTCTCGGTGAGCGATCCTTTCGCCGCCGCCCTCAGGTAGTAAGCCTGCGCATACTGGCCGATGAGCAGGGTCAGCTCGATGTTGGGCAGCAGCATCAGTACCTTGTCGTGCCAGGTGGGGGCACATTCCGGGCGCGGCGGCAGATCCCCCGACTTGCCCCTGCCGGGGTAACAGAGCCCCATGGGCATGATGGCGATGCGGGATTCATCGTAAAAGGTGGCCTTGTCCACCCCGAGCCACAAGCGCAGCCGATCGCCGGAGGGATCGTCCCAGGGGATGCCGCTGGCGTGTACCCGGGTGCCGGGGGCCTGGCCGATGATGAGCAGACGGGCGCGCTCGTTGCCGCGGATCACCGGCCTTGGGCCGAGCGGCAGGTGGGCCTCGCACAGGCGGCAGGCCCGGATCTGTTCAAACAGGGGATCGAGTCGGTTCATGGGCCCGATAGTACCAGAGTTTTCTCCCCGCTCCCGCTTGTGAAAGGGGCGGCGGATACTTATCATGCAGCCGCCATTGTTTAGTTTAATAAACGGAGAGAGATGAAGAACTGGATGGGCACCGGCAGCGCGGCCCTCTCATTCGTGCTGTGGGGCATGCTGCCCCTCTATTACCAGTTCATGCCCGAGATCAACATGTGGGAACTGCTCTCCCACCGGGTGCTCTGGTCCGTGGTGCTGCTGGGAGGCCTGCTTCTGCTCCTCGGCCAGCGGGTACCCTGGGGGGCCCTGCGCGGCGATCCCCGGCAGCTCGGCCTCGTGCTGCTGGCAGGCCCCGTGATGTCCATCAGCTGGTGCATGTTCACCTGGTGCCTGACCACGGGCCAGGTGCTGGCCACCAGCCTCGCCTTCTTCATGACCCCGCTGTTCAACATCGCCTTTGCGGTGCTCTTCCTCAAAGAGAAGCTCACCCCGCAAAAACACCTGGCGGTGGCGCTCGCCCTGGCGGGGCTCGCCTACATGCTCTTCTCCTACGGCGAGCTGCCCTGGTTCTCCCTCGTGATGGGGGCCAACTTCGCCCTCTACGGCCTCATCAAGAAGAAGGTGAGACTGGACGCCGGAACCAGCCTCTATCTGGAGTCTCTGGTGCAGTTGCCCATCGCCCTTCTCATCATCGGCTGGCTGACCTTGCAGGGCACCAGCCAGTTTATGGCCGGTGACTGGACCGAGCGACTGCTGCTGATGGGCAGCGCCCCCGCCACCCTGCTGCCGGTGGGGCTGTTCTGCTATGCAGTGGCGCGCACGCCCATGAGCACGGTGGGGCTGCTGCAATACATAGAGCCGAGCCTCGCCTTCCTGCTCGCCCTCTTCTGGTTTGGCGAGATCCCGGATCCGGTGAAATCCGTGGGCTTTGCCTTCGTCTGGGCCGGCCTGCTGGTGAGCCTGCTGCCCCTGCACCGGCTTGGGCGCCAGCGGGCCAGGTGGCGTACCTCGTGACCCTCGCCACCCCCACTCCCTCCCGCTGGTTTGTCTATCTGGTGCGCACCGGCACCGGAGCACTCTATGCGGGGATCAGCACGGATCCCGAGCGGCGACTGCGTCAGCACCAGAGCGGCAAGGGGGCCAGAGCCCTGCGCGGCAAGGGGCCCCTCTCCCTGGTATGGCAGCAGGAGGTCCCCGGCAAACGCGAGGCGCTGCGCCTCGAGTACCGCCTCAAGCAGCAGAGCAAGGCGTTCAAGGAGCGCCTGGTGCACGAGCCGGCGTTGTGGCACGGCTGGAGCCTTTCCTGGCTTGCCACCCCGCACACCGACCCTGTGTCGCCCCCATAAAAAGGGCCACTGCAAGCAGTGGCCAAGGAAGGATACGAAATCAGGGAGGCTTAACGGTAGGTGTTCGACTGCTTGCGCCTGTTGCTGAGGAGCCAGCACACCACCAGCACCACCAGCAACCAGGGCGCCAGCTTGATGATGAGGGCAAACATGCCGGCCAGGGCGCCAAACAGCACAAAGACCCCGCTCACCAGCAGCATGGCCAGCACGGTGAATCCGGTCAGCGCCATGCCGATCAGCACCAGGATCAAGACGATAAATTCCAGCATGTTGTGCTCCTCACGGGCTTGCACTTGCCGACGGGACGATCCGGAGATCACTCCAGCCAGCGTTGAAGTTCACGGCGGGGAGGCATGACGAGCACCCCCACCAGATAGAGCGCCAGGGCCAGCGGCGGCATCAGGATCAGGGCGAGCAGGGCCACCACTCGCACCGTCACTCTGGACACCCCCAGCCCTCTGGCAAGACCGGCGCAGACCCCGGTCAGCTTGCGATGGGCGAGATCCTTGGGCCAGGGTGTCATGGTTATGCCTCCACCTTCTGACCCTTGAGCCGGGCCAGCTCCCGCTCAATCTCGTCGTTCAGCTCCAGCTCGCGGAACTGGGCCTCGAGGGACGGGTTCTGCCCCAGGGTCGCCGCCTCCAGCTGGGCCTCCAGCTGATCGACCCGGTTCTGGAAGCCGTCGAAGCGGGCCACCAGCTCGTGCATGCGCTGGTTGTCCACCTGGGCACGGGCGCGGATGCGGCTGTGGGCGGTCTGCTCGCGCAGGGTCAGCATCTTCTGCTTCTCTCGCGCCTCGGTCAGCTTGGCCGCCAGTCGCTCGCTGTCGGCGGTGAGCTGGGCCAGCACTTCGGCCACCCGCGCCTTGTCCTCTTCCAGCCGCTCGCACTGCTTCATCTCCGCCAGCTTCTCGGTGAGGGCGGCACGGGCCAGATCTTCGCGGCCCTTCTGGATGGCGAGTTCGGCCTTGGCTGCCCACTCCTGGATCTGGTTGCGCAGCGCCTGCTGATGGCGCTCCAGCTGTTTCTGTTCGGCGATGACGCGGGCGGCCTGGGTTCTCATCTCGACCTGGACCTGCTCCATCTCCTCGATCATCAGCCGCAGCATCTTCTCCGGCTCTTCGCTCTTGTCGAGCAGGCTGTGCAGGTTGGCATTGATCACGTCGGTCAGGCGGCTGAATACGCTCATGGTCTGGCTCCTTGTTGATAGGGTGTCACTCTCTTCCCATGACATTACAAGAGCCGTGCCAGAATGTTTTTTCCTTTATTTACAATTAGATGAAAGTTAACGATGGATGTTTATTGGATACGGTGTGGTGAAAAAAACCAACAAGATGGTGATTTTCACCAATAAAAAAGGGAGCCAGCGGCTCCCTCTCTTCTCTGCAACCGGGCTCAGGCCGCCGGCCGATGGCCAAGCTTGCCATCCAGCTCCGCCAGCTTGGCTTCCATCTTCTCCCGGCAGGTGTCGGAGAGCTCGCGAATGCCGGCGGCGCCGTGCTCCTTGCTGCACACCGGGGCCATCACTTCCAGCAGCACCTCGCCGTTGTCCCAGCGGTTGAGATCGACCTGACCGAAGTAGCTGGAGCAGACGATGGGCACCACGGGCACCTCGGCCTGGACGGCAGTGTGGAAGGCCCCCGCTTTGAACGGCAGCAGACCACGCCCCTGGGAGCGGGTCCCCTCCGGGAACATCCAGATGGAGGTGCCACGATGCTTGATGCGATCCACCACCTGGCCGATGGTGCCGATGGCGCGGGAGCGGTTGGAGCGGTCGATCAGCACGTTGCCGGAGAGCCAGAAGATGAGGCCGAAGAAGGGGAGCCACAGCAGGCTCTTCTTGCCCACCGCCACCACGCCGGGCTGCACGGCGCCGGTCACGGTGAAGATGTCGTAGTTGCTCTGGTGATTGCAGACATAGACCGCCGGCCCCACCGATTTGACCTCGTCGGCCACCGTCACCCGGACCTTGAGGCCGATCAGCGGGCAGACCGCATGATACATGCGGGCGAAGACATAGACGTTGTTCGGGTGGCGCGGGCGCACCAGACAAAGCAACAGGCCGAACAGGAACCAGAAGACGAGCAGCAGGGCCAGCAGCAGCACACGGGCAAGTTTGAGCATCGAACACCTCGGAATTTGACTCGGCGCAGTATACTGGTCCCCCTTTTAGCGAACAAGCGTTCGCCAGACAGAACCGACCAGCCTCGCACGTCCCCCTCGCCTTCCGGCTTGCCCCACCCGCCGTTGGTCGTTAGGATGTGCCCATCTTGATGAACGGGGCGAGCATGATTCACCAACAACGCTGGGCGACACGACTCCTGCTGCTGGTCTGCCTGCTGGTGCTCAATTGCGCGGCCCAGCCGCTGGCCCGACTCGCCCTGCTCGATCACGCCATCAGCTGCCAGGCCCTGCCCTCCTCCGTGACTCCCGACGACCAGGCCGACAAGGCCAGCACCTCCAGCCCCCAGCCCAACGGTTGCCAGCTCAACGGCAAGTGGCTGAGCGCCGCCAGCCTGCTCTGCGTCGAGCAGCTGTTCTTCGCGGTGGCGCTGCTCATCGCCCTGCTGGCGCCGCTCTGGCGCTACACGCCGCCACTGCCGCCGCCACGGGCCGTCTCGCCCCCGGAACGACGACTCCACCTCACCCTCTGTGTCTGGCGGGAATGAGTTCAGCCGCGTTGTTTCGTTAGCTGTCACTCATTTTTTGCGAGACCAAAAACATGTCAAATCTCTTCAAGGCGGTCCTGCTACTGGGCTGCCTGCTGTGGCAATCCAGCGGATTGGCCAGCGATACGGGCTGGCTCACCAGCCCCCGGAACGATCACGCCAGGGTCCGGCTGCAAGCCGACCGCAGCGCCCCTGACCACACCCGCATCCTGCTCGAGGTGGCCCTCGAATCCGGCTGGAAAACCTACTGGCGCAGCCCGGGTGAAGGGGGCATAGCGCCCCAGATCCTGTGGGATCAGCCGGTCGGCAACGTCCAGTGGCACTGGCCCACGCCGCGCCCCTTCGAAGTGGCCGGACTCAGCACCCAGGGCTATCAGGAGCAGGTGCGCTTCCCCCTGAGCCTCGACTACCCGGCCGGGCAGCCGCTCAAGGGCACCTTGCGCCTCTCCACCTGCAGCAATGTCTGCATCCTGACCGACTACCCCTTCACCCTGGCGGCGGATGGGCAGGCGCCGGCCGGTTTTGACTTCGGCTGGGCCCAGGCCATGAGCACGCTGCCGCAGACGCTGCCCGCCGACACCCGGGTCGAGCTCGGCTACCAGCACAACCAGCTGCAGCTGCGGGCCGAGCGGGCAGAGGGGTGGCAGGCGCCTGCGCTCTTCATCGATGCGCTGGAGGGGGCCGAGTTCGGCAAGCCCGCGCTCGAGGTAAGCGGCACCACCCTGATTGCCCGGGTGCCGGTCAGCGATGGCTGGCAGGGGGATGCCCCTGACTTGCGTGGTCAATCCCTCGGTCTGCTGCTCACCAGCGGCGAGCAGGCCTGGCAGACCCGCGCCACCATCGCCGATCCCCTCGCCCTGCCGGCCCCGGGGCAGCCCCTCCTCTGGCTGCTGGGGGCGGCACTGCTCGGCGGTCTCATCCTCAACCTGATGCCCTGCGTGCTGCCGGTGCTGGCCCTGAAACTCGGCACCGTGCTGCAGCAGCAGGAGCGCGAACAAGGAGGCGTGCGCAAGCAGTTCCTCGCCGCCAGCGCCGGGATAATCACCTCCTTCTGGGTGCTGGCAGCCATGAGCAGCCTGCTGCGCGCGACTCAGGGAGCCGTCGGCTGGGGGATCCAGTTCCAGAGCGCCGGTTTCATCGGCTTCATGGTGGCGGTGACCCTGCTGTTTTGCGCCAACCTGCTGGGCTTGTTCGAGATAAGGTTGCCCAGCAATCTCAACACTCGCCTCGCCACCCGCGGCGGCAAGGGGCTCGGCGGTCACTTCCTGCAGGGGAGCTTCGCCACCCTGCTCGCGACCCCCTGCTCGGCCCCCTTCCTCGGCACCGCGGTGGCCTTTGCACTGGCGGCGCCCCTCGGCCAGCTCTGGCTCATCTTCACGGCCCTCGGCCTTGGCATGAGCCTGCCCTGGCTGCTGGTGGCGGCCCTGCCGCGCCTTGCCCTCTGGCTGCCCAAACCGGGGCGCTGGATGGGGCGACTGCGCATCCTGCTCGGCCTGATGATGCTGGGCTCCAGCCTCTGGCTGGCGAGCCTGCTTGGCAACCATCTGGGCAGCACGGCCACCGGCTGGCTGATGGCCGCCATGGTGCTGGTGCTGCTGATGGGCATCCTCTGGCGTTATGGTCTGTGTGGTTTCACGCTGGCCCTCTCCCTCTCGGCACTCATCGGCGGCGCCCTGCTGCTGGGGGGCGCCCTCACGGCGCAGGGGTCGGGCAGCATAGACAGAGTCGCCTGGCAGCCCCTCTCCGAACAGGCCATCGCCGACGCCCTGGCTCGGCACCAGCGGGTCTTCGTGGATGTCACCGCCGACTGGTGCGTCACCTGCAAGGCCAATAAATACAACGTGCTGCTGCAGGGCGAGGTGCAGGAGGCCCTGTCCGCCCCGGACGTGGTGGCCCTGCGCGGCGACTGGAGCAGGCCGAGTGATGCCATCGCCGCCTTCCTGCGCCAGCGCGGCGCCGCCGCCGTCCCCTTCAACCAGATCTACGGGCCCGGCCTGCCCGGGGGGGAGACCCTCTCCCCCCTGCTGGACAAGGCAGCGCTGCTCGACGTCTTGAACAAGGCCGGCCTCGTCCAGCCCGGCCCCCATTTCTAAGGAGAATGCCATGAACCTGCGTACCCTGACCCTCTGCACCGCCCTGGTCGCCGCCACCCTAGGCACCCCCACGCTGCACGCCGCCCCCTTCACCCCGGAGCAGGAGGCCCGCATCAAGGAGCTCATTCGTGAGACTCTGGTGCAGAACCCGAAGATCCTGGACGAGGCCGCTGAGTCCTGGGAGAAGCAGAACGCCGCGACCCAGCAGGCCCAGCTCGGCGACTTCATCAAGGGCAACCAGGAGGTGCTGTTCAACAGCGCCACCAGCCCGCGCCTCGGGGCCAAGCACCCCAAGCTGACCCTGGTGCTGTTCACCGATTACAACTGCCCCTACTGCAAGCAGTTCGATCCCCAGCTGACCCGGCTGCTCGAGGCCTATCCCGACGATCTGGGGCTGGTGATCAAGCTGCTGCCGTTCAAGGGGCAGACCTCCGCCAAGGCGGCCCAGTACAGCCTCACCCTGTGGAAGCAGGATCCGGCCCGCTTCCTCCCCCTGCACGACAAGCTGATGAGCAAGCAGGGGCTGCTGACCGAGGCGGACATCAACAAGGCGCTGGCGGCCACCGACAACCTGACCCTCAAGCCGGAAGGCAAGGCCACCGAGGAGCTGCGCAACAGCCTTCGCATCGGCCCCCTGCTGGGCGTACAGGGCACCCCGGCGACGCTTATCGGCAACCAGCTGGTGCCTGGCGCCCTCCCCTATGACGAGCTGGAGCAGCTGGTCAAAGCCGAGCTGGCCAGGCGGAACTAAACCATGGTTGAGGATGTCGCTGTAAAGGCACCGCGCTGGCGCCGCTGGGGCAAGGAGGCGCTCTGGCTGCTGCTGATGGCGCTTGTCATCACCACCCTGGTGGATCTGTGGCGCAGCCCCACGCTGCCGGCGGGGGCCATGGAGGCCCCCTTCACCCTGCAGGACGGCACCACCACCACTCTGGCCGAGCAGAGCCGCGGCAAGCCCCTGCTGGTCTACTACTGGGCCAGCTGGTGCGGGGTGTGCCGCTTCACCACTCCCACGGTGGAACAGCTCTGGCAGGAGGGCGAAAATGTGCTGACGGTGGCCCTGCGCTCCGGCAGCGATGAACCGTTGCGCGCCGGGATGGCGAAGAAGGGGCTGACCTTCCCCACCCACAACGACGAGTCCGGAGATCTGGCCGCCCGCTGGCAGGTGGGGGTGACGCCGACCTTCCTCGTCATCAAGGATGGGGCTCTGGTGAGCAGCACCACCGGCTGGAGCAGCGCCTGGGGGCTCAGGTTGCGGCTGCTCTGGGCAAGCTGGTAGCCCCCCTTCATGCCAGAGATGCAAAGAGCCCGGTATCGCTACCGGGCTCTTTTTCATCAGAGGGCTGACAACCCGCCCTATTGGGCGGCCTCCATCGCCCGCTTCTCCAGATTGGCCTTGATGTCGAGACGCTCAGACTCCCCGATCACCCCGTCACCGTTCTTGTCCAGGCGAGAGAAGAGCGCCTCCTGCCGCGCCATGAACTGGGCCCTGGTGGTCTCCCGCGACGGCTTGAGCTGGCTCATCCGCTCCGGGACCGGCTTGCCAGCCTGTTGCATCACGCCAGCCAGCTTTGCCAGGTTGGCCTCTTTCTCGGCAACCGACAGCACGCCGTCACCGTTCTTGTCCTGCAAGGCGAAGCGCTGGGCGGCGCGCTCCATGAACTGGGCCCTGGTGACATCCCCCATCAGCGGCGAGGCGGGCAATTTGTCGCTGGCAGAGGCGGCACTGCCTGCCAGCGCGAGCACGAAAAACGCGGACTTGACCATGGCGATGACTCCTTGTGACGGCAGAATCCGGATGGTTCGGACAAGAGGGGGCCGGGCAACGCCGGGGCCTGCCGCCCCCCTCTGCCAGTGTAGCCCCGCCGCCATCTCGCACCGCCCGCTCTTTTCGTACAGAAAGACCGCACTTTCATGGCAGAGGCGCCGGCTTTCCGTTAAAATCTCCGGTTTTTGCCGAGCCTGGTTTGCCGACGTTGCGCCACCAGGTCGACACAGGATGAATTCCACCATGCCAGTGAGGCAGGATCCGTCATGAACAACTACTTCCGGGTGTTGGGCGTCAAGTCCAATGCCAGTGAAAACGACATCAAGAAAGCCTATCGACGGCTGTCGAACCAGTACCACCCCGACAAGCTGCACGGGGCGAGCGAAGAAGAGAAAGAGCAGGCAGCCGCCCGGCTGCACCAGGTAAAGCAGGCTTATGAAGTGCTGTCCGATCCGAAACAGCGGGCCGCCTTTATCAAGGATTTCAACAACGTCATCGTGACCGATCCCGCTGCTGCCATGCAGGAGATGTGGGACCAGTTCTACCCCTGAGCCACCAGGCAAGAAGAGCGACTATGCAAAATAAATGGGACCAGGCACGGCTCAAGGCCCTGCAAAGCGATGCCAGTGAAAACATCGAATCCTACCGGGATCAGGACGACCCCAAGGGGCTTGAGCAGTTCACCGACCAGATGAAGGCCCTGCTGCTGGCCGACATGAGCATGCTGGAGTTCATGCCTGAATACCTGCCGCTCGCCCTCTATGGCCGGGTGCAGTTCCCGGCCAAGGCCAAGGGGCAGTGGAACAAGTGGCTCGCCAGCGGCGAGCAGCCGAGCTGGGACGAGTTCAAGGTGAGCATCGGCTTCAACAACGCCGTCCTGCCGCTGGTCAAGGCGGTGCGGGCCCAGAGCGAAGATCAGCTGATGGAAGCCTGCGCCGTGCTGTTCCTGCTCGACAACCCGCTGCCGCGCGGCAGCCACCGCGGCGATGACGACTATGAGCTGCGCGACGAAGAAGAGGAAGACGGGGAAGATGCCGACGCCGACTACCATGGCGGCAGTGACCGCTATGGTGATGACGACCGCGATCAGGATATGTACGACGAAGTCCGTTTCTAAATTGGGGCAAGGCATGAGCAACAGTCTGATAGAAATTACCGCCATCGAGATCAAAGAACTGGCCGTTATCGAGCCGAAGCAGGCCAGCGAGAAGTTCGAGCTGATCGCCAAGACCATGTCTGACGACCAGCTGGCAGAAGTGATTGAAAACATTGATATCGTTACCCTGACCCAGATCAACGGCCAGCACGACATCTCCTTCCCCTCCATCATCTCCGAGCTGATGACCCCGGAGCGGATCCGTGACATCGTCTGCCAGCAGCCTCTCTATTGGGAAGAGGCGATCAAGAACAACGCCGACGAGCTGCAACAGCACACCTTCGACTTCCTCAACTACCTGATCCGCACCCAGGATAGCGAGGCCAAGCAGCGGGAGATCCTCGAGTGCGTGGCCGAAGATCCGGCCGGTCTCTTCTACCTCGCCATCCCCTTTATCGAGTTCTATCGTGGCGATCGTTATGAAGAGGACGAAGGCTATCGCGACGTGCTGCACGCCGAAGAGGAAGATCTCGAAGAGTCCCTGCGCTACAGCGAGCGCCAGCAGAGCGAGGATGTCCACGACTATGCGCTGGATGACCCGCGCAGCCTCTTGATGCTCATTCGCGAGCTGGCCCCCGAGGTGGAGAAAGCCATCAAGGCGCTGCTGCGGAGCGAACACTCCACTTGGGACGGCATCATCAACAAGTTTGCCGCCGAGCTGGTGATGCAGGCCAAAGAGAAGAACAAGGTCGAGGAAGACGAGTACGGCGACGTCGACGACATGTTCAGCTTTCTGGATTAAGGAGCCCATTCATGCAGTTAGTCATTCGCGATGCCAACCAGGGCCCCTTTCTGACCCAGGTGCTGCGCTTTGGCCGCGACAATGAACGTTTGAGCGAACAACAGCTGGCCGCCATCAAGGGTAAGGCGGTGCTGATGAGCCTCAAATTCGCCGACAAGTACTACAACAAGTACAAGATGCACCTGCTGGAGCAAGCCGCCCACGACGTCATCGGCGTGGTGAGCCTCGGCCTGCAGGAGCTCTCGGCGCGGGATCCGGCCAAGGCGCTGGCGCTGCTGCAGGCGCCGGAAGGCCCCATCAAGCCGTTCCAGAAGGGCTGGTCGATGCTCATCACCGTCAGCCCCAAGCAGGCTGGCAACAGCCTCTACGGTGACGTGGATGCCCGGCTCTTGGACAAGATCTCGAGCCCGCCCGATGTGGAGGAGTGGCAAGGGTGGCAGGAGTACGAGAAGGCGCTGACCGAGCACAACAAGAGCCGCCTGATGGAACTCATCGACCAGCACTTCTTCGCCTGCGAGAGCGACCACCCCACCATGGAGGACAAGCTGGCCGAGGCCCTGCTCTACCGCATCCTCTGCGGCAAGGGCAGTGGCGCCGCCCCGCTCAAGGTGAAGCAGGATCTCAAGCGCCGACTTGCGCGAGAGGTTGAGCTCGACGAGGGCTGGTATGACACCGACTACCTCGCCGCCCAGCTCGCTCTGATGCTGAGCGCGCTACCCGCCGACATGGCCGCCGCCCTGCGCCAGGAGCTGAGCCCGGGCTTTGTGCCGAACCTGCTGCACACCCTCGGCTTTGTGCGCCAGTACCAGCTGCTGCAAAAAGAGAACGCCTCGCCGGAGAAGCTCGACAACATCGAGATGCGCGCCGGGCTCAAGCACCCGCTGCTCGGCTGGCCGCTCTATCACGACTTCTAAGGGAGCCATGCCCCCTTGCAGGACGGCCCCCGCCGCTCCTCCCCACAACGCCCGGCTTGCCGGGCGTTGTGCTATCCGCCATCCCGCTGGCAGCAGAAACCCTTGTCATCGCCGCCGCCCTTGGCAGAAAACTACCCCGTAAGCGTCATTGGCCCCATTTTTGGCAGGGATATAATGACTCCCCATACCAGAGCCGGGAAACGAGCCGTGAACAGAAAGCCGGACCGCATTACCGCGATGCAGCAGATCATCGACGCCGTGAAGGCGGAATTTCCGCTCTATCAACCGGATACCTTCAAATGCGGGCCGGACAACACCTGCATCGGCTGCCCCAAAAAGCTGATGGAGCTGGTGGATACGGATCTCTGCTACTGGCAATATCAGATCGATCGCGGCATTCCGCCCTCCTTCGACGAGATCCAGCGCTTCGGCAAGATGTGCATGAACATCCGCCGGGCCCTGGTGCGCAATGGCCGCATCCCCGCCTGAGCGCAGCGTCACAGCCAAGGGAGAAGCTCCCGCCGGCAACCCCAAAGAGGAACAGTTTATGGCCCAGGAAAGGATACAGACCCGCTACACCCTGAATGGCCCCCTTGCCAGCCACGCCGAGCTGGAACAGGCCATCGCCCGGGCGATAGAGGCACACAAGCAGGATTTCTTCCCCCTGCTGGAGCGGCTGGTGGATGTGGGTGACAGTCGGGTCAAGCTCAGTCAGAAAGAGCCACTGCGGGTACAGGGGGTGGAACTCGACGAGGCTCACACCGGCGGCAGTGCGCGCCTCAGCTACGAATCCAACTTTGCCGAGAGCTGCCGACTTATCGATGAATATGACCAGCACCAGACCAGCGTGGCCTTTCGCCTCGACGGAGATCAGCTGATATTCGATCTTGAGCTGCCCATACAGTGGAATTTCGACAACTGATTTGCGGCGGTGCCATTCCCCTGTTGATGGCACCCAGCGGTTACTTTCCCTCACACCGATCCTCTCCCAATGGGAGAGGGGGGTATGCAATTCTCATCAGGTGTAATAAGCACAGAACAAGCCATATTGCTCATTGCACCTTCCGTGCTTAATCGTCAGAATAGTTGTATCTAACAGTAATGGTTCAGGAGCATCTTAGAATTATGGCTAGCCTCGTTTTTTCCTATTCTCATGCTGATGAAGCATTACGTAATGAACTTGAAAAACATCTATCACCCTTGAAACGCATGGGGAGAATATCCACATGGCACGACCGGTGCATTATTCCAGGGGAAGTATTCGAGCATAAGATTGATCAATATTTTTCTGAAGCAGATATTGTGCTTTTGCTGATCAGTAGTGACTTTATCGCTTCTGATTATTGTTATCAGGTTGAAATGGCAAATGCTATGGAGCGCCATAGAAGGGGCGAGGCAATAGTTATTCCGGTAATTTTAAGGGAATGTGCCTGGCATCAATTACCGTTTGGCAAAATACTTGCTGCCACAGTGGATGGTAAACCAATTACGAAATTCGCTAGTCACGATGAAGGTTATGTGCAAGTGGTCGATGCCGTAGTACGCGCCATTGACAATATGGAGGCGAAAAATACGCAGCAGGATGTGGGCCTTCGTTCACAGATTAATACATTTTCTTCGACTCAAGAAACTGGATCAATTTTCACACCAAGATCCAGCAACCTTTCCTTGCCAAAGAGCTTCACCGATCTCGATAAAGATCGTGCCTGCCGTGAAGGGTTCGAGTACGTTACCCGATATTTTGAAAACTCCTTGTCTGAGCTTAAAAAGCGTAATTCAGGAGTAGACTCTGAGTTCCATCAGCTGGATGCCAATGCATTCAGTTGCGCGATTTACATCAGCGGCAGCCGGGTTGGTCAGTGTGCTATTTGGCGTAACAATGGCCGTAGTCATGGGGTGGGTGATATATGTTATGGCCAGGATGGCATGGCCAGAAATAGTTACAATGAATGTTTGACCATTACCGAAAATGGTCAAGTTCTTGGTTTTCGTCCATTGATGGGGGGTTACAATATGAGTTCTTCAAGAGAAACATTGCTCACGAACGAAGGAATGGCGGAACACCTCTGGGATATGTTTTTCAACCAAATTAAGCAAAGTCGTAGGTTAGGCTGAGTTTACGAAAACTAACATTTAATCCCAGCGATGGTAATAAATTAAGCTTTCATTTATCACCTCAAAATAATAGGGAGCGACTATTCGCTCCCTATTATTTTATTACCCTTCCTGATTTTCCCCGGCTACCGGCTCGGCGCCGGCGGCGGATTCAATCTCGATACGATCGACCCGCTGCAGACCGCGGGGCAGCTTGGCGCCACGGCGGCCGCGCTCGCCGCGGTAGTAGTCAAGGTCAGATGGCTTAAGAGTGAGCTTGCGCTTGCCGGCAAACAGGGTGACCGACTGGCCCTGCGGGATGACGGCGGCCATCACCACAAACTCCTCCCGCGCCTTCACCCGCGCGGACGGGATGCTGATGAGCTTGTTGCCCTTGCCCTTGCCGAGCACCGGCAGGGTATTGAGCGGGAACAGCAGCATGCGCCCCTCGTTGGAGATGGCCATGCAGAGATCGGTGTCCGGCGCGCCTATCTTCTGGGGCGCCATCACCAGGCCCCCTTCCGGCACGGTGAGCAGCGCCTTGCCGTTCTTGTTCTTGCCAATGAGGTCATCGTACTTGCAGACGAAGCCGTAACCGGCGTCGGAACAGATCAGATACGGCTCGCCCTCGTTACCCATCACCAGATGGCGTACTTCTTCGCCAGCACCCAGCGCGAAGCGACCGGTGAGCGGCTCGCCCTGACTGCGGGCGGAGGGCAGTGTGTGGGCCTCCAGCGAGTAGGTTCTCCCCAGGGTGGAGAGGAACACCGCCTGCTGGTTGCTGCGGCCATGGGCGTGGGCGAGGTAGTTGTCCCCCGCCTTGTAGGAGAGGCCCTCCACATCGACGTCGTGGCCCTTGGCGGCGCGCACCCAGCCCTTGTCGGACAGGATCACGGTGACCGGCTCGCTCGGGGTGAGCTCCTTCTCGGTCAGCGCCACGGCGGTGGCGCGCTCCACCAGCGGGGTGCGGCGATCGTCACCGTACTTCTCGGCGTCCGCCAGGATCTCTTTCTTCAGCAATGTGCTGAGACGGCGCTCGGAACCCAGGATCAGTTCCAGCTTGTCGCGCTCTTCCGCCAGTTCGTTCTGTTCGGCGCGCAGCTTGAACTCTTCGAGCTTGGCCAGGTGACGCAGTTTCAGCTCGAGGATCGCCTCGGCCTGGGTCTCGCTGATGTTGAAGCGCTCCATCATCACCCGGCCCGGCTCCTCCTCGGTACGGATGATCTCGATCACCTCGTCGATGTTGAGGTAGGCAATGAGCAAGCCTTCGAGGATGTGCAGGCGGGCCAGCACCTTGTCGAGGCGATACTGCAGGCGGCGACGCACCGTTTCACGGCGGAAGCTCAACCACTCGGTGAGGATGGTCTTGAGGTCTTTCACCTGGGGCCGGTTGTCCAGACCCAGGATGTTGAGGTTGACCCGGTAGTTCTTCTCCAGATCCGTGGTGGCGAACAGGTGGGCCATCAGCCCCTCCACGTCCACCCGGTTGGAGCGCGGCACAATCACCAGACGGGTCGGGTTCTCGTGGTCCGACTCATCGCGCAGATCGGTGACCATGGGCAGCTTTTTGGCCACCATCTGGGCGGCAATCTGCTCCATGATCTTGGCGCCTGAGGCCTGATGGGGCAGCGCCGTGATGACGATGTCGCCATCCTCCTCGCTCCACACCGCCCGTTGCTTGATAGAACCCTTGCCGGTCTCGTAGATTTTGCGGATATCGTCGCGCGGCGTGATGATCTCGGCATTGGTCGGGTAGTCCGGCCCCTGCACATGGGCCATCAGGGCATCCAGGCCAGCATTGGGATTATCCAGCAGTTCCACGCAGGCGTGGGCCACTTCCCGGGCGTTGTGGGGTGGGATATCGGTCGCCATCCCCACCGCGATGCCGGTCACCCCGTTGAGCAGGATGTGCGGCAGGCGGGCAGGCAGCACCACCGGCTCTTTCATGGTGCCGTCGAAGTTCGGCGTCCACTCCACCGTGCCCTGGCCGAGCTCGGAGAGCAGCAGCTCGGAGAAGCGCGACAGCCGCGCCTCGGTATAACGCATGGCGGCGAAGGATTTGGGATCGTCCGGCGCACCCCAGTTGCCCTGACCATCCACCAGCGGGTAGCGGTAGGAGAAGGGCTGGGCCATCAGCACCATGGCTTCATAACAGGCGATGTCGCCGTGGGGGTGGTACTTACCCAGCACGTCACCCACGGTACGGGCTGACTTCTTGTGCTTGGAGAGCGCCGACAGCCCCAACTCGCTCATGGCGTAGATGATGCGCCGCTGCACCGGTTTGAGGCCATCGCCGATATGCGGCAAGGCCCGATCCATGATGACGTACATGGAGTAGTTCAAGTAAGCCTGTTCGGTAAAGGTGCGCATTGGCTGGCGCTCTACCCCGTCCAGACTGAGCTCGATAGCATCACTCATGTGATTATCTCTTTCGGTTCGGGAGCCGCCACAGGGCGACTCCGGCTAAATGCTTGCTGGCCCTGTCCGGGCCAGCCGACGGCTTAGATGATGGCGAGGTTGCCCTTCTCTTCCAGCCATTCGCGGCGATCACCGGCGCGCTTCTTGGCCAGCAGCATGTCCATCAGTTGCAGGGTCTCGTCCCCATCTTCCCCTTCTGCCCCCCCTTCCGCGCCCATGGTGAGCTGCACCAGGCGGCGGGTGTTGGGATCCATGGTGGTTTCCCGCAACTGCTTGGGGTTCATCTCACCCAGCCCCTTGAATCGGGTCACCATCACCTTGCCCTTCTTCTTCTCGGCTTCGACCCGTTGCAGCACGCCGTTCTTCTCGTCCTCGTCGAGGGCGTAGAAGACCTCCTTGCCGATGTCGATACGATAGAGGGGCGGCATGGCCACATAGACATGGCCCTTTTCCACCAGCGTGCGGAAGTGCTTCACAAAGAGGGCGCAGAGCAGGGTGGCGATGTGCAGACCGTCCGAGTCCGCATCCGCGAGGATGCACACCTTGCCGTAGCGCAGGCCACTGAGATCGTCGGAGTCGGGGTCAAGCCCGATCGCCACCGAGATGTCGTGTACTTCTTGGGAGGCGAGCACCTGACCGGCCTCCACCTCCCAGGTGTTCAGGATCTTGCCGCGCAGGGGCATGATGGCCTGGAATTCGCGGTCGCGCGCCTGCTTGGCACTGCCGCCCGCGGAGTCACCCTCCACCAGGAAGAGCTCCCCCTGCATGGGATCCGCGCAGCCGCAGTCGGTGAGCTTGCCGGGCAGGGCCGGGCCCTGGGTTATCTTCTTGCGCACCACCGTCTTGGCGGCGCGCATCCGGCGCTGGGCGCTGGAGATGCAGAGCTCCGCCAGCTGTTCGGCCAGCTCGGTGTTGCTATTCAGATAGAGGCTGAAGGCATCCTTCACCACGCCCGACACGAAGGCCGAGCTCTGGCGGGATGAAAGTCGCTCCTTGGTCTGCCCTGCAAACTGCGGGTCCTGCATCTTGATGGAGAGGATGTAGGCGCAGCGATCCCAGATGTCTTCCGGGGTCAGCTTGACCCCGCGGGGCAAGAGGTTGCGGAACTCGCAGAACTCGCGCATGGCGTCGAGCAGCCCCTGGCGCAGGCCGTTGACATGGGTGCCACCGAGCGCCGTGGGAATGAGGTTCACATAGGATTCGGCGAGGCATTCGCCCCCTTCCGGCAACCAGCACAGGGCCCAGTCCACCGCCGACTGCTCGGAGCTGAAAGAGCCGACGAAGGGCTGCTCCGGCAGGCAGGTGAACTGCTTGACCGCATCGATGAGGTAATCCTTGAGGCCGTCTTCGTAGCACCACTCAAGCTTGATGCCGGTGTTCTTGTCGAGGAACTTGATGGTGAGGCCCGGGCAGAGCACGGCCTTGGCTTTGAGCAGGTGCTCGAGCTTGGAGACCGAGAAGCGCGGCGAATCGAAGTAGCGCGCCTCTGGCCAGAAGCGCACCCGGGTGCCGGTGTTGCGACGGCCGCAGGTGCCGGTGATGGTCAGATCAGACACTTTCTCGCCCCGCTCGAAGGCGATGTCATAGACCTGGCCGTCCCGGCGCACCGTCACCTCGACCCGATCGGAGAGGGCGTTCACCACGGAGATCCCTACCCCGTGCAAGCCGCCGGAGAACTGATAGTTCTTGTTGGAGAACTTGCCCCCCGCGTGCAGCTTGCAGAGGATCAGCTCCACGCCGGAGACCCCTTCCTCCGGGTGGATGTCCACCGGCATGCCGCGACCGTCGTCGATCACCTCGAGGGACTGATCCTCGTGCAGGATCACCTCCAGATTGCGGGCGTGACCCGCCAGCGCCTCGTCGACGCTGTTGTCGATGACCTCCTGGCCGAGGTGATTGGGCCGGGTGGTGTCGGTGTACATGCCGGGGCGGCGACGCACCGGTTCAAGGCCATTGAGGACCTCAATGGCATCCGCATTGTATTGAGTGGACATGGAGGGCCTTGCGAATTGACGTTTGGGGGGAATCTTACTCGCTGGGAGGGCCCGGGACAAATGGGGCGCTCGCAAAGGGTGATCCAGAGGGGCTCCGGCCTCCCCGCCCGGGATCAGGCGGGTTCCCCGGGCAGGGCCTGCACAAGCTGGGAGAGGGAGCAGTGGAGTCGCCACACCAGCCCCGCCAGAGCCCGGGCCGCCGGGTCTGCATGTTCCCCCAGCCCCTGGCTGATGCGGTCCAGCTCCGCCAGGGTGCGCCCCAGGGTCTCGTGCTGCACGCCCCCTTCGGTCAGAATGCCTTTCAGGCAGCGCAGACAGCCGTCCCGCACCAGATAGAGGGCCGGATCCCGGCTGCGCCAGAGCCTGAGCTGCCAGACGATATGGCTGCAATTGAGCAGCACCACGCCCCAGCGCAGCACCCAGAGCCGGGCCCCCTGATCCTGACTCTGGCTGAGCTGGCTCACCGCGTGATAGACCCGGGATTCAAACTCCCCCTCGCTCTGATGCGGGGCCGGGGCCAGCTGGTCCACGAAATCCCGCCGCAGACGATGCATCAGGCGGCGGCTCTTGCGCCGATCCGAGCTAGGTCGCAGCAGCTGGAACGCCAGTCCGGCGCTCATCACCCCCAGTGCCTGCGCGAGGCTGCTGTTGACGAAGGCGAGGTAGTCGTAGCTCGGCGGATTGGTGATGGCGAGGAAGGAGCCGAGCAGCACGATGAGCTGGCCCCAGAGCGCCGCCCCCTGGGGGCGCTGCAATTTCAGCAGTTGCAGGGTGATGAGGGCGGGGAACAGCAGGGCACAGAAGATCCAGAAGTCGTCGATGCGGATCATCAGCCCGAACTTGACCCCGAAGCAGATAAAGCTGAGCAGCACGATGGCCTTGAGCATGGTCTGGGCCCCCTTGGCCGGGGCCGGGGTGGCGGAATAGAGCACGCAGCAGATGGCGAGCAGGGTCAGGGCCGCGGCGCCCGCATCCCACTGGCTGTGGATCCAGAAGGTGCAGCCCAGCATCACGCAGAGGAAGGTACGCCCCCCGTTGTAGGCCGCCTCCAGGCCGTCGGTGTGGCTGGTCAGAGAGCTGTGGCGCGGCGGCGCCGGCCACTCCTGGCCATCGTGGCGGGCCAGCCTTTCCAGCCAGCGCTGACACTCCAGGTAGCTCCAGCAGAAGTGGCGCAGCCGCAGCCAGAAGGCCTGACAGCGATAATCATCCCCCGAACGGGCCACGAAGGGCGCCATCAGGCGGGCAATGCGCAGCTTGTCGCAGCCCCCCTGTCCCAGCTCCCGCAGCACGGCGGCCAGCATGGGGGCCGGGTCGACGGCGTCCTCTGGCCAGTGTTGCAGCATGCGGCGCAGCCCCGAGATGAGGCTGACCATCCTCAGCTGGCGATGGAGCAGATAGTTCAGCAACTGGTTGTGGCGGCGCAGGCGGTGGTGGCTCCAGACTGCCTGGATGCGCAGCACGTTCAGGGTGAGGATCTGACCGATCACCCCCTCGTGGGCGGTGCGCACATCGGCGCCCGTCTCCCCGAGCCAGAGCAGCTGGGCATGTTCCAGCAGCCGGGTCTGGCTCTTGCCAAGGGAGTCCAGCAGAGTCTCGCCATCGGAGAAGCTCGGCAGGATCATCATCATCAGGCCGCCGCAGAGGATGCCGACGATCACCTCGCTCACCCGGGCCTGGGCGATGTCGAAGATATGTTGCGGGTCGGTCAGGTTGACGCAGGAGAAGGCGATGATGGCGGCGGTATAGCCCGCCAGGGCGAAACCGTAGGAGACGTTGTTCTGATGGTGGTTGGAGATGTAGGTGCAACCCCCCAGCCAGAGGGCGATAAGCAGGCTGAAGAGCCAGGGATCACCGATGCCAAGGCCGGTGATCATCACCGCCGCCATGGCGCCGATGAGGCTGCCCACCACCCGCCCCAGGCTCTTGCTGATGACGCCCCCCACGGTGGGAAAGCTCACCACGGCGGCGGAGGTCATGGCCCAGTAGGGAGAGTCGAGTTGCAGCACGAACGCCAGCCAGAGCGACAGGCACATGGCCAGGGCATTGCGCAGGGCGTAGCGCCACTGTCCGCCGTTGGCCTTGCCCCAGGGGGTCTGGCGCCAGAGCGAGGGGATCACCCTAGTCCCCTATGGTGATGGTACAGGTCGTGCCCGCGATCAAGACCAGATCCGGGGGAATCGCCAGCAGCCTGATCCGCACCGGCACCCGCTGGGCCAGGCGCACCCAGGGCACGTTCGGCTTGACGTCGAGCAGCAGCCCCTCGCTGCCTTCCAGGCTCTGATCGTGAATGGCGCGCCCTATGCTTTCCACCTCCCCCCTGAGTACCCGATCCCCGCTGTAGAGCACCACCTCGGCCGGTTTGCCGGGGGCGATGTGCCTGAGCTTGGTCTCTTCGAAATAGCCCTGCACATAGAAGGAGTGGGTGTCTATCAGGGCCACCAGGGGCACCCCGGCGGTGGCGTAGTTGCCGACCCTGGCCTGCAGGTTGGTGATGTAGCCGTCGCTCGCAGCATGGACCTCGGTCCGGGCAAGGGACCATCTGGCCTGCTCCAGATTGGCTTGGGCCACCTCATAGGCCGCCTTCATCGCCTGGGCATTGAGCCTGGATTCATCCACCGCCTCGGCGGAGATAACGGTGCGGGAGAGGCTCTGGCGACGATTCGCCTCGTGCTCCGCCTTGTCGAGATCCGACCTGGCCTTGGCCAGGGCCGCGCTGGCGTTGTCCAGCGCGATGCGATAGGGCTCGGGATCCAGAGTAAAGAGCAGGTCCCCCGCCTTCACCAGCTGGTTGTCCTTGACCCCTATCCTGACGATCTTGCCCGACACCTGGGGCGTGATGCTGACCAGCTCGGCCCTCACCTTGCCATCCCGGGTCCAGGGGCCCTGCATGTAGTCGTTCCACAGCCACCAGAGCGACACCAGCGCCAGGGCAAAGACCAGCAGGGTGGAGAAGTATTTGAGGGTCGCAAGGGGTGATTTAGCCATGTAGCAATATCCATAGGGCGCCGCTGACGGCGAGGATGAAGAGGGAGAGATCCATCAGCAGGGGATGCCAGACATCCCCACCGTAGAGCCAGTCCCGCAGCAGATGGTGCAGCGGCAGCCAGCCCAGTAGGCCGAGCAGCACGGCCTTGAACAGGGGCGGAAAGTAGAGCGAGGCCCCGAGGATCAGATCCGGCAGCGCTGAAGCAGTCGTCACGGGTGTGCCCCCTGTTGGCAGAGATGGAATGAAGAGAGAGGCCGGGGTCCGCCGGGAGACGGACAGGGCAAGGTTAACACAGCCATGGCGGGGGCTACACAAGCAGATGACCCCCTGAGGTGTCGTCACGGGAGTGGCACGGCAACACCTCGCCCGTCCTCCCCGCCACCCGTCGGGGCAGTCACCTCGCGTTCAATCGGCCACGGTATCTGCCGGGTGATGCACCCCGTCGCGGGTCGGCACCTCTCCCAGATCGAACGGGTTGACCCCCTCCAGACAGGCGAGGTTGTAGCCATATTCCGCCGGATTGGATCGGCGCTGGTGATGGGTGTAGATGCCGCAGACGCTGCAGAAGTAGTGTTTCGCGGTGCGGGTGTTGAACTGGTAGCAGCGAAGCGCCGCCTCCCCTTGCAGGATGCGGATGCCGGAGAGCGGCACCGAGGCGACGATGGCCCCTCGCCGCCGACAGAAGGAGCAGTCGCAGCGGCGCGGATCCACCACGCCATCCGGCAGGGTCAGCTCCAGCACCACGGCGCCGCAGTGGCAGCTCGCCTTGTGTTTCTTCTGGATGGGGGTATTGCCGATGCGTGTGATCATGCTGCCTCCTTGCCGCAGTGTCAGGCTGCGAACCGGTTAATCGAACAGGGTATCCCGCCGCCCTTGTAAAAGATGGTCATGCAGGGTGCGTAGCTGGGACGCCACCACCCGGTGGCGGGAGAGTTCGGGCAAGGCGTCGATGGGGAAGTACCCCGCCCCTTTGGTTTCATCGGTGTCGGTAAGCAGAGCGCCCCCCGTCACCTCGCACAGGAAGAACGCCTTGTGGGCGTGGGGCAACTGCGGGGGATGGGGATGCTTGAGCTTGTCGAACAGGGCCAGCAGTTGCACCGCCCGACAGGCGAGGCCGGTCTCCTCGCTCACTTCCCGCACCACGGCGTCCGCAGGCGAATCGCCGATGTCGCACCAGCCCCCCGGCAGAGTCCAGCAACCGTCACTGCGCTCCTGCACCAGCAGGACATGGCCCGCATCGTTCTGAATGAAGGCCCGCACATCGAGCTTGGGGGTGGGATAGCCGCTGTCGAGGGCAATCCAGTCGTCGATGGCGTCGGGGGCCAGCTCGCTCTGGCTGGCGATGAGCGTCACCGTGGCCGCTCGCAGCGCCTCGAAGCGGGCGATGTCGAAGGGATCGCGGGAGTAGGTGAGCCCCGCCTGGGCCGTGGCCAGCACCTGTTCGAGGAAGGCGGCCAACGGCGGCTGCACGGCTAGAGCCCGAGGAAACGGACGATCTGGGCGGGGTAGCGCTCGAAGCCTGTGAAGGCGTGATCGCCGCCGCACTCCAGGGAGAGACGGGCAAAGCGGTATTCGTCCAGCGCCTTGCGATAGTCGAGCACCTCGTCCTCCTGCTGTTGCAGCACCCAGAGCCGCTCGGGAGCCGTCACCGGCACCGCCAGCGCTCTCAGCTCGTCCATGTGCACAGGCAGCAGTTCATAGCGTTCGCCGCTGTAGGGGTTGGTCTGGGGGCCGAGGTAGTCGCAGAGCAGCTCGTGGGGGCGCACCGCCGGGTTGATGAGGGCAGCGCGGCAACCGTACATCTCGCTCACTCTCGTGGCCATGAAGCCACCGAGGGAGCTGCCCACGGCGCCCAGTCGCAGGGCGCTGCCGTGGCGGGCCTTCAGGTCGGCGATGGCCTGCTCGATGGCAGCCCAGGCGGCCGCCGGGGTGTTGGGCTGGGCCGGGATCACCACCTCGATATCGGGCCTGTTCTCGGCCACCCAGGCCGCCATCTGCTGCGCCTTGGCCGAGCCGGGAGAGGAGTTGAAACCGTGCAGGTAGAGGAGTACGGACTTCATGGCAACGCCTCAGTAACCGGTGGCATTGGGGTCGGGTACGAACTGCCCCAGCGGCAGGCGCCACACCTGGCTCGCCACCCGGCCATCCGGGTGCAAGGTGAGATAGCGCCAACCCGGGCCGGATTCGTCCAGTGCGAAACCGTCGGAGAGCGGCTTGAACTGGATGCAGGTAGAAGGGCTGGCGATGAGCCGCACTCCGTGGTGCACCTCGTCAAACTCCTGATGGACGTGGCCGAACAGGATGGTCTTTTGCTGCGGGTGGCGGGCCAGCACGGCGAACAGGTCGTCGGCATTCTTGAGGTTGTGCTGATCCAGCCAGGCGCAGCCCACCGGCACCGCCTGATGGTGCAGGGCGATGAGGGCATGGCGCTCGGGATGCTGGCGCAGGGCCTGATCCAGGGCCGCCAGCTGGTGATCCCCCAGCACCCCGTGGGGTTTGCCGCGCACCTGGGTATCCAGCAGGATCACCTGCCAGTGATCCCCCACCAGTTGCTTGGCCTCGCTGATGCCGGCCGCATGGAGGTATTCGGTCATCAGGGGGCCGTCGTCGTGGTTGCCGGGCAACCAGTAGATGGGGCGAGCCAGGGGCGCCATCATGGAGGCGAAGCGCTGGTAGGACTCCGGGCTGTGATCCTGGGAAAGATCCCCGGTGGCGAGGATGAGATCGAACGGGTGCTCGTTGGCCTGCACCCGCTCCAACACGGCGGCCAGACTCTGCGCCGTGGGCACGGCCAGCAGCCGCCCCTCGGCACTGGCGAAGAGATGGGTATCGGTAATCTGTAACAGGCGCACACTGCCGTCCGGCGCCTGAGGTAGCTCTGTTTCCAAAATCACGCTTCTTTTTTATGGGTTCGACTAGAGGATGTTAATCAGGCTGGTGCCGTGTTTGAGACAAAATCTCAACCAATCGGCCAAGAATAGATTTACCTGCTCCTTTTCATCCCTGTGATGCATTTTTTGATTGGGATAATCATAACGTGGTTGCAACATTGAAATCTGTTGCGCCGCACACACTTCCGCCATTCGCACATCATGATACAAACGAATCTCTATCCGGGCTTGCAAGTAGCTCGGCAATTCGGGGTTGTGCTGGGCCAGGATCACCTGGCTGGTGAAGCGGCTCTCCTCGGTCACCGTGAGCTGGAACTGCAGGCCGTTGCCGACCTGATAGCGGCGCTCGGCACCCACGCTGCCACCGGGCGGCAACAGTTTCATCAGCGCCATGTAATTGACCTCGCAGGTACGCTGCAAGGACATCAAATCAGGCACATAGCGCTTCATCGGGCTCTGGACTAATGACATGTCGCGGCTCCCTCAATCAGGGTCCATGAAGGGTGGACCCACTGCACCGTGTTCCAGTCGGACACAGGGCACCTGACCCGGGTCTGAACGAGCGTCACCTCAGCGCCCCGCCAGCCAGCGTGCCCGCAGCTCGCCGTGATTCAGGGCCAGCCACTGCAGGGCGATGACGGAGGCGGCATTGTCGATGCGCCCCTCTTTGAGCCAGGCATAGGCCTGCTCGCGGCTCACCACGTGGACCCGGATGTCTTCCCCCTCTTCCGCCAGACCGTGGATCCCCTTGGCCTGACTGGCATCCACCTCGCCCACGAACACCTCGATGCGCTCGGTGCTGCCACCCGGGCTCACCAGATAGCTGATGGCGTGTTCGCAGCGTCCCACCTCGATCCCTGCCTCTTCCACCGCTTCGCGCCGCACCACTGCCTCGGCGGTCTCCCCTTCATCGATGATGCCGGCCACCAGCTCCAGCAGCCAGGGGGTGGCGCAGGTCTCCATGGCGCCGATGCGAAACTGCTCCACCAGCACGATCTCGTCCCGCACCGGATCATAAGGCAGCAGGGCGGCGGCATGGCCACGTTCGAACAGTTCCCGGACGATGGGGGCGTTCCAGCCACCGGCAAACAGCCTGTGTTGCAGGCGGTAGACATTCACCTTGAAGAAGCCATTATATCCAGCTGATTTTTCAATGATTTTCACATCATCGCTGGAGTAGTGGCAGGTTTGAGGCAAGGCTTGCTGTGACATTCGAGACTCCTGCCAGCTTGACTTGGCTTGGTTTGACCATAATATTCGGGGGCATGAATGAACATTCATTCACTCGCTCTCGCCGACGATGAGGGAAGGATTTTAGCAGCCACAGGGCATTTGGCTAGGCGCGTTGCCGAGAAAACTCGCCCCGGACCTTGACGTTTCCGCAGCTGGAAAAGAGACAGTTCGCAATGAAATCTGCTTATAGTAGAGTGGTTAAGCTGAAATCAAGCTTGGTCGGTGACAATCCCCCCTTCATCCAGCGGACAGCTTTGGGTTGATACAAAAGGTTAAAACTATCATATGAAAAGAACACTCTTGTCAGTCATGGTGATGCTGGGTGTGAGCGGCGCCGCTCATGCCGAAAACCTGCTCGATATTTACCAACAGGCCCAGATCAAGGATACCCAGCTGCTGGAATCCAAGGCCAAGCGGGACCAGGCCTTCGAGAAGATCAACGAATCCCGTGCAGCCCTGCTGCCCCAGATCAACCTGGGCGCCGGCCTGAACTACCTGCAAAACAAGAACGACACCATGACCAACACGGGCGCTACCGGCTCCGTGACCCTGGATCAATCCATCTACCGTCGCAGCAACTGGGTCAACCTGGATCTGACCGAGAAGAGCGCCACCCAGTCCGACGTGGCCTACAACCTCGAGTACCAGAACCTGATGCTGCGTACCGCCCAGGCCTACTTCGACGTGCTCAAGGCCATGGATACCCTGGAATTCGTGCGTGCCAACAAGACCGCGGTCGAGCGTCAGCTTGAACAGACCCAGCAGCGCTTCGAAGTGGGCCTGACCGCCATCACCGACGTGCACGAAGCCGAGGCCGAGCGCGATCAGGCGCTGGCGGACGAGATCAACGCCGAGAACACCCTGGACAACAGCTACGAGAGCCTGCGCGAGCTGACCGGTATCGACCACCGTCAACTGGACGTGCTCAACACCGATCGCTTCAGCCCGCAGAAGACCGCGTTCAACTCCGACAAGTGGCTGGAACTGGCCCTGGACAAGAACCTTGAGCTGCACAGCGCCCGCATCGGCAAGGACATCGCCAAGGAGCAGATCGATCTGGCCAAGACCGGTCATGAACCGACCCTGGATCTGGGCGCCGGCCTGAACGCCGGTTACAACGATTACAAGGACGAGATCCGCAACCCCGAGAGCAACAGCAATCAGGGCAACATCGGCCTGAACTTCAAGCTGCCCATCTACACCGGCGGGGCCACCACCTCCCAGGTCAAGCAGGCACAGTTCAACTACGTGGCCGCCAGCGAACAGCTCGAGCGCAGCTTCCGCTCGGTGCAGAGCACGGTCCGCTCCTCCTACAACAACGTGAACGCCAGCATCGGCTCGGTCCGCGCCTACAGCCAGTCCGTCATCTCCGCCGACAGCGCCCTGAAGGCGACCGAGGCCGGTTACGAGGTGGGCACCCGCACAATCGTCGACGTGCTGGACTCCACCCGCAAGCTGTATCAGGCCAAGCAGAAGCTCTCCGAGGCCCGCTACAACTACATCCTCAGCATCCTCTCCCTCAAGCAGGCCGCCGGCATCCTGGAGCAGAAGGATCTGGAAGAGGTGAACCAGGGTCTGATGCCCGCCGCCCAGGTCACCAAGAAGTCCTGAGCCAGGCGCACACCATGAGAAAAGGCGACCCCGGGGTCGCCTTTTTCATCTCTGTTCGCCGCTGGAAGTGCGTTGGTCGGGGCCTGCCAGGCAGCGTCCATGTCACCGACCCGGCAGCCCCATCAAAAAACCCGGCCTTGGCCGGGTTTTACGCTTATCCGCGCTCGCGGATGGTCTTGATGATGTCGGTGGTGGAGCAGCCGTCCTCGAAGTTCAGCACCCGCACCTCGCCGCCATTGGCGGTCACCTCGGCGTAACCGGCGATCTCTTCGGGCTTGTAGTCGCCCCCCTTGACCAGGAGGTCTGGCAGGATCTCGGCGATCAGACGCTGGGGAGTGTCTTCGCTGAAGGGGACCACCCAGTCCACGGCACCCAGGGCCGCCAGCACAGTCATACGGCGCTCGGTCGGGTTGACCGGGCGACCCGGCCCCTTGAGGCGACGCACGGACTCGTCGGTGTTCACCGCCACGATCAGGCGGTCCCCCAGCTTGCCCGCATTGGCCAGATAGGAGACATGACCCGCGTGCAGAATGTCGAAGCAGCCGTTGGTCATCACCACCTTCTCGCCGCGCAGACGGGCGGCCTGGACGGCCACCTTGAGCTGGGCCTCGGACATGACGCCAAAGCCGGTCTCCTGCTCGGTATAGAGGGCGTTGGCCAGCTCCACCGGGCTCACGGTGGAGGTCCCCAGCTTGCCGACCACGATGCCGGCGGCAGTGTTGGCCAGGGCGCAGGCCTCATCCAGACTCTTGCCCGCGGCAAGGGAAGTCGCCAGGGTGGAGATGACGGTGTCACCGGCACCGGTGACGTCATAGACCTCGTGGGCCTGGGCCGGCAGGTGCAGCTCGGGCTGCCCTTCGCGGATCAGGGTCATGCCGTTCTCGGAACGGGTGACCAGCAGGGCGTCCAGCTCGAAGCGCTTGACCAGCTCCAGCCCCCTGGCGACCAGGTCTTCTTCCCCCTTCACCTTGCCCACCACGGCCTCGAACTCGGACATGTTGGGGGTCAGCAGGGTGGCACCGCGGTACTTCTCGAAATCGGTCCCCTTGGGGTCGACCAGCACGGGGATACCGGCGGCGCGGGCACGCCGGATCATGCCGGGCACATCGTTGAGGGCGCCCTTGCCGTAGTCGGAGAGGATCATCACGTCCGCCTGGGGCAGCGCCTGCTCCACCTTGCCCATCAGCAGGCTGGCATCCACGTCGTGGAAGGCCTCTTCGAAGTCGAGACGCAGCAGTTGCTGGTTGCGGGACAGCACCCGCAGCTTGGTGATGGTCGGATAGTCGGTCAGGCGCACGAAATCACAGGCCACCTTGACCCCGGCCATCTGGCTGGCGAGGGCATCGGCGGCTTCATCCTGACCGGTCAGGCCCAGCAGCACGGCCTGGGCGCCGAGGGCGGCGGAGTTGAGCGCCACGTTGGCGGCGCCACCCGGGCGCTCCTCGATGTGCTCGACCTTGACCACGGGGACCGGTGCCTCGGGGGAGATCCGGCCGGTAGGGCCATGCCAGTAGCGATCCAACATGACATCGCCAACGACCAGGATGCGGGCTTTTTCAAACTCGGGCAGGGTGATTTTCATCTGTATCGGCTCTCAAAACCTGAAAAATTCAGCGGCCGATTTTATCACACTCTTTTCCGGGGCGTGAAAAAAGCACGGCCCTGCCCCCTGACGCCCCCTCTGACCAGATGACGGCGATTCGCGCCCGCCCCCGCTTTTCGGATAGAATCCTCGACATGCGAGTGACCGCATCCGCGCCGGGCCACCCCACACAGGCCCCCCGGTTCGGTCGGACTCCCCCCTTTGCCTTTGCGAACAAGAGACTCTTCATGGCCCAAGAACACGCTCCCCGCCTCGAACCCCGTCTGTTCCATCCCCGTTACTGGGGGAGCTGGCTGGGCCTCTCCCTGCTCTGGCTGCTGGTGTTGCTGCCCTGGCGCAGCCAGATGTGGCTGGGCCGCCAGCTCGGCACCCTGGCCCGCAAGCTGCTGAAATCCCGCGTCAAGATTGCCCGCCGCAACCTGGAGCTGGCGATGCCCGAGCTCAGCCGGGATGAGCGCGAAGCCCTCCTGGTGCAGAACTTCGAGAGCGTGGGTTGCGCCATTTTCGAGGTGGGCATGGCCTGGTTCTGGCCAGACTGGCGGATGCGCCGCCTGATGAAGGTGGAAGGGGAAGAGCACGTCATCAACGCCATGGAGAAGGGCCAGGGGATGCTGCTGCTCTCCTGCCACTTCCTCACCCTTGAGCTCAATGCCCGCTGCTTCGGCCTGGTGCGCCCCGGGGTCGGCGTCTATCGCCCCAACACCAATCCGGTGCTGGAGTACGCCCAGTACCACGGTCGCTGCGCCTCCAACAAATACCTGGTGGACCGGATGGACGTGAAGGGGATGATCAAGGCGCTGCGCAACGGCGACGCCCTCTGGTATGCACCGGATCACGACTACGGCAGCCATGCCAGCGTCTTCGTGCCCTACTTCGCGGTGGAGCAGGCCGCCACCATCACGGGGACCGCCACCCTGGCCCGGGTGAAGAACACCGTCACCCTGCCCTGCTACAACATCCGCACCCGGGAGGGCTACACCCTGCATATCGGGGCCCCGCTCGCGGACTACCCGAGCGGTGACGACCTGGCGGATGCCAGCCGCGCCAACCGCGAAATTGAAGCCGCCGTGCGCAAGGCGCCGGAGCAGTACATGTGGCTGCACCGCCGCTTCAAGACCCGCCCCAATCCGGACGATCCCGGCTACTACTGATGCCCTCCCGCCCCGTCGACCGGGCAAGTCCAGACGACAGGACAGGATGGCACCGCGCCCCATGAAAAAGCCCTCGCACTGCGAGGGCTTTTTTGTTGGCTGCCAGCGTCTGCCTTACTGGCGGATCAGGCGGTAGATGGCGTAGCCGGGGTGCTTGGCGTCATCCATCGGCAGGGTGGACTGGTACGACAGATCCACCCCCGCCAGGGCCTTGGCCTCGTCGGTCGGCGAGGAGTAGAGGCGCACGTCCACGTTGGCGGGCAGGGCCTTCATGTGCCAGTTGTTGTTGGCCGCCGGGCTGAAGCCAGCCGGGTTGTCCGCAGACTGGGCCTTCAGGTACTGGGCGATGATCTCCCGCGTCTCGAAGGGATCTTCATGGACGATGTTGCTGCCGTCGATGCCCGGGAAGTGGCCGCCGCCGCTGGCACGGTAGTTGTTGGTCACCACGTAGAACTTCTGGGCCGGGTCCACGGGCTGGCCGTTGAAGGTGAGGCCGCTGATGCGCTGGCCGTCGCTCACCTTGACCCCGTCCTTGCTATAGCGGGCCGGCTGGGTGATGTCCACCTCGTAGTTGACCCCGTCAATCACATCGAAGTTGTAGGTGGGGAAGCTCTCGTTCACCAGCCACTGCACCCCGGTCTTGCCGGTGTCGATCTGGTTGAACTGGCCGGCGCTCATCTCCAGCCACTCCTTGACGGTGGCCCCGTTCACCTCGACCACCTGCAGGGTGTTCGGATAGATATAAAGGTCGGAGACGTTGCGCAGGGAGATGTCACCCTGGGCCACGTAGGTGAAGTCGTTGATGCCGTTGCGACCGCCACGGAAGGGGGCCGCCACCGAAAGGATCGGGTAGGACTCCTTGAGCAGGCCGTCTTGTTGCAATTGCTCCGCGTGGCGGCGCTGGGCATCGCTCACCAGCTGCACCGAGGGGTCGTCCTGTACCAGGGCGAAGAAGCTGTGGATGGGGGAGGTGATCTTGCCGAGCGGCTCGTCCAGCCACTGGTTGGTGGCGTCGTGATCCGCCTGCACCAGGTCCACCACCCGCTGATCCACCGCACTGCCCTCGCTGGCGTCTATCTTGCGCAGGCTGGCCTGGCTCTGCTTCACCTGCCACTTGCCGTCCACCTGCTCCAGCTTGAGGTCGATGATGCCGAGGTGGTTGCCCCAGTAGCCGGGCATCACGGTGGGGATGCCGCTCAGGGTACCGGCCTGGTTGTCCACCTCCGGCAGATCCGGGAAGTCCCCGGGGAAGTTCTTGTGGGCGTGGCCCAGCATCAGGGCGTCCACCCCCTTCACCTTGGCCAGATGCCAGGCGGAGTTCTCCATCATGGCCTCGTAGCTGCTGGCATTGATGCCGGTGTGGGCCACCACCACCACGATGTCGGCGCCCTTGGCGCGCAGCTCGGGCACATAGTGATTGGCGGTCTCGACCATGTCGGCCACCACCACCTTGCCCTCCAGATGACGCTTGTCCCACTGCAGCACCTGGGGCGGGGTCAGACCCAGGATGCCCACCTTGACGCGCTGGCGCTGGCCCTTGTCATCGGTCACCTCGCGCTCCAGCAGCAGATAGGGGGTGAACTTGTTGCCGCTCCAGTCAATCTGTCCCTTGGCATCGCGCTTGAAGGCCCCCGCCTCGAACACGTTGGCGTTCACATAGGGGAAGTCGGCTCCCGCCAGTACCTTGCCAAGGTAGTCCAGGCCGTAGTTGAACTCGTGGTTGCCCAGGTTGCCCGCGTCGTAGCCCAGCTCGTTCATCGCCTTGAACACCGGGTGCGCCTGCTTCTCGAGGTAGCCGGCACCGGACTGCTCGAAGATGTAGTCCGCCAGCGGCGTGCCCTGAATGAGGTCGCCATTGTCGAGCAGCAGGTTGTTGGGGTTCTCGGCGCGGGCGGCGCGGATCAGCAGGGCGGTGCGGGAGAGGCCGAACTTGCGATCCTCCTTGTTCTGGTAGTAGTCGTACCCCAGCACGTTGGAGTGGATGTCGGAGGTCTGGATCAGGCGCAGGGAGACGGTCCCCGGCTGCGCCTTGCTGTCATTCTCGTTGCTGCAGGCAGACAGCAGCACGATGGCGGCAATAGCCCCCAGCTTCATGGTGTTATTCACTGTTTTTTCCCTTTTATTATGAGTAACGCTTTACCAGCGCCGGGAATTTAACAGACGAATATGTCAGCAGATGGCACCGGGACTCATTTTTATGAAGCCCGGCACAAAAATAGCCTCATGAGGCCGGTATGGCACCCAATGCCAGCTTGGCCGCCAGCACCAGCATGATGAGACCTACAACAAGATCAATGGCTTGCTGCACCCGGCCCCGGGCAAGCCAGGGAGAGAGTGCCGCCGCCCCGAACGCCAGTCCGTAGAACCAGACCAGAGAAGCCAGCATGGCCCCCGCCGCGAAGGCTGGCCTCAGATCCTCGGCAAACTGGCTGCCGAACGAGCCAAGCAGCATCAGGGTATCCAGGTAGACGTGGGGATTGAGCAGAGTCACTCCGAGGGTCATGGCCAGCACGCTCTTCACCCCCATCAACCGGGGCGAGTCCGCCAGGGCCGCCTCCTGGCCGCGCCAGGCACTGCGCAGGGAACGGATACCGAACCAACCGAGGAAGAGCACGCCGCCCCAGGTCAGCAGGGCCAGTCCGATCGGGCTGGCCGCCAGCAGGTTGGCCCCGCCGAATACCCCGATGCCGATCAGCACGAGGTCGCACAGGCAGCAGAGGGTCGCCGTCAGCAGGTGGTGATTGCGGTGAATGCCCCGGCTCAGCACGAAGGCATTCTGGGCCCCGATGGGGATGATCATGGCAAGGCCGAGGGTAAAGCCTTGCAGGGTGGTAGCGAACATGGAGATGCGTTCCTGTGAAAGAGAGAAACGCACTATAAGGGGGCGCGGGTAATCAGAGAAATTCATTCATTTTCTGATGCATTCATAAAACTGATGAAAACCGGGCCGAAACCACACAAAGAAGGTTGTCAATTGCAGGATCTGACAATTGTGGGGTCACAGCCCCGCCCCGAGAATCGGCGGCAGGATGGGACGGCGCAGGACAGCGGTGATGGCGACAGAGGGGATGCCAGGCGACGAGCCGGTGCCGCCGGGCCTGTATTCACTGCAGAAGGGAGGGGAAGTTGGTGACCACCACCTGCTCCAGGTTCGGCAGTAGGATGCCGCTGCTCACCCCCTTGGCAATGGCCTGGTAGCGGTTCATCGACCCCGTCTTGCGGGTGACCTGATTGAGGTGGTAGTTCACGGTGCGCTCCGTGATGCCGAGGATGCAGGCGATCTCCCCCGATGTCTTCCCTTCGCTGGCCCAGAACAGGCACTCGGTCTCCCGCTCCGTCAGGGGCTCCTGGGGATCGTCCTCCCTCATGCTCTGACGCACGATCCGGATCGCCGCCTCGAAGATGTAGTTGGACATCCAGGAGAGGATGGGCGAGGACTCCAGCATCAGATCGCTCGATGCCCGCTCCCGGGTGATGAAAGAGAGTATGCCGTTCTCCCCCGCCGCCCCGTGCAGCGGGAACGAGATGCCGTTGCGCAACCCGAATTCCGCCGCCAGCCCCATCACATCCATGCTCCCCTCTTGCAGGAAGCGCGCCTTCTCGTCCAGCCGGTTCCAGTAGATGGGCAGGGTCTGCCTGCGGGCGAGCTGGATGATGGGATCGCAGGCCAGCATGTTGTTCAGGGTGTAGGCCTGTACCCAGGAGTCGGGGCACTGGTTGAACAGCACCACCTTGGGCCTTTGCATCGACATGGGCAGGATGAGGGCGAAGCGGTAGTAGTCGTAGCCCATTCCCAGGGTGAAGCGGCCGATGAGCTCGGACAGCCGGTTGCCATCGGTCACCAGCGTGAAATGTTCCAGGTACTCAAGCAGTTGGTCGCGTGTCATAGGCAAGCCTCCCCTGGCCAAGGCCTTGGATTATAGCGCCTAACCATGAAATGGAGAGACATGAATGCTTGTTTTCAAAGGAAAATTGAAAGAACACCCCAGATGGGAGGTCGAAAACGAGCTCTACCGATTTCGCAACCGCGTCTTCTCCGATCGACTCGGTTGGGACGTGGAATCCCGCCGTGGCCTGGAGCGGGACAACTTCGACAAGCCCGACACCCACTGGGTGCTGATTGAAGACAAGCAGGGGCTGTGCGGCTGCATCCGCCTGCTCAGTTGCGCCCAGGATTACATGCTGCCCAGCATCTTCCCCACCGCCCTCGCTGGCGAAGCCCCGCCGCGCGGCAACGACGTGTGGGAGCTGACCCGCCTCGCCATCGACGCCGACCGGGCCCCTCGCCTGGAGAACGGCATCAGCGAACTCACCTGCGTCATCTTCCGCGAGGTGCTGGCCTTCGCCAGGGAGCAGGGGATCCGCGAGCTGGTGGCCGTGGTCAGCCTGCCGGTGGAGCGCATCTTCCGTCGCCTCGGCCTGCCCATCGAGCGCCTCGGCCATCGCCAGGCGGTGGATCTGGGGGCCGTGCGCGGGGTCGGTATCCGCTTCCACCTGGACGAGCGTTTCGACCGCGCCGTCCATCGCCCCCTGCAGGGCCATTACCGGCCGGCGGGGGATGCTCTGCTCGCCGTCATCTGAGCAAAAAAAGTCCCGGGACCGGCCCGGGATTCAAGACGCTCGCTATGGTCCGTTTCCACCCCATGCAAAAACGGACCGAGTGAGTATCTTATGAATCTCATGTCAGGACTACTGTCACATCTCACAGGGGCGGCCCCGGAGACGGGTCCCCTCCATGGGAGCGGTCGGGTTGTCCTCTGGCGCTCCCTTGAGTAGCATTCTTGCTGAACTCCCTTTTTTCATAAGGAATGCTGATGAAGACGCTGGACTACAAGCTGCTGCTGGCCCTGGACGCGGTGATCCGGGAGCAAAACTTCGAGCGTGCCGCCCAGCGCCTGCACATCACCCAGTCCGCCATCTCCCAGCGCATCAAGCAGCTGGAGCAGCAGTTTGCGGAGCCGCTCATCATCCGCAGCCAGCCGCTGCAGGCCACGGGGCTCGGCCAGAAGCTGCTGGCCCACTATCGCCAGGTGCGCCAGCTGGAGCTGGAGCTGGCCGGTGAGCTCTCCCCCGACGAGCCCAGGGCCCCCATCCGGGTCAGCATCGCCGTCAATGCCGACAGCCTGGCTACCTGGTTCCTGCCCGCCCTGGCGCCGCTGCTGGAGCAATACCCCATCGAGCTGAACCTGCTGGTGGATGACGAGAGCCGCACCCTGGACCGGGTGCGCGAGGGGCAGGCGTTCGGCGCCGTCAGCCTGCAACCCCAGCCGCTGGCGGGCTGCTGCGTCGACGAACTCGGCGAGATGCGCTATCTGCTCACCGCCAGCCCCGCCTTCGTCGCCCGCCACTTCCCGAACGGCCTCACGGCGGCAGCCCTGGCCAAGGCGCCGGCGGTGGCCTTCGATCAGCGCGACGACATGCACATCAGCTACATGGCCCGTCATTTCGCCCTCCCCCCCGGTGGCTACCCCTGCCACACGGTGCGATCCTCCGAGGCCTTCGTCGCCATGGCGGAGCAGGGGCTGGCCTGCTGCCTCATCCCGGAATTGCAGATCCGCCAGCAACTGGAAGAAGGGCGCCTGCTCGATCTCAACCCGGATCACCACCTGGTCGAGCAGCTCTACTGGCACCGCTGGGTGCTGGAGCGGGGGCTGCACAAGCAGATATCCCAGCGCCTGATCCAGCAGGGGCGACGGGCACTGCAACCCCGTTGAGGGGGCCATTCACCTTGGCTTTGGGGGGGTAAAAACGTATAGTGCTGGGCGATTAACCATCAGGTCTCCACTCAGGTTCCCCATTTATGTTCCAAGACAATCCGCTGCTGGCCCAGCTCAAGCAACAAATCCGCGAAAACATCCCCAAGAAAGAGGGTGTGATCCGCGCCTCCGATCGGGGCTTCGGCTTCCTGGAGGTCGATGAGAAGACCAGCTATTTCGTGCCGCCTCCCTACATGAAGAAGGTGATGCACGGTGACCGGGTGAGCGCCCTGATCCGCACTGAAAAAGAGAAAGAGGTGGCCGAGCCGGATGCCCTGCTGGAGCAGGCCGTCACCCGCTTCGTCGGCCGCGTCAAGATGTTCCGCGACCGCCTCAACGTGGTGCCCGACCACCCCCTCATCAAGGACGCCATCAAGGCCCGCGCCAAGAAGGGTCTGGACGAGAAATCCTTCAAGGAAGGGGACTGGGTGGTCGCCACCCTCAAGCGCCATGCCCTGGTGGACGGCAACTTCTCCGCCGAGATCACCCAGCTCATCGCCACCCAGGAAGATCACAACGTGCCCTGGTGGGTGGTGCTGGCGCGCCACAACCTGGCCCAGATTGAACCGGCGGACCTGCCGGAGTGGAAGGTGATCGAAGAGGAAGAGCTGCCCCGCCGGGATCTGACCCAGGTTCCCTTCTTCACCATCGACGGTGCCAAGACCAAGGACATGGACGATGCCCTGGCCATCACCAAGCTGGAGAACGGCTGGGAGCTGCTGGTAGCCATCGCCGACCCGACCGCCTATGTGGCCGAGGGGAGCGAGCTGGACAAGGAGGCCGCCCAGCGCGCCTTCACCGTCTACATGCCGGGGCGCAACGTACCCATGATCCCGCGCACCCTCTCCGACGAGCTCTGCTCCCTGAAAGAGGGCGAGGAGCGCAACACCCTGTGCGCCCGTCTGCTCATCGCCGAGGACGGCCTGCTGCTGGAGGAGACCGAGTTCTTCGCCGCCCGCATCAATTCCCATGCCCGTCTCAGCTATGACGACGTCTCCGACTGGGCCGAGCACGGCAAAGCGCTGGATATCGACGCCGGCGTCCTGGCCCAGCTGCCCCTGATGAAGGCGATGACGGAGGCTCGCATCAAGTGGCGCACCGAGCACGCCCTGGTGTTCCCGGACAGACCCGACTACGACTTCGAGCTGGGTGAAGACGGCGAAGTGCTGGCTATCCACGTGGAGCCGCGCCGCATCGCCAACCGCATGGTGGAAGAGTCGATGATCGCCGCCAACATCTGCGCCGGCCGCGTGCTGGGCAAAGAGGTCGGCTACGGTATCTTCAACGTCCACACCGGCTTTGACGAGGAGTCCCTGGACGGCGCCATCGAGCTGCTCAAGACCGCCGAGGCCCCGTTCGAGAAGGAAGAGATCGCCAGCCTCTCCGGCTTCTGCGCCCTGCGCCGCTGGATAGACAACCTGGACACCCGCTGGCTGGACGGCAAGATCCGCCGCTTCCAGAGCTATGCCCTGATGTCCGCCGAACCGGGTGCCCACTACGGCCTGGGTCTGGATGCCTACGCCACCTGGACCTCCCCCATCCGCAAATACGGCGACATGGTCAACCATCGCCTGCTCAAGGCGGTCATCGCCGGCAAGACCCCGGGTGAGCGCCCCAGCCTGGAGCTGACCGAGCACCTGACCGCCTGCCGCCGCCTGCACCGCATGGTGGAGCGCGACATCGGCGACTGGCTCTATGTGCGCTACCTCAAGGCCGATGCGGGCACCGACAAGGTGTTCAACGCCGAGATCATCGACGTGATGCGCGCCGGCCTCAAGCTGCGCCTGCAGGAGAACGGCGCCGTGGTCTTCATGCCCGCCCGCCATATCCTGGACAACAAGGATCGGCTGGAGTGCAACTGGGACAACGGCCGCGTCTATCTGGACAAGACCGAGGTGGTCTACGAGCTCGGCCAGATCATCGAGGTGAAGCTGACCGAGGCGGTGGAAGAGACCCGATCCCTCATCGCCAAGCCGGCGGTGGATCTGGTGCCGGGTCCGGCGCCGGTCGCTCCTGCCAGCGAGGCCGATGCAGCGCCTGCCGACGAAGCCCCCAAGGCGCAGTGATCCCCCTGCTTGTCTGCTCTGCAAAAGCCCGCATCCTGCGGGCTTTTTTTTATCGCTGCGCTCCGCAAGCAGACGGGATGGGAGACCCGCTCGCAGGCCCCAGCCTGCGTCGCTACCGGCAGGGAGGATCGAGACGGGATCGGATCAGGATCCGCCACCCGGGCGTCACAAGAGGCCTTGTCGGAACCGATCCTCTCGGGGGAAAAACTGAAAGTGGGTTACAAAATAAATGATTCATTGGTGATTAACGATGAACTACGGCATATCCATCGTCATTACTTGCGAATACGAGGCGAAAAACCATGACTCATTTGAGTGCAAAATTTGATTTTGTGACGACAGTCACGTTGACACCGTATTTGCGCAAACAGCAAAACGAGACATCAATCACAAAAAACTGACACCCAGAGGCGAGAAGATCGAAATGTAGCCGAAATACAGCGAATGACTGTGATCGTCATCACTATGCCGGGAGGGGGGAGGTCGGGGTATTTGAGATCCAGGTCACAAGACACCCCGTTTTCAGCCTAATTTGATCACAAGCTGGTAGATTGAAGTTGCTTAGACGACTGGGATGGGAGTTCGGCAAAACTCGTCATCCCGACTACCACTTTTAATCACACAGGCTTAAAACGGGGTCCCGACATGTTATCACCGGATACCAAAGTCAAGATACAGAATTTTGGACGCTTCCTGTCCAATATGGTCATGCCCAACATAGGCGCCTTCATCGCCTGGGGCTTCATCACCGCCCTCTTCATCCCCACTGGCTGGCTGCCCAATGAAACCTTGGCAAAGCTGGTCGGTCCCATGATCACCTACCTGCTGCCGCTGCTCATCGGCTATACCGGCGGCAAGCTGATCGGGGGTGACCGGGGGGCCGTGGTCGGTGCCATCACCACCATGGGCGTCATCGTGGGGACCGACATCCCCATGTTCATGGGCGCCATGATGGTCGGCCCGCTGGGTGGCTGGGCCATCAAGCGCTTCGACAAGGCGATGGAAGGTCGCGTCAAGAGCGGCTTCGAGATGCTGGTGAACAACTTCTCCGCCGGCATCATCGGCATGTTGCTCGCCATTCTCGCCTTCTTCGTCATCGGTCCCTTCGTCAAGGTGCTCTCCGGCGCCCTGGCCGGTGGTGTCGACTTCCTGGTCGCCCACAGCCTGCTGCCGCTGACCTCCATCTTCGTCGAGCCGGCCAAGATCCTGTTCCTGAACAACGCCATCAACCACGGCATCTTCTCGCCGCTCGGGATCCAGCAAGCCACCGAACAGGGCCGCTCCATCTTCTTCCTGATCGAAGCGAACCCGGGTCCGGGCATGGGCGTGTTGCTGGCCTACATGGTGTTCGGCCGTGGCGCCGCCAAGCAGTCCGCAGCCGGTGCGTCCATCATCCACTTCTTCGGCGGCATCCACGAAATCTACTTCCCGTACGTGCTGATGAACCCGCGCCTCATCCTGGCGGTGATCGCAGGCGGCATGACCGGGGTCTTCACCCTGACCCTGTTCAACGCCGGTCTGGTCTCCCCCGCCTCCCCGGGCTCCATCTTCGCCGTGCTGCTGATGACGCCGAAAGCCTCCCTCATCGGGGTGCTGCTCTCCATCGTCGCCTCCGCCACCGTCTCCTTCCTGGTCGCCGCCGTGTTCGTCCGTGCCCAGCAGCCGGAAGCCGACGAGGCCGATGCCCTGGGTGAAGCCACCCGCAAGATGAAAGCCATGAAGGGTGCCAAGCCCGAGACCACCGCCGCCAAGAAGCCGGAAACCGAGCTGACCGCAGTGCGCAACATCGTCGTCGCCTGCGATGCGGGCATGGGCTCCAGCGCCATGGGCGCCGGCATGCTGCGCAAGCGGGTGCAGGCCGCCGGTCTCGACATCAGCGTGACCAACAGTGCCATCAACAACCTGGACGATCAGGTGGATCTGGTCATCACCCACAAGGATCTCACCGACCGTGCCCGTCGCCATGCGCCGCATGCACAGCACATTTCGCTGACCAACTTCCTCGACAACGCCCTCTATCAGGAGCTGGTGCAGAACCTCAGCCTGGCCAACGCGGCCAACGATGACATCGCCAACCCGCAACTGCTGGTGGCGGCCAACGACGACAGCTACGAGCCGCAGGAGCCGGAAGTCTTCACCCTGAGCCTGCAGGACGTGCACCTGGGCCTCAAGGCCGAGAGCAAGGAAGCGGCCATCGTGACCGCCGGCAAGCTGCTGGCCCAGCGAGGCTATGTGGCACCGGACTACGTCGACGCCATGCTGGAGCGCGAACAGCTGGTCTCCACCTACCTCGGCGAATCCATCGCCGTGCCCCACGGCACCATCGCCGCCAAGGAGCACGTGAAGCGTACCGGCATCGTCATCTGCCAATACCCGGCCGGAGTCGCCTTCGGCGAGGGCGCCGATGAAGTGGCGCGCCTGGTCATCGGCATTGCCGCCCGCAACGATGAACACATACAGGTCATAACCCGCCTGACCAATGCACTGGATGAGCCCGGTCTCGTCGACCGTCTGGCCACCACCCAGGATCCCCAGGAGTTCCTGGATCTGCTGGGGGCCGAGCAGGCCGCGTAATCATCCGTCATCGTCTTTGGTTGTAGAGGTTAATATCATGAAAACATTGCATTTTGGTGCCGGTAACATCGGTCGGGGCTTCATCGGCAAACTGCTGGCTGACGCCAGCCATCAGGTCACCTTCGCCGACATCAACGAGACCCTGATCGACCAGCTCAACCACCGCCAGGAGTACAAGGTGCACGTGGTGGGCACGGATCAGAAGCTGGATGTGGTGCGCAACGTTGCCGCCGTCAGCTCGGCCGGACACGAGGTGATCGCCCGTATCATCACCGCCGATCTGGTCACCACGGCGGTCGGCCCCAACATCCTGGACAAGATTGCCAGCACCCTGGCCAAGGGGCTGCAGGCCCGCTTCGATGCCGGCAACCTGACTCCCCTCAACGTCATCGCCTGCGAGAACATGGTGCGCGGCACCAGCCACCTCAAGGAGGAGGTACTCAAGTACCTGCCGGTCGCGTATCATGCCACCCTCGAGCAGTGCGTCGGCTTCGTCGACTCGGCGGTGGATCGCATCGTTCCGCCCGCCGCGGCGAACGACGATCCCCTGGAGGTGACGGTGGAGAGCTTCAGCGAGTGGATCGTCGATCGGACCCAGTTCAAGGGGGAGATGCCCCAGGTGGCGGGCATGGAGCCCACCGACAACCTGATGGCCTTCGTCGAGCGCAAGCTGTTCACCCTCAACACCGGCCACATCGTCACCGCCTACCTCGGCAAGCTCAGGGGCTATCGCACCGTGCGCGAGGCGATCGAGGATCCGCTGATCCGCAGCAAGGTGCGCCGCGCCATGGAGGAGAGCGGGGCCGTGCTGGTGAAACGCTACGGCTTCGACCCGCGCCTGCACGCCGCCTACATCGAGAAGATCCTCTCCCGCTTCGCCAACCTCTATCTGGTGGACGAGATTGACCGGGTCGGTCGCCAGCCGCTGCGCAAGCTGGCGGCGGGGGACAGGCTGGTGAAGCCGCTGCTCGGCACCCTGGAGTACGGCCTGCCGAGCGATCACCTGCAGGAGGGCATCGCCGCCGCACTGCATTACCGCAATGAGGACGATCCCCAGGCGGTGGAGCTGCAGGCCATGCTGGCGGAACTTGGTCCGGCACGGACCCTGGCCCGCGTCACCGGCCTGGATGAGCACAGCGATGTGGTACGCACCATCGTCGCCCGTTACAACAACTTGAAGTGACCTGATGGGGTGGCGTCACACCGCCCGTGACGGACCCCATACGATACAAACCGGGGGAGGGCCTGCTCTCCCCCTGTCAGCCGGACCCGAAGCACTTATGACCACACACCAGGAAGATGAAGTACTGGAGCGACTGAACGAGCAGGATGGCCCCCGCGGCTTCTTTCTCGAGGTCGTGACCATCCTGGAAGAGGCGGTCGACTCCCTGATGCGGCGAGCCTTTCGTCAGGAGGAGTATGCCGTCAAATACGCCATCGAACCCCTGCTCAACCAGAGCGGACCCCTCGGCCAGCTGGAGGTGCGCCTCAAGCTCATCTTCGCCCTCGGCCTCATCTCCCTCGAGCGCTATCAGGATCTCGAGGCATACCTGAAGATCCGCGACTTTCTGGTACGCGACCCCAAGGATTACCGCTTCAGCGACAAGCCGGTCCGCGATCTGCTCGAGCGCCTGAATGCCATCCAGCAGGGCAGCATGATGCCGCAGGATCCCCCGGCCAACGAGGAGGACTGGCCCCTCTACCAGATGCAGCTCAACCGGCTCGATCAGATGGTACGCTCCGCCCTGGTGCTGGCGGTGACCGATTGCGTCACCGAACTCCACAAAGAGAGCCCCATCTGATCTGAGCGGCTCTCCCCTGCACGCCTGGCGGGTGTCATCTTGCCCCCCTTCCCCGCTACACTAGGTCCAACCCCATCACCTGTACGAGGTTGGCATGATTGCTCTCTCCCTCGCCGGAATAGCCCTCATCTCCCTGCTCGCCCAATGGCTTGCCTGGTCCGTGCGCGTTCCCGCCATTTTGTTCCTGCTGCTGAGCGGCCTCTTGCTCGGCCCGGTGACCGGTCTGCTCGATCCCGATCAGTTGCTGGGGGATCTGCTGTTTCCCCTGGTCTCCCTCTCGGTCGCCATCATTCTGTTTGAAGGGGCGCTGACCCTGCACCTGACCGAACTCAAGGGGATCGGCAAGGTGGTACGCAACCTCTGCTCCACCGGCATGGTGACCAGCTTTGCCGTCATCGGCGCCGCCAGCTACTTCCTGCTTGGGCTGGACTGGCGGGTCGCCATGGTGCTCGGCGCCGTGCTGGTGGTGACCGGCCCCACGGTGATCGCCCCCATGCTCAACGTGATCCGCCCGGTCCGGGAGGTGGACAAGATCCTGCGTTGGGAGGGGATCGTCATCGACCCCATCGGCGCCCTGTTCGCGGTACTGGTGTTCGAGGCGGTGCGCCTCGGCAGCCAGGGGGATCTGGTCGGTCATACCCTGCTGGCCCTGGCCAAGACGGTGGGAGTGGGGTCGCTCATCGGGGTCGGTGCCGGCTGGCTCACCACCCTGCTCATCCGCAAGGACTGGCTGCCGGTCAGCCTGCACAAGTTCGGGGTACTGGCGCTGGTGCTGGTGACCTTCACCCTGTCTGACTGGCTCAGTCACGAATCCGGCCTGCTGGCGGTGACCGTGTTCGGCATCTGGCTCGCCAACCAGGAGGGGCTGGATCTGGAGGAGGTGCTGGCCTTCAAGGAGGATCTCGCCGTCATTCTCATCTCCTCCCTCTTCATCCTGCTGGCGGCCCGCCTCGATCTGGTCCAACTCTGGCAGCTCGGCCCCATGGTGCTGGCCCTGCTGTGCGTGGTGCAGTTCGTGGCCCGCCCGCTCTGCATCCTGGTCTCGACCCGGGGGTCGGAACTGCCCTGGCGCGCCCGCGCCCTGCTCGCCTGGATAGCCCCCCGGGGCATAGTGGCGGCGGCGGTCAGCGCCTCCTTCGCCATCAGCATGCACGAGGCCGGCATCCAGGATGCCGACAAGCTGGTGCCCCTGGTGTTTGCGGTCATCATCTTCACCGTGGTGCTGCAGAGCCTGACGGCCACGCCATTGGCCAGATTGCTCGACATGCGTCAGAGCGCCCCCAATGTCTGGCTGCTCATCGGCGCCAACTCGGTGGCCCGGGCCATCGGCAAGGCGCTGGCGGATCAGGGGATCCCGGTGCAGCTCTCCGATCCTGCCTGGGAGCACTGCAAGCTGGCCCGCATGAGCGGCCTGCCCTGCTACTTCGGCAACCCCCAGTCGGAGCACGCCGAGCGGCACCTGCCCCTCACCAGCATCAGCACCGTGCTGGCGCTCTCTCCCAGCCGCCACAACAACGCCCTCGGGGTGCTGCACTTCGCCCACCTCTACGGAGAGGAGAAGGTCCACTCCCTGCGTTCCAGCGAACATCACGGCAAGGCCAACCGGGAGAGCGCCACCTTCCGTGCCCGCCAGAACCTGTTCGGTGCCGACATCAACTTCGCCAGGCTGAGTGGCCTGCTGAGCCGGGGCGGGCAGATCAAGGCGACCCGCCTGAGCGACACCTTCGACTGGGACCAGTATCAGGAGGCCAATCCCGGCGCCATTCCTCTGTTCGTGCTGGATGCCAAGGCCAGACCCAGGGTGGTCACCGGCCCTGTCACGCCGCTGTCCGGGGAGCTGCTGATCGCCCTGCAACCACCCCGGGAGGGGGCGACGGCGCCCTGATCCAATGACGGCGCCACCGGGAAGGAGAACTAGACTTGAGGGTGGCGCCATGAGTCATAGGAGGGTGTCATGACAGTCAGTGAATTGCGCGCGCTTCACCAGCAGCACAGGTTCAAGGAGGCGGAGATCATGCACGACATCGTCTCCCCCGGCTGGATCGTGGAGTTCAGGGGGCAGGACGGCCACCTCTACGTGATGACGGACACCCTGGGGTGCCCCATGAGCTTCTCGTCCACCGAGGAGGCACGGGACCACATCCACCTGGTGGCCGACTGCCCCGTCCAGGTCGAGCACCTCTACCGCTTCTTCGAACGCTGAACAGCCATCGAAAAAGGCTCCCGAGGGAGCCTTTTCTCATTCCGGCTGCGTGGACTCAGCCTCCTTTCCCTCCAGCCGCCTCACCGGCTTTTGCAGAATAAGGTTCGCCGGATAGGTGACCAGATCGCCGTTGTCATCCCGCACCCGCACGTAGAAGAGGCCGATCTCGGTGATGATGCCGGTGACGGAGTCATCCTTGTCGAGGATGCGGATGCGATCGCCAATCTTGTAGGGGAAGGCGAAGAAGATGGTGATACTGGCGGTGATGTTGGAGAGGATCGACCACTGGGCCACCATGGCGACCCCCAGTACCGCGAAGAAGGAGGAGGCGAGCACCACCAGCCGGGAGAAGTCGAGCCCCCAGACCCCGGCCAGGATCAGCAGGGTGGCGCAGCCCAGCAGGAAGTGGAATACGTGCTCCACGTAGAGTACCCGGTTCTCGCTCACCTGCCGGCTCTGGCCAAGGGCCATCAGGCTCTTGTGAATGAGGCCGCGCACCAGGGTGTGCCCCAGCAACAGCAGCAGGGTCACGCCAAAAGATTCCCATGTCGTCATGTTCACTCCTTACCACCAGCGCCTGTGCTTGAGCCAGACCGCCAGTCCGGCCGCCAGCACCAGCAGGAAGCCACAGAACACCCAGAAGGCGGTCGGACTCTCGGCCCCAGGGATCCCCCCCAGGTTGATGCCGAACAGGCCGGTCAGGAAGCTGGCGGGCAGGAACAGCAGCGCCATCACCGACATCTGGTAGGCGCGGCGGTTGGTCGCCTCCGCCATCAGGTTGTTGATCTCGTCCGCCAGCACGGCGGTGCGCGCCACCCCGGCATCCAGATCGTCGAGCCAGCGCCGCAAGCGGTCGGCGATGTCGAGCAGGCGTCGCCTGTCATCTTCGTCCAGCCAGCTGATCTTCTCGTTGGCCAGGCGCGCCACCAGATCCCGCTGGGGGGAGAGGTAGCGACGGATCATGATGAGCTGCTTGCGGATGCGCGCAAGCCGACCGTTGGCGGGCAGGTCGCGCATCAGCACCATCTCCTCCAGATCCAGGATCTGGTCATGCAGCTCCTCGACGAACTCCCCGGCCCGGTCGGTCAGGGCGTCGCATATCTCCACCAGCCAGTCGGCGGGTGTGTCGGCACCGCCCCCCAGCGACAGCTGCTCGAACACATCTTTCTCGGAGAGCAGCGGACGACGTCGGCTGCTGATGATGAGATCCGGCGTGATGAAGATCCGCAGGGCCACCATCTCTTCAGGCCTGTGATCCTTGTTGTGGTTGATGCCGCGCAGGATCAGCAGCACCGTCTCCCCCATCCGCACCAGCTTGGGACGATTGCTCTGGCCGAGCAGGGCCTCCCGGGCCGCCTCCCCCAGCAGCGGCGTCTGCAGCAGCCAGCGCGCCGACTCCGGGTTGCCGTAGTCCAGATGCAGCCAGCCGGGCTGGGCACCGGGGATCTCGCTACCTTCGGCCAGCGGGGTCATGCCCCCCTTGCCGTCCAGGGTCAGGCCATAAATCACGTCACCGGGCACCCGATCCATCTCGTCTCCTTCTCGTTTCATGTGCAGGCCCCAGCTTACACCAAAGGCGGGGACGACTCAGCCCCGGGGCAGCCGCCCCGCACCAGCCATGCTAAGATGCGCCACCCGTTCCAGACACAGGAAGCCATGCCATGCCCATCTGGGTTGATGCCGATGCCTGCCCCATCCCGGTCAAGGAGATCCTCTACCGCGCCGCCCACCGCGCCCAGGTGGTGACCACGCTAGTGGCCAACCAGGGGCTCAGAGTCCCCCTTTCCCCCTTCATCAAGACCCAGCAGGTGGAGAAGGGCTTCGATGTGGCAGATCATGTCATCGCCCAGCAGGTCAAGCCCGGCGACCTGGTGATCACCGGCGACATTCCCCTCGCCTCCTGGGTCATCGACGCCGGGGGCGAGGCGCTCAATCCCCGGGGCGAGATCTACACCCGGGAGACCATCCAGGCACGGCTCGGGATGCGCAACTTCATGGAGGAGCTGCGCTCTGCCGGCGTCCAGACCGGTGGCCCTGCACCCTTCAACGCCGCCGACAAGCAGCGCTTCGCCAATGCGCTGGACAAGTGGCTGGTCAGGGGCAAGCTGAGCTGATCACCCTCTCCCCGGCCCACCGCCGGGGAGAGCCATTCATTTCCCTTTTCCCTTAATTCTTCCTTAATGCGCCTTGATTAGCCTTGCGACTGTTGACCCAACCACCCGCAAGGAGCAAGCAATGAAACTGACCCCCCTGTTGTTACTGATCCCCCTGTTGAGCGGCGCAGCCCTGGCCGACCCACAATGCACACAGGCCGACAAGAGCAAGTGGATGAGCGAAGCCGACGCCCAGCAGCAGATCAAGGCGATGGGCTACGACATCAAGAAGTTCAAGGCCACCAAGACCGGCTGCTACGAGATCTACGGCTGGGACAAGGAGAAGCGCAAGGTCGAGATCTACTTCGACCCGACTGACCTGAAAAAGGTGAAAGAAGAGATCGACGAGTAACGCCGCCCCGGGCCGGTCTTCCCCCGGCCCCCACCATGGAGCCTTGCCATGACACCTGCCTCTGAAGTGAAAGTCTGGGATCCCCTCATCCGGGTGTTTCACTGGGCGACCGTCACCCTCTGCCTGCTCAACTTCTTCGTGCTGGAAGAGGGCAGCAAACCCCACAGATATGCTGGCTACGCGGTGGGCATCCTGCTCATCATCCGCCTGCTGTGGGGGCTGATCGGCCCCTATTACGCCCGCTTCGGCCAGTGGTGGCCAACCCCTGCCCGGGTCCGCTACTACCTGCGCCAGCTCGCCCAGGGGCGCCACCCCTACTACCTCGGCCACAATCCGGTCGGCTCCCTGATGATCTGGCTGCTGCTGCTGTCCCTGGTCGGGACCGTCGTCACCGGCTGGCTCACCACCTGGGATGCCTTCTGGGGCGAGGAGTGGCTGGAGGAGCTGCACGGCATCATCGCCAACACCCTGATGGCCGCCGTTGGCGTCCATGCGGCCGTGGTACTCCTGACCGATCGCCTCACCCGCAGCGATTTGGTCCGCGCCATGGTGCTGGGCAAGAAGCGGGTCCCCGCCAACATCAAGGTGGAAGACCCCCGCGCTTGATGGCCGGGCTGCCGACCAGTCCCCTCCTCAGTTCACCCGCTCATCTGCCCAAAAAAAGACCCCCTGCCAAGGCAGGGGGTCGTCATGAGCAGCGCGGGGGGAGGACCTAGATCATCACACCGGCGATAACGGCGGAGAGCAGGCTCACCAGAGTGGAGCCATAGACCAGCTTCAGGCCGAAGCGGGAAACCATGTTGCCCTTCTCTTCGTTGAGCGCCTTCACCGCACCGGCAATGATGCCGATGGAGCTGAAGTTGGCGAACGACACCATGAAGATGGAGAGGATGCCGACGGTGCGCGGGGAGAGCTCGGCGGCAATCTTGCCCAGATCCATCATGGCCACGAACTCGTTGGTCACCAGCTTGGTCGCCATGATGGAGCCGGCCTGCAGCGCTTCACTGCCCGGGATGCCCAGGATCCAGGCAACGGGATAGAAGATGTAGCCCATGACGTGCTGGAAGTTGACGCCGAACGCCGCCTCGAACAGGTAGTTGATGAGGGCGATCAGGGCGATGAAGCCCACCAGCATGGCACCGACGATCACCGCCACGGTGAAACCGGCCATGATGTATTCCCCCAGCATCTCGAAGAAGTTCTCCTTCTTCGGCGTGTGGTGCTCGTCACCCTCGGCCAGCGCCTTGGCATCGGTCACGGTATTGTCGGGCTCGTAGGGGTTGATGAGGGAGAGCACCACGAAGGTGCTGAACATGTTGAGCACCAGCGCGGCCACCACGTAGCGCGGCTCGATCAGCTGCATGTAGGCACCGACGATGGACATGGAGACGGTGGACATGGCCGTCGCCGCCAGGGTGTACATCTGCTTCTCGTTCAGGTGCGGCAGTATGTTCTTGAGGGCGATGAAGTTCTCGGACTGACCGACGATCATGGAGCTGATGGCGTTGAAGGACTCCAGCTTGCCCATGCCGTTGATCTTGGCCAGCACGGTGCCGATGCCACGAATGACGATGGGCAGCAGACGGATGTACTGCAAAATGCCGATCAACACGGAGATGAAGACGATGGGCATCAGCACCATCAGGAAGAAGGAGAAAGCCCCTTCGTTGACCAGACCGCCGAACACGAAGTCGGTCCCCTGCTTGGCAAACTCCATCAGCTTGGTGAAGCCGGCTGCAAAGCCACCCACCACCGCCAGACCCACTTCGGAGTTGAGCATGAACCAGGCGAGCGCCAGCTCGACCACCAGCAGCTGGCCGATGTAACGCAGCTTGATCTGTTTCCAGTTGCGGCGGTTTGCCAGCAACGCCAATGCCAGGACCATCACGAGTCCGAGCACGAAATGAACGTATTCCATACCAGTAGCACCCATTGAATTGTTATTTTTGACCGGCGCCATCATAAAGAACTGCATATTTAAAAATCAGAGAATCATCACAATCCGCGGTAAAAATATGCATGCGGAATAATACAAACGTTTTTAAATTAATTGCCAAGATATATGATTATTAATCGTCATTGAAAAAGCTTAAAAATAAATCAAAAACAATAAGTTATACTCTTTCATTAATTTTATTCCTCATTCGTATATATATTTCATCACGGCTATATCCCATATGGCATCCTCCGATGACTCATCATCACCAGGGCATGTTTAATTAAAAACGTTTTCTCGCCATTCATCATGATCTGGCCATGACCACCCCCTGCTCCATTGTGCTCTTTTTACATACCGCAAGCCCACCAACGCAGACAGAAGCCTCCATCGGCAACCTATGACGCCAACCGTTCAAATATTCACCGCATCCGGCGGCACATTCTGGTATGATGCGCCCCCTTGCGCACCGCGCACCCCCATTTCTGGTTTTCCGACATAGAGTCCTTTTGTGAACAACAGCGAATTTAGCAGCCTGAACCTCTCCTCCGCCCTGCAGGACAACCTCGCCAGCCTGGGCTATCTGCAGATGACCCCGATCCAGGCCCAGAGCCTGCCCCTGGTGCTCGACGGCAAAGATTTGATCGCCAAGGCGAAAACCGGCAGCGGCAAGACCGCGGCCTTCGGCCTGGGTCTGCTGGCCAAGCTGGACGTCAACCGGCTGGCCGTGCAGGCGCTGGTGCTCTGTCCGACCCGCGAGCTGGCGGATCAGGTGGCCACCGAGATCCGCCGTCTTGCCCGTACCCTGCCCAACGTCAAGCTGGTGACCCTGTGCGGCGGCACCCCGACCGCACCGCAATCCGCCACCCTGGGCTTTGGCGCCCACATCGCCGTCGGCACCCCGGGCCGGATCCTCAAGCACCTGGAGCAGGGCACCCTTGAGCTCGACGACCTCAAGACGCTGGTGCTGGACGAAGCGGATCGCATGCTGGACATGGGCTTTGGTGAAGACATCAACCGGGTCATCAGCCACGCCCCGCGGGACCGGCAAACCTTGCTCTTCTCCGCCACCTATCCGGAAGGGATCGCCCAGATGAGCCGCGGCGTGCAGCGCAATCCGGTGGAGGTGAGCGTGGAGTCCCTGCATGAAGAGAGCGCCATCGAACAGAAGCTGTATGAAGTGCCGGCCGGCCAGCGCCTCGATGCCCTCACCTGGCTGCTCAGCCACTACCAACCGGGCTCCTGCGTGGTGTTCTGCAACACCAAGCGCGCCTGCAACGACGTGGCCGATCACCTGGCCGCCAAGGGCTTCTCGGCGCTGGCGCTGAACGGTGACCTGGAACAGCGTGAGCGGGATCAGGTGCTGGTGCGCTTCGCCAACGGCAGCGCCACCATACTGGTCGCCACCGACGTGGCGGCCCGCGGCCTCGACATCAAGGAGCTGGGCGCCGTCATCAACTACGAGCTGACCTACGACCCCGAGGTGCACGTGCACCGCATCGGCCGTACCGGCCGCGCCGGCCAGCAGGGCCTGGCCCTGAGTCTCTACCAGCCGAACGAGGCCCAGCGCGTCAACTTCATTGAGGAGTACCAGCAGGCCCCCATTCCCCAGGGCGACCTGGCCGGGATCGGCCGCGACATCAAGCCGATCGCGCCGCAGATGGTGACCCTCTCCATCGATGCAGGCCGCAAGAGCAAGGTGCGTGCCGGTGACATCCTCGGCGCCCTGACCGGCGAAGGCGGCATTGCCGGGGCCGATGTGGGCAAGATCCAGATTTCCGAGCAGTACTCCTACGTGGCGGTGAAGCGCCAGGTGGCGAGCGCCGCCCTCAAGCGGTTGCAGGAAGGCAAGATCAAGGGGCGCAGCTACCGTGCCCGCAAACTGGGCTAAGGTATTTCACACGCCCCAGCCAGACCACAGGCGCCTGACAGGCGCCTGTTTCATATCATTCGCCGCCATGCGGCAAGACAGGTGACATGACCCAAGCAATCCAGAGCGATGTGAGCTGCCAGAACTGCGAAGCCTGCTGCTGCCGCCTCGAGGTGATGCTCTTCACCGACACCGGCGTGCCAGACCGCTATATCGAGGAGCGAGAAGGAGAAGTGCCCGTGATGCACAGACTGGAAGATGGCTGGTGCGCCGCCCTCGACCGCAACACCATGATGTGTCGCATCTACGAGGTGCGGCCGCTTATCTGCCGTGAATTCGAGATGGGGGAGCCCGACTGCCTCGACGAGCGGGACAAGTGGTTCATCAGGCTGGAGTAACCGGGGTGTTCAACCCGTGCTGACGTGGATCTCCTTGCCTTGCAGCCCCTCGAGGCGCTGTGTCAGCCAGTGGATGGCCTGCGCTTCCTCCTCGAAATAGCGCACCTCCTGAAAGGGAAGCTCGCTGAAGACGTGATCCGCCAGATAACGTTTGAAATCCCCGATCATGACCACCGCCAGAAAGGCGCAGCCATGGGTGGCGCACCAGTTGAACTGGCGACGAAAACGGGCCAGCACCTCGGGGCCGGCGGCCTCGAACTCGGTCGCGACCTCGACGATGCCCCAGGGGGCTCCCTGCAAACGGCTTATCTGCTGGCTGAACTTGCCCTCATAGGCCATGGCGCCTGCCAGGTTGAAAGGGCCGCTCGGCCGACAGATCAGCAGTTGCCCTTGTCGCTGCATCTCAAAATGGCCGTGTGCTTGCACGTTCACCTCCTGCCTTGAGTCCTTCGCTGCGGCTGATATGCCCTGTGTTGCCACAAAGTAAGAATTTCTCCCCGAAAAGTCCATGAAGCTCCCCGCATTGTGAACGGAAAGCGCCATTCACCCCCCGTTTTTACCCTGGTGGCGGAATGTACATTTCTTCGACATGTTCTGTTGTAGTTAACAAAACGTTGCTGCTATTATCCGCGCCACTCAAAACATTCCACCTACTGAAACCTTTTGGCGTTCACCCAGGGAACAACGATGAAGCAACAAGACGCAAGTTATTACCAACGGATCTGGCGCTGGCATTTCTATGCCGGTCTCTTCGTCGCCCCCTTCCTGATCCTGCTCTCCCTCACCGGCATCGTCTACCTGTTCAAGCCGCAGCTGGACAACCTGCTCTACCCCCAGCTGATGAAGGTGACGCCCGCCACCCAGACCCTGAGTGCCGACCAGCTGCTGGCCAAGGCAACCATCGCCATGCCGGACGCCAGCCTGCGCAAATACCTGCCCCCGGTGGCAGCGGACGCGAGCGCCCAGATAGTCGTGATGCGTGAAGGGCAGGAGCTGACCCTCTTCATGGATCCCGCGAACGGCGCCCTGCTCGGTACCATGGACAACAAGTGGAACCTGCAGGCGGTGGCGCGCGCTCTCCATGCGGAGCTGATGCTTGGCACCACGGGTGATCGCCTGATCGAGCTGGCCGCAGGCTGGGGAATCGTGCTCCTCGTCAGCGGACTCTATCTCTGGTGGCCCCGCAAGGGACCGGGTGTGGGAGGCATCCTCTGGCCGAGAATGCACCAGCGCGGCCGTCTCTGGTGGCGTGACCTGCACGCCGTGGTCGGCTTCTGGGGCGCGGGTTTCCTGCTGCTGCTGCTGCTGACGGGCATGACCTGGACCGGTTTCTGGGGCGGCCAGTTCGCCGACGTCTGGAACCGCTTCCCTGCGGCCATGTGGAACGAGGTGCCCAAGTCGGCCCCCCTCACCCGCAGCCTCAACCAGGCTCACGAACAGACCGTCTCCTGGGGGGCCGAGACCCTGCCCATGCCGAGCTCCCAACCCACGGCAGAGAGCCATGATCACAGCGCCATGACCCATGGCGGCGGACACGAGGGCATGGTCATGGCCAGCCATCGCATTCCGCTGCAACAGGTGGTCGACATCGCCAACGAGCGTGGGGTCAGCCCGGGTTACAGCATCACCCCCCCGGTCGGTGAAACCGGCGTCTATACCATCGCCATCTTTGCCGATGATCCCCGCAACGACGCCACCCTGCACATCGACCAATACAGCGGCAAGGTGCTGGTCGACGTGCGCTGGCAGGATTACGGCCCGGTCGCCAAGACGGTGGAAACCGGCGTCATGCTGCACATGGGCAAGCTCTACGGCTGGCCGCACCAGCTCGTCATGCTGCTCATCTGCCTGATGATTCTGGCAAGCTCGGTGAGCGGGCTCTGGATCTGGTGGAGCCGCCGTCCCAGTGGTCGCCTCGCCGCCCCGCCCCTGCCCGCCAAGCTGCCTCCCATGGGCAGTGCCATCGCGGTGCTGGTCGTGCTCGGGATCTGCTTCCCGCTGGTGGGGGCCTCCATGGTTGCCATCTGGCTGCTGGACTGTCTCTTCTTCTCTCGCCGCACGGCCGTGGCCCAGGCAAGCTGACCCGTCAGGGGCAAGCCCGCCTCATGCACACGAGGGCTCCCTGTCGGGGGCCCTCGTCGTCTGCATCACCTGGCACCATCCTTCGCCTGGCGGCATGCTCCTCCCCTGGCGATCATCACATCGGTCTGATGAAACAACAACGCATCGACACATCAGCAAAAAGGGCTCCCGTTCGGGAGCCCTTTTCATTGCCAAACACGTCGGCCTCAGGTGAGCGCCAGCCCGGTAGAGAGCAGCAGGCTGAACAGAAATGCGCTGATGGCGGTCTTCTTGAGGGCGCCGGTCAGCACCTCGCCATCGAAACTCTCTCGCAGGGTGCGGGCGGCATCGGTGAGGGGCTTCATGGCGGGCAGGAAGATCCAGGGCCAGAGGCTCGCAGGCTGAGTCAGCAGGAAGGCGATGGTCGCCAGCAGCGCCGCCCCCAGCAAGACCCAGTGATAGGCGATGGCCCGGTTGCGGCCAAGGCGCACCGCCAGGGTGATCTTGCCGCTGGCGGCATCGGTCTCGATGTCCCGCACGTTGTTGATGTTGAGCACGGCAGTCGCCAGCAGGCCGCAGGCGGTGGCGGGCAGCAACAGGTCCCACTCCAGGCTATGGGTGAAGAGGTAGTAGGAGCCGAGCACCCCCAGCAGGCCGAAGAACAGGAATACCGAGATGTCCCCGAAGCCGCGATAGCCGTAGGGGCTCTTGCCCACCGTGTAGGTGATGGCCGCGACGATGGCCGCTCCCCCCAGCAGGATGAACGTCAGGATCTGCTGCCACGCCTCCCCGAAGGCGCAGACCAGCAGGGAGAGGCCGCTCACCACGGCCGCCAGGGCGGTCAGCCCCATTGCCACACACATCTGGTGCCGGGTGATGAGGCCGGAAACCACGGCGCGCTGGGGACCGATCCGCTCCCCGTTGTCGGCTCCGGAGACCGCATCCCCATAGTCGTTGGCAAGATTGGAGAGAATTTGCAGCAGGATGGCGGTCAGCAGGGAGAGCCCCATGATGGTGCCGTCGAACGCTCCCCGGCTGGCTGCCAGCCCCGAGCCCAGCAAGATGGAGGAGCACGCCAGGGGCAGTGTTCGCAAACGCGCCGCCAGCAACCAAACAGAGAAGGTATTTGTCATATTGTGATGGCCAAACAATCAGATATTGATCGTGTTAAGGGTTATCGAACCGGATTTAGGTATACTTGGCTGCGCGGGGGCGTCGGCTCCCCCGGGCAATTTACATGGACGAATGGGCAGATAATATATAGGAAATCGTCGCCCTTTGGCATCAACCTGCGCCATCCTCCCCCGGAGCGATCGCGATTATCCGGCTCAGACTAGACATCCATGTTGGCTCAGACCCACCTCAAGCAACAACTGGACGCCCTGCGTCACAGCACTGTCAGCGGTTTCGTGCGACTGCGCGTGGCCGCTCACGTCGACGTCTTTCCCGGCTGGTTGGCGGCCCAGACGCTCTACCCCCGCATCTATTGGCACGCCAGAGGGCAACAGAGCCCGGAGTACGTGGCGCTTGGCGCCATCCACGAGCTGACGCGGCCGGAGGATATCCAGCGGGTCTGCGACCTTGCCGGCACGGCCAGTGAAGACAGCCCTCGCTACTACGGTGGCCTGGCGTTCGACCCGGATCTGCCCGGCTGGCAGGGTTTTGGCCCCTGCCGCTTCGTGCTGCCCCGCATCGAACTGGTACGCCGGGGGGAGTGCACCAGCCTCTGCCTCAATCTCTGGCTGCCCGCCCGGGAAGAGGGTCACGCATTCGAAGCCGAACTCTGCGCCGCCGAGGCGGCGCTCGATGCCCTGCAACCCGAGGCCCCCCTGCCCGCCCTGCAAAAGCGGCCATGGCAGCGCCAGGACCTGCCGGGCCCTGCCCAGTGGCAGACCCTGGTGGAGCAGGTCACGGCCCCCGACTTCCAGGCCCGCACCCCCAAGGTGGTACTGTCCCGGGAGAGTCTGCTCCAGAGCGAGGCGCACGATGCGCCCCTCTGCCCCTGGTCCCTGCTGACACAGTGGGCCCGCCACGCCCAGGAGTGCTTCCACTTCGGCTTCCAGTTCTCCCCCGAGCAGAGCTTCATCTCCTGCTCCCCCGAGCGCCTCTACCGCCGGGAGAAGGGCCACCTCTTTACCGAGGCGCTGGCAGGCACCATTCGCCGTTCCGGGGATGAGGCGACCGACGCAGCCCTGGCCGCCGAGCTGCTGGCCGACAGCAAGAACCGGCTGGAGAACCGGCTGGTTCACGCCGACATTCTCAGCCGCCTGGCCCCCCTCACCACCGATGCCACCCTGACCGAGCCGCGCATTCTGAAATTGCGGCTGCTGCAACACCTCAAGTGCGACATCGAGGCCGAGCTCAAACCCGGCGTCTGCGACTGGCAACTGCTGGCTGCCCTGCACCCCACCCCCGCCGTGGGGGGCGCCCCCCGCGAGGCGGCGCTCGCCTTCATCCGTGAATGCGAGCCCCATGATCGCGGCTGGTATGCCGGTGCCTGTGGCATGCTGAGCCGGGAGACCTCGGAGTTCTCCGTCGCCATTCGCAGCGCCCGGATCAGGGGCCCGCGCATCAGCCTGTTCGCCGGTGCCGGCATAGTGGCGGGATCGGAGCCCGCCGCCGAGTGGGCCGAACTCGACAACAAGATCGCCAACGTGCTCTCCCTGCTGGGATAGCGTTTCTCACCGACTCCTCACTGCGAGAGCTTCATGTCCGCCAGCCACGTGTCCGCGCATCACGCCTTTGCCAGCCATCACGCCACCTTCAACCATGTCTGGTCCTCCCTCTTGCTGGAAGAGCTCTTTCGCCTCGGCGTGCGCGACATCGCCCTGGCCTCCGGATCCCGCTCGGCGCCGCTCACCATGGCCGCCGCAGCCCACCCGGGCTTTCGCCGCCACCTGCACTTCGACGAGCGGGGTCTGGGCTTCATGGCGCTGGGGCTGGCCAAGGGGAGCGGCCGCCCGGTGGCGGTCATCATGACCTCGGGCACTGCGGTGGCCAACCTCTGGCCCGCGGTGGCGGAAGCCCAGCTCACCGGGGTACCGCTCATCATTCTCTCTGCCGACAGGCCACCCGAGCTCATCGACAACGGGGCCAACCAGGCCATCGATCAGCCGGGGATCTTCGGTCGCTACCCCGTCTATCAGCAAAATCTGCCGAGCCCCACACCCACCATTCCGGCGGCCTTCGTGCTGAGCTCGGTGGATCAGGCCCTGGCCCGACAGGCGCACACCCCGGGGCCGGTGCACTTCAACTGCATGTACCCCGAGCCCCTCTATCCCGGCGATGCCTACCTGGACTTTGCCGACTACCTGGCGCCCCTCGGCGACTGGCTGCACTCGGCCAAGCCCTGGAGCCCCTGGCTGGCGGGCGAGCCGGGCTGCCCCGCCCAGCCGGACTGGGAGGAGCTGAAGGGCAAGCGCGGTGTCATCGTCGCCGGGCGCATCCAGGATCCGGTGCAAGGCAAGGCGGTGGCCGAGCTGGCCGACCGCCTCGGCTGGCCCCTGCTGGCGGATCTGCAAAGCCAGATCCGCTTCGATGATCGCAACCTCGTCCACACGGATCTCGCCCTGCAACACAGCGACTTCGTGGCCGAGCTGGCCCGCGCCGAGGTACTGCTGCAATTCGGCGCCCGCCTCATCTCCAAGCGCCTCGGCCAGTTCATCAAACAACACCCCTGGCAGGATTACTGGCTGGTGGACCCGCAGCCGGCACGCCTCGACCCCGACTACCGGCTGCGCCGTCGCCTGGTGTGCGACCCCGCCGCCTTTGCGGCCGCCCATCCAATCCCCCATTCTCAGCAGCCCTGGCACCAGTTGGCCGCGTGCCAGCAGGCCATCAGCCAGCAGATCCGCACCGCCTGTGATCGCTTCTCGGAGCTCGGGGTGTGCCACCGCCTGAATCAGCTCATCCAGGGTCAGTTGTTCGTCGGCAACAGCATGCCGGCCCGGCTGATGGACATGCTGGGCGAGGTGGGCAAGGGCCCCAGCCGGGTGATGACCAACCGCGGCGCCTCCGGCATCGATGGCCTTATCGCCACCGCATACGGCTTCGCACAGTCGGTCCCGCCTGACAGTCGCGAGCCCACCACCCTGCTGCTCGGGGATCTCAGCGCCCTGCACGATCTCAACAGCCTGGCGCTGCTCGGCAAGGGGAGCCGCCCCCTGGTGGTGATCCTGCTCAACAACGACGGCGGCAGCATCTTCCGCATGCTGCCTGTGCCCACCCAGGACGCCCTGCTGGAGACCTACTACTGCCTGCCCCACGGCCTGCACTTCGAGCACGCCGCCGCCATGTTTGGCCTGCACTACCGGGCCCCCACCACCCTCGACGCATTTGAGCAGGACTATGCCGCAGCCCTGAAAAACGGGGTAACCCTGATTGAAATCAAGGTACCGAGCAGTGAAGTCGCCGAGGATCTCAAAGCACTGGGAGCCGCTATCCGTGGTCTCTGATCCCGCCGCGCCGCTGGTGCTGCTGCACGGCCTGCTGGGGGACGCCGACGACTGGCGACCTGTCATCCAGACCCTGCCCGACGTCCCGTGCCATGCCCTGGATCTGCCGGGCCACGGCCGCAACCGGGCACTGCGGGTGAGCGGCTTTGACGAGGCCCATCGCTGGCTCTGCGACGAGCTGGCCGCACGGGATATCGCCCACTACCGGCTGGTGGGGTATTCGCTGGGGGGGCGGCTCGCGCTTCATCACGCCAGCCAGACCCCGGCGGGGTTGCAGGCCCTGCTGCTGGAGAACTGCCACCCCGGGCTGCCTGCCGGTGAACGTCCGGCCCGCATCGCTCACGATGAAGCCTGGGCCCGGCGTTTCGAGTGCGAGCCCCTGACCCGGGTGCTTGCCGACTGGTACCGCCAGGGCGTCTTCGCCGACCTGGACGACGATGCCCGCACCCGCCAGGCCGCACGCCGCCTTGGCAACGACGGCAAGGCCGTGGCCGCCATGCTGAGGGCCACGTCCCTGGGGCGGCAGCCGGATCTCGTCCCCTGGCTTCGGGATACCCAGCTGCCGGTGCAGTGGGTCTCCGGCAACCGGGATCACAAATTCCATGCCCTCGCTTGCCAGTTGGTAAAGCAAGGCTGCAATATCAAACACTTGGCTCTGGATGGCGGACACAATCTGCACACAAGCCAGCCCGATACCTTTGCCCGGCTCCTGCGGGAGTGGGCTCACCAACCAGAAGAGAAGATCCATGATTGAAGCAATGACGGAAGCCGAGCTCTATGCCCCTGTCGAGTGGCACGACTGCTCCGCCGGTTACGAGGACATCCTCTATCACAAGTCCCCAGAGGGCATTGCCAAGATCACCATCAACCGTCCCCAGGTTCGCAACGCCTTCCGCCCCCGCACCGTGAAAGAGATGCTGCAAGCCCTGGCCGATGCCCGCTACGACGACAAGGTCGGCTCCATCATCCTCACCGGCTTCGGCGAGAAGGCCTTCTGCGCCGGCGGCGACCAGAAGATCCGCGGCGACTACGGTGGCTACAAGGACGATGAAGGCACCCATCACCTCAACGTGCTCGACTTCCAGCGTGACATCCGTACCTGCCCCAAACCCGTGGTGGCCATGGTGGCTGGCTACGCCGTCGGTGGCGGCCACGTGCTGCACATGATGTGCGACCTGACCATCGCCGCCGACAACGCCCAGTTCGGCCAGACCGGCCCCAAGGTGGGCTCCTTCGACGGCGGCTGGGGCGCCTCCTACATGGCCCGCATCGTCGGCCAGAAGAAGGCTCGGGAGATCTGGTTCCTCTGCCGCCTCTACGACGCCAAACAGGCCCTCGACATGGGGCTGGTCAACACCGTCGTGCCCCTGGCCGAGCTGGAGCGTGAAACCGTGCGCTGGTGCCGCGAGATGCTGCAACACAGCCCCATGGCCCTGCGCTGCCTGAAGGCGGCCCTCAACGCCGACTGCGACGGCCAGGCCGGTTTGCAGGAGCTGGCAGGCAATGCCACCATGCTGTTCTACATGACCGAAGAGGGTCAGGAAGGGCGCAACGCATTCAACGAGAAACGCCGTCCCGACTTCTCCAAATACAAGCGGAATCCCTGATGACACTCGCCCTCTACCGCTACCAACTGCCCTTTACCCAGCCCCTGGCCTTTCACGGTCAGTTGCAGGTAGCGCGCGAGGGCCTGCTGGTACGCATCGACGATGGCTGGGGGGAGATAGCCCCCCTGCCAGGATTTTCCAAAGAGACCCTGGCCGACGCCCAGGCCGAGGCCCTCGACTGTCTGGCGCAGCTGGCGCGGGGACAGACCCCGACGCCACAGCTGCCCTCGGTGCAGTTCGGGCTCGACTGCGCCCGTCGTAGCTGGCCCGAGCAGGGTGCCCCCCTGCCCGAGCCCTATCCGCTGATCCAGGGCTCCCCCCAGGAGCTGCTCAAGAACTGGAAGCAGTGGCTGCACGAGACCCCCCTCAAGGCCAAGCTGAAGGTGGCCCGCTACCCCATGCGCGACGAGCTGGCGCTAATCCGGCTACTGCTCGATCGGCGCCCCAACCTCAAGCTGGTCCTGGACGCCAACCAGGGCTGGACCCGCGAGGAGGCCTGGGCCTTTTGCGGCCACCTGGATCCGAATCGCATCGAATACCTCGAAGATCTGTGCGCCGACTTCGAGGACATCGCCTTCGTCGCCAGCCGCACCGGCATGCCGGTGGCGCTGGACGAACTGCTGGCCCAGGGCAAGCCCTGGGAGCCCATCCCGCAACTGCGCGCCCTGGTGCTCAAGCCGACCCTGCTCGGCGCCCTGGCCAACAGCGAGGCCCTGGTGGCCCGTGCTCGCGAACTGAAACTCAAGGTGATCGTCTCCTCCTGTTTCGAGTCCGGTCTCGGCCTCGGTCAGCTCGCCCGCCTCGCGGGGGAGTGGGCGCCGGATCAGGCCCCTGGCCTCGATACCCGCCGCTGGCTGGCCAGGGATCTGCTGGACAAGCAGGGGCAACCCGATCCGGGCAGGATGGACCCCCTGTTTCACCGTGACTGATCCATGCTGACCCGTCAGATCCCACGGCAGGAAACCTGCCCGGTACGACGCTGGGCGACACAGGCCCCTCATCGCATTGCCATCCACAGCGGGGAGCCTCTTAGCTACCAGCGCCTCGACCTGCGCCTCAACAGCCTGTGCAATCAGCTCGCCCGGGCCGGGCTGGAACGGGGAGATCATCTCGCCGCCGTGGTGCGCGGCGCTCTGGAGGATGTGTTGCTGGCCTGGGCCTGCGTGCGCAGCGGCATCGTCTTCTGCCCCCTCAATCCCGCCTTTCCGGCAACCAGACACAGCGAACTGGCGAGCCAGCTCGAGGCCCGGGCATTCTGGTCGGCAGGCGAGATCCCGGCGGGCGACTGGCAAGCCCTCAGCTTCGACTTCACGGGCGAGCTGGCCGCAGATGGGGAGTCCCCGCTGGTACCCGACCAGCCGAACAACATGATCCTCACCTCGGGATCCAGCGGTACCCCCAAGGCGGTGGTACACCGCCTCGCCAACCACCTCGCTTCGGCCCGGGGTTCCGCCACCCTGATCCCCCTGGACGAAGCCTGCGGCTGGCTGCTCTCCCTGCCACTGTTTCACGTCGGCGGTTACGCCATCCTGTTTCGGGTCTTCCTGGCGGGAGCCGCCCTGGTGCTGGACGATCGCACCCGGCCCCTCAAGGCGCGGCTCGAGGATCAGCCCATCACCCACCTCTCGCTGGTGCCGACCCAGCTCTGGCGCCTGCTGGCACAGGGGTTCGACCCATCCCGCACCCGGGTGCGAGAGCTGCTGCTCGGGGGCGCCGCCATCCCGGCGCCCCTGGTCAACCGGCTGACCGCTCTGGGGCTGGAGCCCAAGGTGAGCTATGGCCTCTCCGAGATGGGCAGCCAGGTCTGCACCGGGCAACCCTGCGCCGCCGGCGTGGTGGGTCGCCCGCTGCTGGGGCGGGAGGTCTGCATCCGCCAGGGGGAGATCTGCGTGCGCGGTGAGACCCTGTTTGCCGGCTATTTCAGGGAAGGCGAGCTGGTGCGCCCCCTCGATGAAGAGGGCTGGTTCCACACCCGGGATAAGGGCCGCCTCACTCCGGGGGGTGATCTGGTGGTGGAGGGGCGGCTCGACAACCTCTTCATCTCGGGAGGGGAGAACATCCAGCCCGAGACCATAGAACAGCGGCTGGTGGATCACCCCGCCGTGGCCCAGGCGCTGGTGGTGCCCATCCCGAGCGACGAGTGGGGGCAGCGCCCCGCCGCCTTCATCGACTGGCACGGCGAACCTGCCCCCCCTGCCGAACTGGCCGCCTGGATCAGGCTGTCGTTACCCGGCTTCATGGTGCCGGACCAGTGGCATCCCTGGCCGGATCTCGGCGGCAATCTGAAACCCTCCCGCACCCTGCTCGCCCGCAGCTTGCGACAAGAGGAGTGACGCCTCCCCCATATGGGGCGGAGTCCTTGCTATCAACACAGCCCCCTTTGGGGCTGTTTTTATGTTGTTTGCTCCCGAATGCATCATTTCGCTGCGCCATCTGGCCAATTGATATTCCTTTGGAGCCCAATAACCTCTCTGGTCCCCACGCCTCTCCATCCACCAAAGGGATCATGATGAAGCACCTCTCTCCCCGACTACTGCTCCTGGCAGCCCCAGGCCTGCTCGCTACCTCGGCGCTGGCCAACTACTCCCCCTCCGACTGGCAACAGTATCAACTCAAAGGCGAATCCAGCCGTCAGCTGGGGGATCGTCTCACCGAAGTGACCTTTGAACTGAGCGCCCGCAGCGGCGACGCCTCTTATCAGCAGTTGAGGGTGTATCGCCGCTTCGACTGGCGCGATGCCAACCTGGCTGCGCTGGCAGAGCAGCAGTGCGGCGAGCCGCAACTCAAGATCGAGCAGGGCTGGCAGATCCGCTACCTCAGCTGTGAAGAGGTGGTACCAGCCGGCAAGGCCGTCCCGGCCAGCAGCTATGACTATGGCTACGGCATGAAGCAAGGCCGCTGGGAGCCGCTAGCGGGCACCCCGACCGCGCCGCGTCAGGATCGTCTGCCGCTGGCTGAGCGGGTCATCCTGGGTCACAGCGAGCAGGAGCTGGATCGCTGCGAGCTCAACGCCGAAGGTCGCTGCGCCGAGCAGCCATGGCAGTACCAGCCGCAAAACTGGCAGCAATTGAAGGTGCTGGAAGAGACCCCCAATGAACGGGATGGTCGCCTCGAGCAGACCTTCTTCCGCCTGCAGCCCATCGCGGGCAGCCAGGCCGCCAAGCAGGTGAGCGAGCTGCACGTCTGGCGCCAGTACACCTGGTTGCTGGAACAGGCAAAGACCCAGCAGGAGTGCGATGAACCCCAGACCCGTCAGGAAGGGGACAAGACCATCAGCTATCGGGTGTGCCGTCAAACCCTGCCCGCTGGCAGCGAAGTGCAGGTGGTCTTGAAGGACACCGGCTATCAATACCCGGTGGGGGGCAGCGAATGGCAGACCCTGCCGGAGACAACCGAGTGGCAGGAGAGCCGGGTGCTCAACCGCCCCATCGTGCTGGCCAGCAAGGAAGAGCAGCTCGACTGTCGCCGTGCCGACGGCCGCGCCTGCTCCGAGCCGGATCTGCCGGGCACCGAGCTGCTGGACGCCGACGCAGCCAAGATAGTGCAGGACGCCAGTGGCCAACCCGCGCCGGTCTGGCAGGAGAACTATGGTCACGATGACACCAAGCTGCTGGCCGTGTCGCGCGGCATCCAGAGCCTGCTGGCGGCCAATCAGCCGGCTCATCCGGCCATGAAGCTGCTGCTGGAATACGTGCGCGCCCACAACTACCACAACTACGGCAAACACAAGGAAGACGGCCCGGCCGCCGCCGAGGCGCTGGCTGAGGCATTGACCGCGCTGGGCGCCCATCCGCTGCTCTTCCCGGAGCAGGCCAGCGACGAGGTTGGCGCCGTCATGGGTGCCTGGAGCATCGCCCTGCACGGCCAGTTCAAGAGCCCGGCAGTGCAGAGCCGTTTTGGCACCCTGCTCGGAGAATTCAACCAGATGCTGGCCTACAGCACCCGCCATGCCAGCGAGATCAACGGTCAGCACGCCTGGGCGACCGGCCTGTTCGATCTGCTCAACTTCCTCGACTTCGCCAGCGACTACAGCGACCCCTTCACCAACGACTTCCGCCAGCAGGATGGCGAGCTGCGCAAGCAACTGCACGCCCTCGGCATGAGCGAACTCGCGTTGTGGAAAGGGCGGGATGGCGCCGATCTGTTCCTGCTCAACAACGTGCTGGATGCCTACACCCGCCTCTACCGGGTCGCCCGCTACACCCGCCCGGACGAGCTCGATGGCTACCGCAAGCTGCTGGATGACGCCGTCATTGCACTGGTTCGCCACCACGACCTGATCCCCGGTGGTCAGCAGAGCCAGGACCTGCTGGCAGACATGTCACTGACCCTCTCCACCTACTACCTGACCTACACGGACCGCACCAGCGAAGCCTGCATCAGCGGTGACTTCGCCGGGCTCTGCACCCCTGTCCGGGTGGAGGACGTGCTGCCCTTCGAGCATACCTGCTCGCCGACCCTGCGCCTGCGGGCCCAGGATCTGACCATGAGCCAGGCCGAGGGGATCTGCCGTGAACTGGGTGCCGAAGAGCAGCAGTTCCACCAGCAGATGGAGACCGGCTGGCAGCCGGTGGCGGACGATCACAACGAGGCGCTGGAACTGGTGGTCTTCAACTCCTCCGCCGACTGGAAACGCTACGGCAGTGCCCTGTTCGGCGGCGTCTCCACCGACAACGGCGGCATCTACCTCGAAGGGGATCCGGCTCGCCCCGGCAACCAGGCCCGCTTCTTCGCCTACGAGGCGGAGTGGAAACGCCCTGCGTTCCAGGTGTGGAACCTGCGCCACGAGTACGTGCACTACCTGGACGGCCGCTTCAACCAGTACGGCAGCTTCGGCCACTACCCGCTCAATCGCACCACCTGGTGGTCGGAAGGGCTGGCGGAATTCATCGCCCACGGTCAGTGCTTCGCCCGCGGTCTGGACAACGTCGCCGGCCGCCCGGCCAGCGACCGTCCGGCCCTGGCCGACATCCTGCACCTGGATTACGACAAGGGCGGCGAGATGGTCTACTCCTGGTCCTACACGGTGCACCGCTTCCTCAGCGAGACGGGTCGCGGCGCCAGCTGGCTGGCCATGGCCCGGGCCCTGCGAGGCCCGGATCGAGAGCAGGCCATGAGCGCCTTCGAAGCCGAGCTGGATGCGCTGATCGCAAGCGACAGCGAGGCCTACCAGCAGTGGCTCGGCCGCGAGCTGCTGCCTTGGTGGGAAGCCAACAAGGACTCTGACGAGTGCAAGGCCAACGACTCCTCCCACTGAGGACGAGACGGCTATGACAAGGGGCGGCCATGGCCGCCCCTTGTTTATGGCGCCGTTTGATAAGCCCGGGATCGGGGCGCGCGCTGCGACAACCTCTGCCCGAGTGAGACCCTGCGCCGCCATCAAACCTGACGCGCCACAACAACTTGTAATAGAATGGCCCCCTGTCTTCTCTTACTTCAGACCCGAACCGCACCGCGCATGAAGAAGTTTGCCAAGATCCTGCTCGCCTGCCTCTGCCTGTTGCTGGCCTCCATCGCCGCCCTGCTTGGCTACAGCGAGTGGACCGTCTCGGACGCCCGTCACTACACCTACGACGACGTCAACGCGGTGCCCTACAACCGGGTCGCCCTGGTGCTCGGCACCTCCAAATACCTGATTGGCGGCAGCCCTAACCACTACTTCAAATACCGGATCAAGGCCGCCGCCGAGCTCTACAACAACGGCAAGGTGGACTACATCCTGGTCTCCGGCGACAACGCCACCGTGCAGTACAACGAACCGCGCCAAATGCGGCGGGCCCTGATCCAGGCCGGCATCCCGGCCAACGCCATCTACAGCGACTACGCCGGCTTTCGGACCCTGGACTCCATCGTGCGGGCAAAGGAGGTGTTCGGTCAGGCCCACTTCACCGTGGTCTCCCAGGCCTTTCACAACGAGCGAGCCATCTTCATCGCCCGCCATTTCGGCATCGAGGCGGTCGGCTTCAACGCCGTGGATCCCAGCGCCTATCAGGGCATCAAGACCCGGGTGCGCGAGGTGTTTGCCCGCCTGATGGGGCTGCTCGACCTCTACGTGCTGGACAAGGGACCCAAGTTCCTCGGCGAGCCCATCGTCATCGGCGCTCCCGTTCCCTGCCAGGCGTTGAGCACCATAGGGGCGAGCCAGCCCTGCCTGCCCATTGCACCGCCCCTTCATCAGCCGAAGGCCAAGCAGGCAACGGCCGTAAGCGCGGCAACAGCCACCAGTGCAGCGGCTGCAACCAGCGGTGCACCAGCCACCAGCGCAGCCGTGCCGAGCGAAGCAACGCCCGTGGATAATCCGGCTGCCAGCAGCGCGCCGACCCCTCAATAGCAGAGACCCGCCAACAGGCGGGTCTCTTTCATCAGGTGAAATGGGGCGTCAGGCCAGCGCCGCCACGTAACGCCGTGCCACCTCGTCCCAGTCGATCACGTTGTAAAACGCGGCTATGTAGTCGGGACGCTTGTTCTGGTACTTGAGGTAGTAGGCATGCTCCCACACATCCAGCCCGAGTATGGGGGTGAGCCCCTCCATCAGGGGGCTGTCCTGGTTCGCGCTGCTCACCACCTGCAACTTGCCGCGCCCATCGACCACCAGCCAGGCCCAGCCGCTGCCAAAACGGCTCAACGCCGCCTGGGTAAAGGCCTGTCTGAAGGATTCCAGCCCACCCAGATCCCGCTCGATCGCTGCGGCCAGCTCGCCGTCCGGCTCGCCGCCGCCCTGAGGACTCATCACCTGCCAGAACAGGCTGTGGTTGGCGTGACCGCCGCCGTGATTGCGCACCGCCCCCTGCACCTGGGCCGGCAGGCTGTCGATACGGGCAAGCAATGCCTCCAGCGGCAGGGCAGCCAGCTCCGGCAGATCGGCCAGGGCGGCATTGAGGTTGTTGATGTAGGTCTGATGGTGACGGCTGTGATGGATCTCCATGGTCTTTGCATCGATATGGGGTTCCAGCGCGTCATAAGCGTAAGGAAGGGCTGGCAGGGTATGGCTCATGTTCATTGTCTCTCCTGTTGGGCTCAATGCAGTTGATGGGCAGAGCCGGTCTGACACAGACATTGACCCAGGCTGCGCTGGATGCCGTCGTGATGACCGTGTTTGCCCAGAAAGGCGAGCAGCTCGGTACGGGTACTGCGGGCGTGGCGAACAGCCGCCTCCCGCAGGGCAGCGGAACTGGTGGGGGACTGGCTGGTGGCCAGCAGGCAGTCGTGGATGTGACACAGCAGGTCGGCGGCCCGATCCGGCAGGGTCATGGCCACCAGCAGATCCGCCAGGTTGTGATGGGCCACCACCAGGGCCGCCACCGCTTCGTCGGCATCGTGCCAGTCGGCAAACTGCTGGCGGGCAAGCCACAGCGCCTGCTGATAGCAGTCGAGCGCCCTGGCGTACTCCCCCGCATCGAAATGGCGGTTGCCACTCAGGGTCTGCGCCTTCCAGTGCGCCATGCTGCTGTCCGCTCCGGTGGTACCGACCCACCCCTTCACCCAGGTTCCCGTCATGACTCGACCACTCAAATGATAATAATTATTATTTAACTTATTTAATGGGCAGACACAAGGAATAGTTGGTGCAGCCTTTTTTGCCCATATGGGTAGGGTTTTTCTGCAATCCCCGGTTTAGTGATCCCACCCACAGATACATTTGAGTTCAGCTACCATGCTGCCGGTACTGGCATGAGGCCGGTGGCTGCCCCGGTGACGACCAGAATGCAGCCGGTTTTTTCACAAGGACGGTGAAGATGAAAAGATGGCTATTGATGCTGTTGTGCGCCCTGCCCATGCTGGGTCAGGGCGCCGGTTATACCCAGACCCGCTACCCCATAGTGCTGGTGCACGGTCTGTTCGGTTTCGACAAGCTGCTCGGTGTCGATTACTTCTACGGCATCCCCCAGGCCCTGACCCGGGATGGCGCCAAGGTTTACGTGGCCCAGGTCTCCGCCACCCAGAGCTCGGAGCTGCGCGGTGAACAGCTGCTCAAGCAGGTGCAGCAGGTGCTCGCCATCACGGGGGCCGAGAAGGTGAACCTCATCGGCCACTCCCACGGCGGCCCCACCATTCGCTACGTCGCTTCTGTCGCCCCCGAGCTGGTCGCTTCCGCCACCAGCGTGGGCGGGGTCAACCATGGCTCGGAGATCGCCGACCTGGTGCGGGCCAAGGTGGCACCGGGCTCGGTGGCCGAGAAGCTGGCGGTGGCCGCCGCCTCGGCCCTGTCCGGGGTCATCTCGCTGCTCTCCGGGGGCAGCCAGCTGCCGCAGGATCCCCTCGCCGCCCTCGACGCCCTCGACGCCCTCACCAGCACCGGCGCCCAGCGCTTCAACCAGCGCTACCCGGAAGGGCTGCCGAGCCAGCATTGCGGTGAAGGGCCCATGCAGGCCGCCAACGGGGTCTACTACTTCTCCTGGAGCGGACGCGGCACCATGACCAACATCCTGGATCCGGTGGATCCGGCACTGGCGCTGACCGGCAGCTTCTTCAAGGAGCCCAGTGACGGCCTGGTCGGGGTGTGCAGCAGCCACCTCGGCAAGGTGATCGGCACCCACTACCGCATGAACCATCTGGACGAGGTGAACCAGTCGTTCGGCATTCGCCACCTGTTCGAGACCGACCCGGTCAACCTCTATCGCCAGCACGCCAACCGCCTGCAGAGGCTGGGACTATGAACAGGGCATGGCTGATGGCTGCTCCGCTGGCGGCGGCCCTGCTGCTGGGGGGCTGGCAGTATTGGCCCTCCGCTGACGCAACCGCCCCTTCGCCGCAACATGCCGGGCCCGCTTCCCCTCTGGTCAGGCAGGCCGCACCGCCGTCGGATAAGTCCTCGCTGCAGGCCCGCCATGAAGCCTTTCTCGCGGCTGAGGGCAGCCTGACGGTGCCGGCGGATCCGGGCCTCGCCAGCTTGCAGAAGCTGTTCGACGAGCGCGAGCAGTTGCGCAGGCAGCGCTTCACCCCGGCCGAGCAGGAGCAGCTGTTTGCCGAGGACAGGCTGATGGAGCAGTGGACCCTGCGCCGCAAGGCGCTGGCGGAGGCCAGCGATACCGACAAGCCGCTGCTGGCGAGCGAGCTGGAGCTCTGGCTGGCGGAGCAGCCCCAGTGGTTTCGGGAGGCGGAGGCCAACAGCCGCCTGCTCGGCGATCTGCAGGCTCTGGAACAACTCCCCGCAGCCGGGCGTGACGCCGCACTGCGCGAACAGTTGGGACCGGAGGCGGCAGACCGGTTGCTCCAGCTGGCAGAGAGCCAGCAGGGGTTCGAGCAGCAGCTGGCCGGCTATCTGGCCGAGATCAGGCCCCTGCCTGCCGAGGCCCGGGTCAGCCAGCAGCCAGAGATCCTGGCACGCTGGTTCGAGCCCGGTCAGTGGCGACGGGTGGAGGCCCTCACCCGGCTCACCCTGGGCGAGCAGTAACCGGCATGAAAAAGGGGCCCGCAAGTGGGCCCCCATTCTTTGACGCTGCCGCCCTTACTGCGGCTTGTTGGCACCCGGCAGCGGCTGCCAGGTGAGGCGAGTCACCCGGTTGCCCTGCACCTCGCAGGTGAGGCAGAGATCCTGCCACCCCTTCTCCTGGCGCAGGGAGACCTCTCCCTTGATGCCCTCTGCACTCCTCTTGAGTTTGGCCGGCTCGAAGGTCACCTTGTCACCTCCGGCGAGCGCCATCAGCTTGCCATTGCAGAGCCACTGGGCGAGCTCGGCCCCCTTGAGCTTGACGCCCCCCTTGTCAGCCTTCTCCTCGGCGGTGCTCGGTGCAAACAACCCGCCCAGCTCGGCCGCCCGTCTGGTCAGCCAGGCTTCCCGCTGCTGCATGCTCATCTTGCTGACAAACTCCGCAGGCTGCCCCTTGTCGTCCAGCCACTGGGTCAGGGTGCCCTTGTCATCGAAGGCGAACTGGGCGGCGGGCTCCTTGACCCCGAACAGCTTGCCCCCCTTGAAGTAGTAGCGGCTCTCCCCCTCCTGCTTGCCCTGTTCGTTCAGAATGGGAACGGCGATGATGACGGGCTTGCCGTCGACCCAGGCCTTGATGTCGACGCCGTCGTGGCTGAACAGCCGGGTGTCGAGGGCGCCCTCGGCCCCCTTCTCCATCAGGGTAAACTGTTCGGCCAGGGTGGCGGCCAGGGAAGGCAGGGAGCAGAGTCCCAGCGTGAGAGCGATCAGGGTGTTGCGCATAGTTGTCCTGTGATGGGCCAGAAGGCCGGATTAACTCTCTACCAACCAGGCCCGCAGCCCCTCCCGGTGAGCCTCGCTCAGGGGGATGGACTGGCGGGTCCGGTAGTCAAAATGGATCAGGGTCGTCTCGGCGGTCACCGCCAGCTCGCCGCCCTGCCAGGCCTCCTGCCAGAGTGTGAAGGAGCTGGTGCCGATGCGGCGTACCCCGGTTTTGATCGACACCTGCTGGCCATAGAACAGCTCCCGTTTGAACTGCACCGTGTAGCCCGCAATGATCAGATACCAGTCATGCACGTCCAGCTCGGGGGAGAAGAGGCGAAACAGCGGGTCGCGGGCCGATTCAAACCAGACCGCCGGCACCGTGTTGTTGATGTGGCCGAGGGCGTCCGTCTCTTGAAAACGGGGTTGGATCTGCATTTCCAGCATGGATGTCGACTCCTTGTCGTGGGACCGCGCACAGGCTAGCGCGCCCATCCTCAGGACTCAAGCATCCCGCGCTTTGGCTGAGAGCCCTCTCCGGTTTCCGGCGCCGCCATTCCCTGCTCGGGCCTTAGCCAAGCGCTGCGAAAATCGAACCAACCCAGGGCCGTCATCCGCACGCCGTGCACGCCGACCCGGCTCTCCAGCTCCAGCCAGTGGTGGAACAGGGGCACGAACCAGCCCTGGCGTTGCACTTCGGCCAGCAGGGCGCGCGGGCCGGGCTCGACGCCGCTGGCACGCCACTGCGTCAATCCCTGCCACAGGGCCTGTCGCCCCCCCCATATCCGGCGCAGCAAGGGGGTGCCCTGGAGCCAGGCGTAGGGGGCGAAGGCGTGCTCGTGCTCCAGGTTGAGGGTGCCGAGCCAGAGATCCACGTCCTCGTCCGCCCCGCTCACCCAGCGGCCGTAATCCAGGGTGCGCACCTCGAGCGCGATGCCCTGTTCTGCCAGCAGGCTGGCCATGGCGCCGGCGCACTCCTCAAACTCCAGGTGCTGGTTGAAGCAGGCCAGCACCAGCCGCTCCGGCAAACGGGTCGGCGTGGGCTCGGGGGCGGGCTGGGTCTCGCGCCAGTGGGGCAGCAGGCCCAGCGCGCTGGTCCAGCCCCGCTGCAGTTCGGGGGCGACCCGCGCCATCAGGGCGATGGGGTTGAGCAGCCGGCTCAGCCACTGACGCAGGGCAGGATCCTGCAGCAGGGGGGATCTGTCGTCCTGAAGCAGGAAGTAGCAACCCGATTCGAGCTCGGACTCACCGCGCATGGTGCCGAGTTCCGGGCTGTCGCTCCCGAGCCGCAGGTGGCTCTCCAGCCGATCCGCCAGCTCCGGCAGCATCCAGATGTCGATCTCGTCGAGCAGGGCCCGCAGGCCGAAGTAGTCGTCGAATGCCTCGAGGCACAGGTGCAGGGGATCGTTGGTGGTCACCCGATAGGGGCCTGTCCCCACCGGCTGCAGGGCAAAGCCCGGCTCCCCCTTGAGCTCGCGGGGCAGGATGGCGGCCACCGGCTCTGCCAGCAGGTGCGGCAGCAGGGGATCCGGGCTGTCGAGGTGCAGATCCAGGGTGCGCGGCCAGGGGCTCTCCAGCCGGGCGAGATGGGCAAACAGGGGGCGATCCCGCAAGGCCAGCAGGCTCTCCATCACGTCCTCCACCGCCAGCACGCGACCGTGGTGGAAGCGCACCGCCGGCCTCAGGTAGAAGCGCCAGTGGCAGGGGCCCAGGCACTCCCAGTGGTGGGCGAGATCCCCCTCGATTTCCCCATTTTCCTCATTTCGCCGGGTCAGGCCGTTGAAGATCTGGCGGCTCAGGTGCACCTCGGAGCGGCGCAGGGGGTCGGTGGGCAGCAGGCGCGGCAGCGGCCGGTAGTAAGGCACCCGCAGGATCTGGCGCCCCTCCCGGGTGGCCTGACCGAGCTGCTCGATGAGCAGAGGGGTGAGCAGGTCCAGCCGATCTTCCGCCAGCCGCACCGCCTGGGCGAGTTGGCCCTGGCTCAGCAGCTCCCGCAGCCGGCGGCGGGTCAGGCTCTCCTGGTTGTCCAGCAGGGTGAGGCGGGAGCGCCGCCCCCGCCCGGCCTCGGCCGACCAGTCGAGCCAGCCCTGCTCCTGCATGCGGCGCAGCAGCAGGCGGGCGTTGCGCGGGGTGCAGCAGAGCAGCTCCGCCACCTCGGCGAGGCTTGTCTCCCGTTCGTCGCCGCCAAGCTGCTGGGCGAGCCGTTGAAACTGCTGATAGAGGCGGCTGCTGGGCATAAAAGAGGAAATCCTTGTGAGTAAAGTCATCAGTTTTTACTTCCTCATTTTAGCTCAATACTGCTGGCGAACGTGAACACCACAGCACAGGAGCACCATCATGAGCCAAGCCGCCACCCCCAAGCCGAACCGGATCCAGCAGACCCTGCGTCGCTACTTCCTGCGGATCCTGCCCCGTCCCCTGACCCTGATCGAGGACCCCATGAGCCAGCTCAACCGCCTGATGCAGTGGGACATGCACCAGATAGACGACAGGGAGTATCGCCGCCGCCTCTGACCCCGCCCCGGACAGGCCCCATGGCCACCACCGCGTGCCGGCATTGCTTTACCGGATTGGGTGGTTTACATCGGCGCCGGGCCTGCTAGATTGGACGTCTATCCATCCATGATGGCGACATCCAACAAGGAGTGTGTGATGAAAGATGCGACCCTGGCCCTGCACCACGGCTTTTCCCACGATCCCGCCACCAAGGCGGTGGCCGTACCCATCTACCAGACGGTGGCCTACGAGTTCGAGAGCGCCCAGCACGGGGCGGATCTGTTCAATCTGGCGGTGCCGGGCAACATCTACACCCGCATCATGAACCCCACCAACGACGTGCTGGAACAGCGGATGGCCGCCCTGGAAGGGGGGATCGCCGGCCTGGTGGTCTCGGCGGGTTCCGCCGCCATCACCTACGCCATCCAGGCGCTGACCGCCGCCGGCGACAACATCGTCTCCACGCCCCAGCTCTACGGCGGCACCTACACCCTGTTCGCCCACATGCTGCCGAGCTTCGGGGTCGAGGTGCGCTTCGCCAGGGATGACAGCGCCGAGGCCATCGCCGCCCTCATCGACGACAGGACCAAGGCGGTCTACTGCGAGAGCATCGGCAACCCGGCCGGCAACATCGTCGATCTGGCGGCCTTCGCCAAGGTAGCCCATGCCCGTGGCGTGCCGCTGATTGTCGACAACACGGTCGCCACCCCTGTGCTGTGCAAGCCCATCGAGCACGGCGCCGATATCGTGGTGCACAGCCTGACCAAGTACGTGGGTGGCCACGGCAACTCGCTGGGGGGGGTCATCGTCGACTCGGGCAAGTTCCCCTGGACGGACCATGCCGAGCGCTTCCCCCAGCTCACCCAGCCCGAGCCCTCCTACCACGGGGTGGTCTATACGGAGGCCTTTGGGCCGGCGGCCTTCATCGGCCGGGTGCGCACAGTGCCGCTGCGCAACACGGGCGCGGCGCTGGCCCCCATGAACGCCTTCCTGCTGCTGCAGGGGCTGGAGACGCTCAGCCTGCGCATGGAGCGCCACGTGGACAACGCCCTGCGGGTGGCCCATCACCTCAAACATCACCCCAAGGTGGCCTGGGTCAGCTACGCCGGCCTGCCGGGCCACCCCCACTACCCGCTGGCGGAGAAGTACATGGCCGGCCGCCCCTCGGCCATCCTCTCCTTCGGTCTGAAGGAGGGCTACGAGGCGGGGGTGCGCTTCTACGATGCCCTGAAGATCTTCAAGCGGCTGGTCAACATCGGGGATGCCAAGTCCCTGGCCTGCCACCCCGCCTCCACCACCCATCGCCAGCTGAGCGAAGAGGAGCAGGCCAAGGCCGGGGTCAAGCCGGAGATGATCCGCTTGTCGGTGGGGATCGAGGCCATCGAGGACATACTGGCGGACCTGGATCAGGCGCTGGAGGCCTGAGCCAGCAGCAGAGCGGGGGCAGCCCCGCTCTTTTCTTCTGTGAGCCGGTGAACCAGTTTCAGTGCCGGCGCGTATCATGCCCTTCCGTCACCCCGTCGAGGTTCCCATGATAGTCCTGCACCACCTGAACAAATCCCGCTCCCAGCGCATCATCTGGCTGCTCGAAGAGCTGGGCCTGCCCTACCGGATCCAGGCATACCAGCGCGATGCCGCCACCTTCCTGGCGCCCCCCGAGCTCAAGGCCATCCACCCCCTCGGCAAGTCACCTGTCATCGAGTTTGACGGCCGGGTGCTGGCGGAATCCGGTGCCATCACCGAGTACCTGATCGCCCGCCACGCCCCCGAGCGGCTGGCGCCGGCCCCCGACAGCCCGGAGTACGCCGAGTACCTGCAGTGGCTCCACTTCGCCGAGAGCTCCGGCATACTGCCGCTGCTGCTCGACATCTTCGTGCGAAAGGATGGCAGCCCGATGCGCTTCCTGCCGGGCTACGCCAGGGCAGAGTGCGCCAAGGTGCTGGGCTACCTCGATGAGGTGCTGGCCAGCCGCCGCTACCTGGTGGCCGATCGCCTCACCGGCGCCGACATACTGAACTCCTTCCTGGTGGACCTGCTGGCCCAGAGCGGCCAGCTGGCCCAATTCCCGCACCTTGAAGCCTACTGGCAGCGGCTCAACACCCACCCGGCCCGCCAGAAGGCGGCGGCGCTGGAGCGCGAGCTGGACTGCAGCGCCGAATAAGCGGCTGTGCGACAGGCAACGCCATGCAAAACGCCCCGAAGATCGGGGCGTTTTCTTTTCCGTTGACCAGCCGGTGATCAGAGGGCGAGAGAGAGGATCCGCGCCACTCTGATTGCCAGGTGCTGGCCCCCTGACTTAAAGCGCGTGGGAAAGGATCCTGGCCACCTTGTCGGGATCTATGTCCTGCTGCTCCCCGAGGGCCGTCAGGCCGAAGCGCTTGAGGTTGGAGCAGATCCCCGGGATGCAGCGCGCATCCAGGCCGTAGTCGGCGAGGCGGGTGCCCACCCCCATCTGCCGGAAGAACTGCTCGGTGCGGATAATCGCCTCCTCGATGCGCAGCGCCCTGTCCTCCCGGGTCGAGTGCCAGACCCGCTCCGCGAACTGGGCCAGCTTCTCCTGCTTCTGGGCCGCTTGCTCCCGCAGCAGGGAGGGCAGCACCACCGCCAGGCTCTGGGCATGATCCAGCCCGTGCAGGGCGGTAAGCTGGTGACCGATGGCGTGGGTGGACCAGTCCTGCGGCACGCCGCGCCCGATGAGGCCGTTGAGCGCCAGGCTGGCCGCCCACATCAGGTTGGCGCGCACCTGGTAGTTGGTGGGCTCCGCCAGCGCCCGCGGGCCGTTGTCCACCAGCACCTGCAACAGGCCTTCCGCCAGTCGGTCCTGCACCTCGCCCCCCACCGGGAAGGTGAGATACTGCTCGATGATGTGAACGAAGGCATCCACCACGCCGTTGCCCACCTGGCGCGGCGGCAGGCTGTAGGTGGTAGTGGGATCCAGCACCGCAAACACCGGCTGCACCAGCGGGTTCATGAAGGAGAGCTTGGCCTCCCCCCGGCTCACCACCGCGGCCGGGTTGCTCTCCGAACCGGTAGCCGGCAGGGTCAGCACGCAGCCGAGCGGCAACGCCGCCTCGACGGGGGCCTTGTGCAGCAGGATCTCCCAGGGGTCCGCCCCTTCGAAGCAGGCCGCGGCGGCCACGAACTTGCTGCCATCCACCACGGAGCCGCCACCCACCGCCAGCAGGAAGTCGATGCGCTCGCGCTTGACCAGGGCCACCGCCTCCATCAGCTGATCGTACTGGGGGTTGGCGCCGATGCCGGGAAACTCCTGCCACTCCCGTCCCGCCAGCGCCTGGGTCAGCTGCTCATAGACCCCGTTCTGCTTGGTGCTGCCACCCCCGTAGAGCACCAGCAGACGGCTGCCGGCTGGGATGAGCTCCGGCAGAATGGCTATCTGGCCTTCACCAAAACAGATGCGGGTGGGATTGGCATATTGGAAGTTGTACACGGCAGAGCCCTCGGTTGATTGCATGCCGGGGAATTGTGCGCCTGCCGTGCCATCAGGTCAAAACGGGAGCCTGTCGTCAAAAATACGATGCCAGCCTGCCGATGCCGGGCGCTCCTGCCCGGCTTTGCTATGGTGATAGCGGGCAGACGAGTTCGTCGCCCCCTCAAGCCCCTCCCGGGGTCCCTTTCCCACTCACAGGGTCTCTATCATGAAACTGAAGCACGCCTGGATTGCGGGTGCCCTCACCCTCTGTGCCCCTCCCCTGCTCTATGCCGCCGAGGTCACCACCCATGTGGCCGTGGCCCCCGGACAAGCCAGCCTGGCCGAAGAACTGACCGCCAGGGCAACCGTCACCGCCATCGACCTGGCCACCCGCAAGGTCAGCCTGAAAAATGCCGAAGGGCAGACCCTGAATCTGATCGCCGGGGAGGAGGTGACCAACCTTCCCCAGCTCAAGGTGGGAGATGTCGTGGCCTTGAGATATCTGCAACTGCTGGACCTGACCCTACTCAAGGGCACCGCCGGGGTGAGAAAACGGGTGGTGGAAGTGGAAGGGGGCAAGGCGGCCGCCGGGGAGAAACCCGCAGCCGGCGCCGGCATGCAGGTAACCATCTATGCCGATGTCATCGACGTGGACAAGGCGCACCAGACCATCCGGGTCAAGGGGGTCGACCATACCCTGACCCTCAAGGTGCAGGATCCGGCCCAGTTCGCCCTCATCGCCAAGGGGGACCAGATCAAGGCCGTGCAGACCACCGCCATCGCCATCGGGATCGCCCCCCAGAGTCCCTGAGCTCTGACCACGGCAGGCCGTGCCTCCCACGGCCTGCCGGCCCCGTGGCAAGGGGGCAACCCCTTGCCTTTAACGCCCAAAGATTGCCGTTTGAATCACATCATGCCTAGGAGGCGGATTTGCCGGTGAGGCGATCCATGGCCTCCTTGAGCATGGCATCGCGCTGCGCGGCCAGGTCCTTGCTCTGCGTTTCGCGCTCCTCGGCAGAGAGCGTCTTGTCATCCGCTATCCCCTTGAGCTGACGCTCGAGATTGTCAAATTTTTTGCGATCAAAGCCCAGGGCCTTGTCCACCATCTGCTGCACCCGCACATCCTTGACGCCACCGGTCAGGACTGTGTTCTTGCCGTTCCTGGCCAGATGCTCGTAGGTCAGCGCCTGCTGCGCCTTGCCGGTCAGCACCTGGCTGGAGAGGCTGACCTGCTGAGACCAGCCGCTCTGCTTGTCGTCGCTGTCGCTGAGGGTCGCCAGGGCTCGGTTCTGGGACGCGCTCTGGGCGAGTTGATGACCATAGGGTTTGATATCCATGAAGGCTCCACGCTCACTGCCGGCCTCGCCGGCTCCGGGGATGGGTTCCCCGCCATGGGCCGAAGACAGCAAAATGCAGGCCATCCCACGGTTCAGCACGGGTCACAGCACGCCTCCTTCTGCACTCCATGACGAGTGCGACCAGACCCATCAAAAAAAGGCGCCCGAAGGCGCCTCTTGTGGACAGGAATCTGCTCGTCATGACATCAGCGACGGCTGATGTGGAGCGGACCGAAGGTCTGGGCCACCGGCATGATCTCGATGCTGTTGATGTTGACGTGGGCGGGCTGCTCGCTGATCCAGAGTACGGTATTGGCGATGTCTTCCGGCAGGATGGCCTGCACCCCCTGATAGACGGTGGCCGCCTTGGCGTCGTCGCCATGGAAGCGCACGTTGGAGAACTCGGTGCCACCACACAGGCCGGGCTCCACGTTGGTGACGCGGATGGCCGTGCCCGCCAGATCGGCGCGCAGGTTGAGGCTGAACTGCTTCACGAATGCCTTGGTCGCGCCGTAGACGTTGCCGCCCGGATAGGGGTAGGTCCCTGCGATGGAGCCGATATTGATGACGTGGCCGCGGTTGCGCGCCACCATGCCCGGCAGCAGCAACCGGGTGATCAGGGTCAGGCCGCTGATGTTGGTGGCGATCATCTGCTCCCAGTCTTCCAGATCCGCCTTGTGGGCAGGCTCCAGCCCCAGTGCCAGGCCGGCGTTGTTGACCAAAAGATCCACCTGTTGCCATTCGGTCGGCAGCCCCTCGATGGCGGCGCGGGTGACAGCCTTGTCCTGGACGTCGAACACCAGGGGCAGGAACTGCTCGCCCAGCTCCTCGGACAGGGCGGCCAGCCGTTCGGCGCGACGCCCGGTGCCGATCACCCGGTGGCCAGCGCTCACCAGCAGGCGGCTGATGGCCTCACCAAAGCCGGACGAGGCGCCCGTTACCATTGCAATCATGTGAACCTCCATTGTTATTTGTCTTCTTGAAAAATCAGCACGTTATATGTCGCGTTTGCCCAGCTTTCGCCATGCGAACACCGCCAGATGCAGCAGGAAGAGACCCGAGCCCCCCAGCGCGAACAGCAGGCCGGTCAGGGCGTTGACCGAGGTATCGGCGCCGCACCACCACCAGACCAGCCAGCCGACGGCCCCGATGAGAAAGGTCTGGGCGGCGCAGACCGGGCAGCGCCCGAGCTTGGCCCTGATGGCGGTGGCCAGGCAGTCCTCGCAACTCATGATGGCGCCTGCCGCTCATCCCCCAGCGCCAGCACCAGGCGGTGGGCATGCTGTCCGGGCCCGTAATAATCGGGCAGCCGTACCCCGGGGCGAAACCCCAGCCCCTGATAGAGGGTCCTGGCTTCTGGGTTGGCGTCGGCGACCTCGAGGCGAATCGCCCCCCAGCCGGCCTCGCGCCCTTCCCGGATCACCTGCTCCAGCAGGCGGCGTGCCCACCCCTGACGGCGGACGGTCCAGCGGATGGCGAGGGTCTGGATGATGAGACGATCCCAGCCTTTGTGCTCCAGCACGCTCAAATAGCCCATCACCTGCGCCTTCTCGTCTTGCAGCAGCAGGGTGCGCCCCTTGGCCTGATTGAGCAGATAGTGCCAGCGGCTGCGGCCGAAGGCGACCTCGGGGGGAAAACAGTAGCGTTCCAGCTTCACGATGGCGCCCAAATCATCGGCTCGGGCGGCGCGCACGGTCAACACGGGGAGTCCTTGTTCGGTTATTTATCCTCAGCACCAGAAATGCGACTTGTATCACAAGTTACCAAGGCAGAATATTAGGCACTGTAACCTCTTGTTTCCCCTCGCGCCATTGTCGTGCTTGTCGGTGCATCGAAGCCCACTGGGGATCCTGCCGTTTCTGGCAGTCCTTTCTGTGGAGCCTGAAAATATGAGTACCTATGTCATCGTCGAGGAGCCGGGCGACTGGCCCTGCCATGCCGACTATCTGCTGACCGCCCGCACCTACCTGCAACACGGTCTGCCCACCACAGGGGGGCGTCCGCGCATCATCAACCTCTGCCGCAGCCTGGAACACCTGGGGGCCGGTTATTACTGCTCCCTGCTGGCCCAGGCCCGCGGCCACCACTGCCTGCCCGGATTGCAGGCCATCAGCCGGCTGCAGCCCCAGCAGCCTCCCGCCAAGCTGTGGCGCAAATTGCAGGGCTGGCTGGCCCAGCAGAGCGAAGACAGGATCCGGGTGCGCGCCATCTTCGGCCAGTGCGAACAGAGCGAGCTGGCGGGGCTCGCCCGCTATTACTACGGCCTGAGCCAGTTGCCGCTGCAGGAGCTGACCCTCAAGCGCGGTCGCCACGGCTGGTCGGTGCGTCAGCAGGAGAGCCTGTCACCGCTGGCGCTGAGCCCGAGCGAGAAGGCGCTGATGGTGCAGCACGCCCAGGCGCTGGTGGGCACGGGGGACGAGGAGCAGACGGCGCCACGCTACCAGCTCGCCATCCTGGTCGACCCCAACGACGGCCGCGCCAGCAGCGATGCTCTGGCGCTGGAGCGTTTCATCAAGGCGGCCGCTGCCCAGGGGATCCAGGCCGAGATCCTGCCCCCCTCGGCCATCGAGCGGTTGCCGGAGTTCGACACCCTCTGGCTGCGCGCCGAGACCGCGGTCGGCCACTACACCTTCGAGTTTGCCCGCCGTGCCGAGCAGCTCAAGATGCCGGTCATCGACAGCTCCCGTGCCATCCTCGCCTGCAGCAACAAGCTCTATCTCTACGAGCTGATGGTGCGCAGCGGCGTGCCCATGCCCCCCACCACCGTCGTGACCCGCCGCGGCCGCCAGCATGTGGACGAACTGGTGCAGCGCCTCGGTCTGCCGCTGATGGTGAAGATCCCCGACGGCGCCCAGGGGCGCGACCTCGCCATGGCCAGCGATGACATCCAGCTCGCCCGCCTGCTGGACGAGGGGCTGGCCCGCTCCGCCCTGCTGTTGGTCCAGAGCCGGATCCCTGCCGAGTTCGACTGGCGCATCGGCTTTCTCGACGGCTCGCCGCTGTTCGCCTGCCGCCGCTACCGACCCGAACCCGGCAACCGCATCCGTCGCCGCAAACACCCCCTCGACATGAGCCGCATCGAGGCGCTGCCCCTCAGTGAAGTGCCGGAGCGGGTGCTGCAAACCGCCCGCCGCGCCGTGCACCAGCTCGGCAACGGCCTGTTCGGGGTGGATCTGCGCCAGCAGGGTCAGGGCTGCGTGTTGCTGGAAATCATCGACAACCCCTGGATACGTGGCGATATTGAAGACAGGGAGGCAAAGGACCTCTACGAGCGCCTCGCCCGGGCCTTCCGCCAGCGGCTGGAGAACCGGGGGCAGAGCGCGACAGGATAACAAGCATCGCGAGCAGAGGTGGATATGATGACAATGCAGTGGTGGGACATCGCGCCCCTTGGCTGGGAGAACATCCTGGTCTGTCTGGTGTGTGGCACCCTGGTGGGGCTGGAGCGGCAGCTTCGCGGCAAACCGGTGGGGATCCGCACCTCTTCCCTCATCGTGCTCGGCACCTACTGCTTTCTCGCCATCGGCGCCGCCGTCAGTCCTCAGGGCGCCGATCAGGCGCGGGTGCTGGGTCAGCTCATCACCGGGGTCGGCTTTCTCGGGGCCGGGGTCATGATGACCCGGGATGGTCAGGTGCTGGGGGTGACCTCCGCCGCCGCCATCTGGATGCTGGCCGCCCTCGGCGCCCTCATCGGCATGGACATGCTGCATCAGGCGCTGCTGCTCACCGTCGTCACCCTCTCCATCCTGGTGGGGGTGGACTACCTGGAAGCCAGCTTCAAGAGCCTGCGCCGCGGGGTGCACAATCGGCTGGAACACTGGCGCCACGGGGCCGAGTCCTCGGTCTCTTCCCGCCGGGACGATCTGGGCAGCGGCATCGAGAAGTAAGCCGCCACCATGAAAAAGGGCTCCATCATGGAGCCCTTTTTGTTGCCTGCCTCCCTCAGCGCACCAGCAGGAAGCGGCCAGTGAGGGGTGGCAAGTCCACCGTCACGCTGCTGCCACCGATGGCCAGATTCTCGCCGCTCTGCAGATCCACCAGGGCGCTGCCGCTGCGCAGCTTGCCGACCGGCACGGCGTAGCTCTGGGGCGTGGTGGAGACGTTGAGCAGGTAGACTACTTGCTCGCCAGCCGTCTGCTTGATGTCGCCATAGATGCTCCCCTCGGCCACCAGCTTGACCCGCTCCCCCTGATAGAGGGCCGGGTGCCCGGCGCGCAAGGCCAGCAGATCGCTCAGCCACTGCTTGAGCTCGGCCTGCTCGCTGCTCGGCACGAAGCCGGTGACACCGGGAACCTTGCCATCGCTGCGGGCCACGTGATCATCGCAGAGCCCCTGGGCCGCACAGTCGCCCCCCACCTGACTGGCAAAGCCAGGCACCTCGTCGCCAAACTCCTCGCCATAGTAGAAGGTAATGGGACCGGAGCGGGCGGCCATGAAGCTGAAGGCCGCCTTGTGGCGTTGCCAGTAGTCCACCCCATTGAAGTTGCCCCGCTCCAGCAGATCGCCGAAGCGCACCAGATCGTGGTTGCCCAGCATCAGGTTGGGCATGGCGTGGTCCGGGTAGTTCTCCACCTTGTTCCAACTGGCGTCGAGCACGCTGGCCCCCTGCCCGCCCTTGCCAGACTCTTCCACCGCCAGCGCCTGTACCAGGCCGTAGCGCAGGGGGAAGTCGAACGCCGAAGAGAGCGCCGGGTTGTCGCTCGGGCCATAGGCCTGGGCACGGATCTCGTCGGCGCCCTTCCACACTTCCCCCACCATGTAGCCGAGGGTGCCCCACTGCTGGCCGGCGGCCTTGCGCGCCGCGCTGGCCTGCGCCACCTCGCTGCGAATGGCGCGCCAGTCATCCAGCCCCAACTGATAAGCCTGATCGAGGCGCCAGCCGTCGATGCCGTACTGCTCGACCCAGTAACGGGCCACCTCCTTGAAGTAGGCCAGACTCTCGGGCTGGCCGTAATCCACCAGCTGACCCGGGTAGCCTGCGCCGCCGCTCTTGAAGGCAGGCAGCCGCCCCTCTGGTGAAGGCTTGCTCACCCCCACCTTGTTGACGTGGCCGAACACCCCGTCGAGGAAGACATAGAGCCCGCGCTGGTGCGCCCCGTCCACCAGTTTTTTAAGCTGGGCGTTGCTGCCGAAGTTGGGATCCACGTTGAAGAAGTCGCAGGCGAAGTAACCGGTGGCATCCAGCCGGTCGTCCCCGGCCTGGCCGGCGCAGGAGTCAAACACCGGCGTGAGCCAGATGGCGTTGACGTTGAGGCTCTTGATGTGGTCGAGGCTGTCGATGATCCCCTGCAGATCGCCGTTGTGCCGGGAGGGGCCGTAGCCGACGCCGTAGTTGGCGCTGCCGTCGCCGTCAACGAAGGACTCCACCATCACCTGGTAGGTGCGCAGGTTGCAGGCTGGCTGATCATTGCCGTAGCAGGCGCGGCTGGCCGACGCGGGGGGCGGATTGACCACCGGAGGCTGGGGGTCACTGCTGCCACCGCCTCCCCCGCTGCCGCAAGCCGTCAGTAACAGGGCGGCCCCGATGAGGCCGCCACGACGCAACGTTCCTTGTTTCATTGTTATGTTCCCGCTGTGGTGGATGGGCGCCCAAAGCGCCGCACTGGGGTCATGATAACGACCTGACCGACGCGGGTCTGTGACTGAAAACGTTACCTGACTCAACGAGTTAGCATGTCAGAATCGATGCATGTTGCGATCGGGGAAGGCGGCGCGCTCGTCGATGGGCAGGATCAGGTGGTAGACCTCGTGGGCCGCCAGGGTGAAGCCCGTGGGCCACGCCAGTTGATGGCGATCATCGATGAAGACACGGGCGAAGCGACGCTCGGTCTCCATGGCCGCAAACAGCGGCTGGCCGCGCCAGGGGGTGAGATCCAGCACGCCTGTGGTGCCGTCGGAGAGCACCACGAACAGAGACCAGCCCTGCATATATTCCACATCGATGAAGACCGGCATCCCTTCGGCTCCGATTGAGAAATCCGGCGCCATTATAGGCACGACCATTGTCTCGATGTGCCAGCAGGATCACAGTTTCCCCAGCGTTTTATGCTCTCTTCGAACCCTGCATCCCGTCACAAAAAATCATAAAACGTGCCAACCTCTCCATTTTATACCCCATGCCCATGCAACCTTTGCCAGGCGCCACTGTCATACTCCTGCACCATAACAACAATGCGTCCGGGGACTGGGCGCAAACAGGTTTGCAGGAACAATATGACCACCATCAGACAATGGCTGGGACCGGTTTGGCCCATCGCCGTCTTTTCATTGATCGCGCTCATCTCCCTGACCGTCAGCCGCCTTGGCCTGGGGCTCTGGCAACTGGAACGGGTGGATGCCGTCTCTGGCTGGCAGGAGATGCTGCTGCAAGGCATTCGCGTCGACGTCGCCACCCTCTGCTGGGTCTGGGGCGTACCCGCCGTCTTGACCCAGTTGCTGGCCGGGCCCCACGCGCCGGGGCGGCTCTGGATGCAGCTTATCCGGATCTGGCTCACCCTGGGGCTCTGGCTGATGCTCTTTCTCGAGATCTCCACTCCCGCCTTCGTCACCGAATACGGAGTGCGCCCCAACCGCCTCTATGTGGAGTACCTCATCTATCCGAAGGAGGTGCTCTCCATGCTGTGGGCTGGCCGCAAGGGCGAGCTGCTGCTGGCCGTGATCTTCAGCGGCGCCGTGCTGGGCGGTGGCTGGTGGCTGAGCGGCCGCCTGGTGCGTGACCTAAGCTTCCCCCGCTGGTACTGGCGCCCCGCCTTCGCCCTGCTGATCCTCGCCGTCGGCTTCCTCGGCGCCCGCTCCAGTCTCGGCCATCGCGCCCTGAATCCGGCCATGGTGGCCTTTGCCGACGATCCCCTGGTCAACGCCCTCACCGTCAACTCCGCCTACTCCCTCTTCTTTGCCATCAAGCAGATGGGGGCCGAGGAGGACGCCAGCCAGTTTTACGGCAAGATGGCTGACCATCAGGTACTCGAGATAGTCCGCGAGGAGAGCGGCCGCCCTCTCGGGGATTTCACCTCTGCCGATCTGCCAAGTCAGACCTTCAACACGGCCAGCTACCAGGGCAAGCCCAAAAACCTGGTGATCCTGCTGCAAGAGAGCCTGGGGGCCCAGTTCGTCGGCTCCCTCGGCGGCCTGCCGCTCACCCCGAACATCGATGCCTTGTCGAAAGAGGGTTGGGCGTTCGAGCAGCTCTACGCCACCGGTACCCGTTCGGTACGCGGCATCGAGGCGGTGCTCACCGGCTTCACGCCGACCCCGGCCCAGGCCGTGGTCAAGCTCGGCAAGAGCCAGACCAACTTCTTCACCATCGCCGACCTGCTCAAGCAGCGAGGCTATGACACCAGCTTCATCTATGGTGGCGAGAGCCACTTCGACAACATGCGCAGCTTCTTCCTCGGCAACGGCTTCACCACCATCGTCGAGCAGAAGGACTTCAAGAACCCGGTGTTCGAGGGATCCTGGGGCGCCTCGGATGAAGATCTGATGGCCAAGGCCAACGAGACCTTCGCGGCGCTGCACAAGGAGGGCAGACCCTTCTTCAGCCTGGTGTTCAGCTCCAGCAACCACGATCCCTTCGAGTTCCCCGACAACCGCATCGCCCTGTACGAGCAGCCCAAGCAGACCCGCAACAACGCCGCCAAGTACGCGGACTACGCCGTCGGCGAGTTCTTCAAGAAGGCCAGGGCATCGGACTACTGGCAGGACACCCTGTTCCTGGTCATCGCCGATCACGACAGCCGGGTCGGGGGAGCCAGCCTGGTGCCCATCCCCCGCTTCCACATCCCGGGGGTCATCCTGGGGGACGGCATAGCACCGAGAAAGGACCCTCGCATCGTCAGCCAGATCGACATGGCCCCGACCCTGCTCTCCCTCATGGGCATAAGTGCCGACTACCCCATGCTGGGCAAGGATCTCACCCGCATGCCCGCCGACTGGCCGGGGCGCGCCATCATGCAATACGACAAGAACTTCGCCCTGATGCGCGGCAAGGATGTGGTGATCCTGCAGCCCGAGCGGGCGCCGGAAGGCTTCATCTACGAGGATGCGACCGAGACGCTCACCCCGGCGCCGCAGCCGGGCGCCATGAAGGATGCCACCCTGGGGCTGGTCCTGTGGGGCAGCCTGGCCTATCAGCAGGGGCTCTACCGGACGGCGCAGGACAGCCGGCTGGCTCTCAACTGAGGAACCGCCCACAAAAAAACCGCCCTCGGGCGGTTTTTTCTTGCGGCTCGCCCCGTCAGGGGTGGGGGAAGCAGGGAAGCGAGCGGCTGAACCTGTGCTCGAACACCAGGGAGGTCTCGAGGTGCACCACCTCTTCCCGGGAGGTGAAGTGATCGAAGACGAAATTGCGCAGATGTTCGGTATCGGAGACGCACAGGTGCACCAGAAAATCATCCTTGCCGCCCATGTGGAACAGGCTGATCACCTCGGGCAGGGCCAGGATGGCGTCGCGAAACGCATCGATGATCTGGCGGCTGTGACGGGCCAGTTGCAGGGAGACCATGGCCTGGATGTGTCCGCCCAGGGCCTGGTAATCCACCTCGCAGTGCGCCCCCTTGAGCACGCCATCCTGCTGCAGCTTGCGCACCCGCTCCAGACAGGTGGACGGCGCCACCCCGACCAGGGCCGCCAAATCCTTGTTGGTCATGCCCGCATCGCGAAACAGATGGGCCAGGATGTCCAAGTCCAGTTGATCCAGGTTTCTCATCTTTACTCCTTGCATCGCTCGATTTTTTTAGACTCTGCCCGTAAACCGGGCCGAACACAACGCAGATTGACATCGCCTCCGGCCCCTCTATGCTGTGCCGCACCCGCGGGATGCCGATCCCGTTGACCCCGACCACCACGAGGAACCCCATGCTCAGTGCCCATCCCTTCTGGAGCCTGGACGTTCCACGGCTCGACGGCCAGCTCCTGCTCACCCCCTGCCCCGGCAGCCAGCAGGTCCCCATGGCCGACGCCCTTGCCCAGTTGCAGTTGGCCGGTGCCGGCGGGGTGCTGACCCTGATGACGGTGGAGGAGCTGGCCCTGTGCGGGCCCCTCTCTCTCGGGCAGCTGGTGCAGGCCAGAGGCATGAGCTGGTTCCATCTGCCCATTGCGGATGACGAGGCACCGGATGCCGCCTTCGAACAGGCCTGGCCCGGGGTGCAACCCCGACTGCTCGCCCTGCTACGCGAGGGACGGCACCTTGCCATTCACTGCCACGGAGGAAGCGGGCGTACCGGGCTGGCGGCCGCCCTGCTGCTGATGACCCAGGGGCTGCCCCAGCAGGAGGCCATGACCCTCATCCGGGCCAGACGGCCACGCGCCTTCACCCTGGCCTGCCACCGTCACTGGCTCGATACCCGTGGGCGGCGGCTGGCCGGAGCGGACTGATGGGCTCTATCCCTTGGGCTGCTGGTAGGTAAACACCTTGCCGATGTCTTCCACCTTGTAGCTGGTCAACTGGTAGACGTAATAGTTGAGCCAGTTGGAAAACAGCAGGTGACCGTGGCTACGCCAGGTGGCGCGCGGGGTCTGGCTTGGGTCGTTGTTCGGGTAATAGTTGACCGGAATGACGGGGGTGAGCCCGGCCGCCAGATCCCGCCGGTATTCCCCATCCAGGGTCAGGGCGTCATATTCCGGATGGCCGGTGACGAACACCTGGCGACAATCCTTGGTGGCGGCCAGATAGACGCCCGCCTCTTCCGACTCGGCGAAGATCTGCAGATCGGTGTGGGCGCGGATGAGATCCCCGTCGAAGGCCGCATAGCGGGAGTGGGGCGCCACGAATTCGTCATCGAAGCCGCGCAGCAGCGCCTCGTGCTCGTCGAGGCGGTGGTGGCGATAGACCCCGGAGAGCTTCTCGCCGTGGGTCTGTTTCTCCATGCCGTACAAGGCTTTCAGCGCCGCCTGCACCGCCCAGCAGAGGAAGAGGGTGGAGGTGACATGCTGATGGGACCACTCGATGATCTCGACGATGCGGGGCCAATAGACCACCTCCTCAAACTCTACCAGCCCGAGCGGCGCCCCCGTGATGATCATGCCGTCGTAGTTGTTGCCTCTCACCTGCTCGAAGTCGTGATAGAAATTCTCCAGGTGCGCCTGGGGCGTGTTTTTCGACTCCCGATCATCGATGCGCAACAGATCCACGTCCACCTGCAATGGCGAGTTGGAGAGCATCCGCATCAGCTGGATCTCGGTTTCTATCTTCTTGGGCATCAGATTGAGGATGAGCACCCGCAGCGGGCGGATGTTCTGGGTGACGGCCCGGGATTCCGTCATCACGAAGATGTTCTCCTGCCCCAGCACTTCGGCGGCGGGCAACTGGTCCGGGATCTTGATCGGCATGCTGACTCCCTGTACTGCATCGGTAAATATGTCTGGACATCTAGAAGCCTATAATAAAGCGCTCCCGCTGTCATCAGATACCTTTTGTATTCACCCCGCCCTTTGACTAGCATACGGCTCAGTGTGTCCCTCGTGCCCAACCCCATGACAGGAATCAAGATCTCCGTAGAACGGCTGCAAGTCGGCAATTATGTCTCCCTGCCTTTGGGATGGCGTGAGCACCCGTTTCTGTTCTCCAGCTTCAAGCTCAAGAGCGAAGAGGAGATCGAGCTTATTCGTCGCCTTGGCCTCAAGCTGGTGACCATCATTCCCGACAAGAGCGACACGCCGCCCAAGCCCCTCGGCCAGACCCAGCCCCAGGCAGATGAGGTTGAGGGGGAGGGTCTCGTCGCCCGCCAGGAGGAGATGCAGCAGGAGAAACTGCGGCGCATCGAGCAGTTGCAGCGCTATCGCCGCGACCTGCAGCAGTGCGAGAAACAGTTCCGCCAATCCCTGGCTCAGGTACGCAACCTGATGGGCAAGATCCAGTCCCGCCCCCTCAACGCCATCAGCGAGGCACAGGAGCTGATCAACGCCATGACGGAGCAGCTCCTCTCGGTGGACGAGATGGTGCTGCACCTGGTCTCCGACAGCGATGATGGCAACAGCTTGCAGTTTCACTCCCTCAACGTCAGCGTGCTCAGCATGCTGCTCGCCCGGGAGTGCAAGTTGCCGGCCGAGGCGATCCGTCAGGTCGGCATGGGGGCCCTGTTCCACGACATCGGCAAGCTGAGGATCCCGAGCCAGATCCTGCGCAAGACGGAGCCGCTGACCAAGCCGGAGCAGAACCTGATGGCCCAGCATCCCCGCTACGGCCTGGAACTGCTGGGGCTGGTCAGCGATTTTCCGGAAGCGGCCAAGCAGATAGTGCAGAACCACCACGAGTACCTGGACGGCACCGGCCCCCAGGGGCTCAAGGGCGATCAGCTCGATCCCCTCACCCAGATCGTCTCCCTCATCAACGAGTACGACAACCTCTGCCACCTGGAGGCCAAGGTGCCCTACGCGGCCCTCGGCAGCCTCTACAAGCAGCGCAAGTCCCAGTTCAACGCCGATCACCTCGGCATGCTGATCCGGCTGATGGGGGTCTATCCCCCGGGCAGCGTGGTGCAGCTCTCCAACGGCCAGGTGGGGCTAGTGATGTCGGTCAACGCCTCCCGCCTGCTCTACCCCGCCGTGCTGGTATACGACCCCCGCATTCCGCGCCAGGAGGCGGCCATCATCGACCTCGACGCGGCCGGGCTGACCATCGCCAAGGTGATCCAGCCCAAACGCCTGCCCCCGGCGGTGTTCGAATACCTCAACCCCCGCACCCGGATCAGCTACTACTTCGAACACGGCAAGCCCTGAGAGGGCTGGCCCCACCCAAGGAGTCCCCATGCGCATCGAGATCATCAGCACAGGCGACGAGATAGTGACCGGCCTGGTGGTGGACACCAATGCCGCCTGGCTCAGCGCCCTCTTGCTGGAGCAGGGCTGGCAGGTGCGCCGCCGCGCCACCGTGGGGGACAACCTCGCGGATCTGACAGCCGTGCTGCAGGAGAGCGCCAACCGCGCCGAGGTGGTACTGGTGTGCGGGGGGCTCGGCCCCACGGCGGACGACCTCACCGCCCAGGCCGCGGCCGAGGCGTTTGACCAGCCCCTGACCCTGTTCCCGGACTGGCTCGCCACCATGGCCGAACGCTATGCCAGCCGGGGCCGCACCATGGCCCGGAGCAACACCAAGCAGGCCTGGCTGCCCCGGCACTGCGAGATCCTCGACAACCCGGTGGGCACCGCCTGCGGCTTTGTGGTCCGCCACCCGGCCAGCCACGGCCAGAGCCGGCTTTTCTTCACCCCGGGCGTGCCGTTCGAGTTCAAGCAGATGGTGCGCGAACAGATCATGCCCCGCCTCAAGGCGCTGGCCGGGGAAGAGACCGACACCGAGCTGCGCCGTTTCTACACCTTCGGCGTCTCGGAGTCCGCCCTCAGCGACATGCTGGATGCGGCCCCCTGGCCTGCCGGCATCGAGCTGGGCTACCGCTCCTCCATGCCCCTCATCGAGCTCAAGCTCATCGGCCACGGTGCCAGCACCGCCGACATGGACGCCGCCGAGGCGAGGCTGCTTGCGGCCATCGCCCCCTGGCTGGTGGGACGTGGCAACGAGGCGCCTGCCAGCCAGATCCTGGCCCTGCTGGGGGAGCGGTCGCTGCACCTGCAGGAAGGGGAGAGCCGGGGCGCCCTGCTGGCCATGTGTCACGGGCACCCGGCCCTGACCGCTGGCTTCAGCCACACCCTGAGCGACGATCTGACTCAACTGGCGGTGCCCGCCGCCCCCCTGAGCCTCACCATAGGCCGTGCCGGGCCGGACGGCGTGCCGCTGCTGCTCTGCGCCGACGGGCAACTGCACGGCCAGACGCTCAGGGTCAGCCACCCGGATCCCGCGAGCGGTCGCCGGATCCTCGCCTTCGCCGCCCTCGACATGCTGCGCCGCCACCTGCTGGGGCTGCCGGTGCTCGCCGATTACCTCACCCTGACCCGAACGGCCACATGCCAGGAGGGCGCCCGGGGCTAGAAGTGAGCCAAACCTGCGCCACCATGGACCCAGTACCCGGCGAGCGCCAGGGTCAGCAGGCAGAAGGCCCTCTCGTAACCCCCGCCGCTCTTGAGGGGCAGGCCGGGCAGGCGAAAGCGCCGACGCCAGGGCCAGAGCAGGGGAATGCCCATGGGGGTGAGCCAGTCCCCCAGTAGATGGCTGAGATAGCCCACGATGAGGGCATCCTTCACCGCCCCCGACAGCAACCAGGGGGCTTCCACCTGGGCCAGCCCCCAGACCCCCATCCCCACCGCCAGCAGGCTGTGGGTGAAACCGCGATGGCCGAACAGCCGGGAGAGCGGCCCCGAGATCCAGGGCAGTTGCCGCCCGAGCAGGGAACGGGGGTGATCGAGATCCGGCAGCAGGGCGCTCGCCAGGGCCATGGGGACGATGTGCCACAGGCTGGCATCGGCCAGGGCCGGAGTCAGTTCGACCTTGTGGGCAAGCAGGACGCAGGTGACGGAAAATAGCAGGTGGCCTTGGGCGGTCATGGGGCTCGTTCGGTTGGACAGAAAAAGGGGCTGATCGGTGGCGACCAGGGTCCTCGCCCTGGGGCGGCGACAGATTAAAATCCTTCTCTTCCTGCCTGGCAAGGTGATTTGCATCGCCACCTTCAACGTGATGGACACTCTGGATAGCGAAAGCATAAAACGTCAGCATATTGCGCTAAAATACTGCAATGGAGCCCATGGCATGGCCGGCTCTGCCCCTCTCCCGTCAGCCGATTTTTCCTCAACCCGGCTCACCCATTTGCATTCAGATCGTTGACCCGGAAGGAAAAATACCCGAATACTGCGCGTTGGATCCGCCCCGGCGGCATTGGATGCCGGCAAGGAGAGGCCCCGGCATGGGGCAAACCGGACAGGGACAACGAAGGAGGGCCCGGTGTTAAGCAAAGCGTGGTTTCAGCTGTCGGCCGACATGAGCTATGTCTGCCTGCGCATCACCCCGGGCCTCACCGAGCCCATCCAGGAAAGCGACGTCCTGGCCCTGCTGCGACTCTCCAACTGTCGGCGCTACGAACCCCTCGGCGATGGGATCCGCGAAGCCGTCACCCTGCTCAACGCCCTCATCGCAGAGCCGGATGCCCCCGCGCATCCGCCAGTCCCCATTGCCCGGCGCCAGGATGCCAGGCTGCTCATCCAGGTGGACAAGGACCAGATGAGCGCCAGGGCGCAGATCACCGCGGACTGGGGTGGCCAGCCCCTGACCCTGGCCCAGTTGCAGGAGGCCCTGGCGGCCAGCACGGTCAAGCAGGGGGTGAGCGAGCGGCTGCTTGCCGCCGCCATCCAGGCAGCGGGTGAGGCGGCACCCGGTGTCCAGCTCAATCCCGTCATCGCCCTCGGCAAGGCCGCCAGGCACGGCCTGGATACCCGCCTGGAGCGGCTGGTGGAGACCGCAGCCGAGCGGATCCTAAAACCCCAGGAGCGGGATCACGGCAAGGTGGACATGCGCGACCTCGGTACCCTGCTCACCGTCAAGGCGGGGGCGTTGCTGATGCGCAGGCACCCCGCCACCCAGGGCATCGACGGCTTCACCGTGACGGGCCAGACCCTGACCGCCCGCCACGGCAAGGAGAGCGCCATGACGCCGGGTGATGGCACCTGCCTCTCCCCCGAGGATCCGGACCTGCTGCTGGCGACCCGCCCGGGGCTCCCCTGTCAGGAGCGTGCCGGGATGCGGGTCGACGAGGTACTCAACGTCAAGCAGGTCGACATCCGCCACGGCCACGTCGAGTTCGAGGGATCGCTGCTGGTCACCGGGGACGTCATGCCCGGCATGCGCGTCAAGACCAGCGGGGACGTGGTGATCGGCGGCTTCGTCGAGGGCGGCTACATCGAATCCGGCGGCACCATCACGGTGCGCAACGGCATCATAGGGCGCAAGCTGGCGGACGACGAATACCTCTGCCACCTCAACGCCGGGGGGGAGATCCACGCCAGCTATGCCCAGTACGCCAGGCTGGAGGCCGATGGCGACATCCATATCCTGAGCCAGCTCAGTCACTGCTATTGCCGCAGCGGCCAGGATCTCAAGGTGGGGGACAGCGCCATGCGCAAGGGGCACCTCATCGGCGGCATCAACATCGCCAACCGGCTCATCATGGCACCGGTGCTCGGAGCCTCGGCGGCCAATCGGACCCGGTTGCAGATCCTCGGTGGCTATTTCAGCCAGAAGGAACAGGAGCTGGCGCTGCGCCAGCGCAAACAGACCTGCGCCGAGCAGATAGACAAGCTGCAGGATCTCATCCTGCGGCTGCTGCAACTGCCCCGTGACAAGCGCAATCCCGAGACCCTGCAGAAGATCAAGGCGCTGCGCACCCGCCAGTTCGACGAGAGCAAGAGCCTGGACGAGCAGCTCGCCGAGGCGCAGCGGGAGCTGCAGGCGCTCATGGCCAACATGGACATCATCGCCACCCAGCGCCTCTTCCCCGGCGTCGAGGTGGAGATGGCCCATCACCACAACAGGGTCGACATCGAGCACGGCCCCATCCACTTCGCCATCCGGGAAGATCAGCTGCAACTGACCCCCTACCAGGGCCAGCGCTGAGGGGCAACGTGCCCCCGCTTCGGCAGGCGGCGTGATCCCGGCGGCGATTTTCGCTACACTCGGCCTCCCCATGGCCCCATCGGGCGGGCCGGCCAGACTCAGGTAGTGAGAAGATGTACAAGCTGATCGCATTGGATATGGATGGCACCCTGCTGACCCCAGAGGGCCGAATCTCCCCCCGCACCCAGGCCGCCATCGCGGCAGCCCGCGCCAGGGGCGTGACCGTGGTGCTGGCCTCCGGCCGCCCGCTGGAAGGCATGACCGCCGCCCTGACCGAGCTGGGCCTCACCGGCCAGGATGACTACGTCATCTGCTACAACGGCGCCCTGGTGCAGCAGGTGTCCGAGCAACGCATCATCCGTAGCCAGTTGCTGACCGGCAGCGATGCCCGTGCCATCGCCCACCTGGCCTGTGAGCTGGGGGTGAACATCCACGGCTTCTCCGTCCGCCAGGGGCTCATCAGCCCCAGGATCAGCCCCTACACCGAGCACGAATCCCGCCTCATCGGTCAACCCATCAACCTGGTGAACTTCGCCACCCTGCCCGACGACGAGCAGATCATGAAGGTGATGATGATTGACCCAGAGCCCCTGCTCTCCCGTGCCATCGCCCAGCTGCCCGTCGAACTCCACGAGCGCTATACCGTGGTGCGCAGCGCCCCCTACTTCCTCGAGTTCATGAACAAGCGCAGCAACAAGGGCACCGGCGTCGCCGCCCTGGCCGAGCACCTGGGGCTGGATGCCTCCCAGGTGATCGCGGTGGGGGATGCGGGCAACGATCACCACATGATCGCCTACGCCGGACTCGGGGTCGCCATGGGCAACGCCACCGACGAGATCAAGGCGCTGGCACAGCACACCACGGGGCGCAACGATGAAGACGGGGTCGCCCAGGTGATCGAACGTTTCATCCTGAACGCCTGAGTCGACAAGGGGCCCTGTGGGCCCCTTCTGCTATCCGGCCGCCCGGCCAGATGTTTAATATATCCACCATGAAATTTCTCACCGCACCAGCCCCCCCCCCTCAAGTCCCTTTAAATGGGACTCGCAGCCGTATCTCGACATCAATGGTTAACATAATTGCATCATTTTGTTTGACATATTGAACGGCCTTGGCAGACTGGAGACAGGATCCAGGCTGTCGTTGCCAAGGCTGACCGACGATTCTGGCACGCTGGCGCGACCCTGATCCCACGACCATGCCTTGAGGCATGCCCTTGCGAGCCGAGGCGGCAAGGGCCTTCCCAAGGCGCAGGATGAGACCGCCAAGGATAGCCAAGGTGACCTATGCCCAACCCCAGTTCCCATAACAAACCCGTCGTGCTGATGACCATGGGGGCCCAGACCCGCAGTGGCCACGCCTACCAGGTCATGACCCACAAATACATCAAGCCTCTGGTGGAGATCAGCGGCTGCGTGCCGCTGCTGGTGCCCACCTGCTGTGGCACCGAGGATCTGGAGCAGTATCTGGACCTCGCCGACGGGGTCTATCTGAGCGGTGCCGGATCCAACATCGATCCTGCCCTCTATGGCCAGGAGAACCTCACCCCGGAGAAGCCCCAGGACAGGGACAGGGATCTGTTCGATATTCCCCTGGTGCGCGCCGCCCTCGACCGTGGCCTGCCGATCCTCGGGATCTGCCGCGGCATGCAGGAGATCAACGTGGCCCTGGGGGGGGACATTCACCAGAAGGTCTATTGCGAGCCGGGTTATGACGATCATCGGGAGGATGCGGATGACCCGGTGGACGAGCAGTATGGCGAGAGCCATCAGGTCGAGCTGGTGCCCGGCACCTGGCTGGCCGAACTGATGGGGCAGCCGTCGATTCCGGTCAACTCCCTCCACGGGCAGGGGATCAAGACGCTGGCCAAGGGGCTGGCCCCCCTGGCCCATGCCGAAGACGGGCTGATCGAGGCGATCCACGCTCCCGCCCTCTCCCCCTTCCTGCTGGCGGTGCAGTGGCACCCGGAGTGGAAGGCCAGCGAGAACCCCCACTCCATCAAGCTCTTCACCGCCTTTGGCGACGCCTGCCGCCGATTCAGGCAGCAGGTCGGCTAGTCGCCGACCCCTTGCCCTTGAGCCTGGGCAGGGCCCCGTGCATCGGGGGCTGCCCAGAGGCATCCGACGTGGCGGGCCTGTGACCCCCCCACGCCATCAAGCTGCCCACTGCTTTCGGCGACGCCTCCTGCCCGTTCAAGCAGCAGAAGCGCTAGTCGCCAAATCCCTTGCCCTTGAGCTTGGGCAGGGCCCCGCGATCAGGGCGCAGGGTTCGGCAGACATCCAGCCCCTTGAGGCCCCGCTGGATATGGTCCGGGGCCTGCCCGAGCACCATGCCGTTGCCGCGATAGAGACGGGCATCCTCCAGCTCGAACAGCTCGCCGCCGATGAGCAGTTGCTCCCGGCCATTCACCACCTTGCCCCGTTTCAGGGGCAGGGTCATGTCCACCTGGATCTCGCCGGTGGCACACCCCTCGCGCCAGCGCGCCTCGTTGGAAAACGGGGAGATGGCGATCTCCCGCCAGGATCCGTCCCTGAACTCCATCCGGTAACGGTCTTGCACCAGATCGCATCCCGCCAGCACCACGGGGATCGCCAGCCAGATGACACCCTTCATTCCCTTCACGCCCTTGCTCCCTTGTTGTTATTGTCAGATATAGATCACGGAATCTGTCCCTCATCCCCAGCTCAGAGCAGCAGGGTGGCCAGATCCTGCAACTGCCCCAGCTCCACATCCGGCAGCAGCGACAGCGACTGCCAGGACTGACCGCTCTCGTTGAGCCAGGCGGCCCGAAAGCCGTGCAGCCTGGCCCCCAGCACGTCGGTCACCGGGTGATCCCCCACATGAAGGATGCGGCCGGGGGCCAGCCCCAGGGCCTCTTGCACCTGCACGAACATGTCGGGTGCCGGTTTCATTCTGGCTCCCGCTCCCGCCTTGCAGACCAGGGTGAAGTAGCCAGCCAGACCCGCCTGCTCCAGATCCAGGTTGCCGTTGGTGATCACCGCCAGCGGGTAGCGCGCCGCCAGACGAGCCAACAGGGCGTGAGTCGCCTCGCTCACCTCTATCTTCGAGCGCTCGGCCATGAAGCCGGTGAACACCGCCCTGGCCTGCTGCTCCGCCAGCCCGGGCTCCATGCCCCCCTGCACCAGAGCCTCGCGAATGCCCCGCTGGCGCGCCAGGCTGACGTCGTGGCTAAGCGCCGGGTGGTCCAGCAGCAACTGGCGCTTGAGCGCGAGCCAGCGCGGCTTGTCCAGCATGGCGGTAGCCAGGTATTCGCTGCGCAGGTGGTCCAGCATCCACTGTTCCGCCCGCGCGATGGCGGGGCCGTTGTCATAGAGGGTGTCGTCCAGATCGAACGAGATGGCGGCCACCGGCTGCCAGCGACGGTAAAACTGCATGGCTGTTCCTCTTTACTCCTCATCCTCTGGCGTTGCGAGCTCCCGCCTGACCCGGGCGACGTGGAGATTGTCATCTCCGCAGATCACACACCACATCACTCATCCTCCGGCGTTTCCGGATCCCGCTTCGCCCGCGGGTGGGCACTGTCATATACCTTGGCCAGATGCTGGAAGTCGAGGTGGGTATAGATCTGGGTGGTGGAGAGATCCGCATGCCCCAGCAGCTCCTGCACCGCCCGCAGATCGCCGGAGGATTCCAGCATGTGGGTGGCGAAGCTGTGGCGCAGCTTGTGGGGATGCACGTGGGCATTGAGCGCCTGCTTGTTGCCCCAGCCGTCGAGCCGCTCCTGTACCGAGCGGGCCGAGAGCCGCTGCCTGCGCTTGGAGACGAACAATGCCTCCCCCTCGTCACCGGCCAGCAGGGGGCGTACCTTGAGCCACTTGTGCAACCACTCCACCGCCATCCGCCCGATGGGCAGCACCCGCTCCCGCGAGCCCTTGCCGATCACCCTGAGCTGGCGCTCCTCGAGCTTCACGTCCGCGAGGTTGAGCCCCACCAGCTCGGCAAGGCGCAGGCCGGAGGAGTACATCAGCTCCATGATGGCGCGATCCCGCACCGCCAGCGGATCCTGCTCGTCGGTGATGTTGAGCAGCTGGTACATCTCGTCCACGTCCAGGTTCTTGGGCAGGGGCCGCCCCTGCTTGGGGGTGACGATGCCACGCGCCGGGTTGGCGGTGAGCCGCCCCTGGCGCACCTGCCAGTCGCAGAAGCTGCGCAGGGCCGACACCTTGGTGGCAAGGGAACGGGGCGCCAGCCCCCCCTTGTGCATGCGGGTCACCAGACTGCGCACCTGGCTCGCCTCGAGCCGGGCCCAGTCGTCGACCCCGAGCTTCACCAGCTCGGCGGTCATGGCTTCCAGGTGGGCCTGATAGTTGCTGCGGGTGTGGGGGCTGAGCTGGCGCTCGACCCGCAGGTATTCGATAAAGGCGTCCAGCTCCCCCGCCAGTGCGACCGGTAGGGGGTCGGCGGCAGGGGGCGTCCTGGCAGGGGATCGGGTCGTTGCCTTAGCCACGGGCCAGCTCGGGCAGACGCAGCTGCAACAGACGCCCCAGCTGACCCAGCAGCAGGGTGTCGTTGTGGGGGGTGAAGTGGCTGGGATCCGAGCTCGCGAAGGCCAGCACGCCGAGCTCCCCGAGCCGCATCAGGGCCACCGAGTTGACCAGCACATCATTGCCAAACAGCACCTGCTTCTCGCTCTGGTTGAGGCGGCCGAAATAGTAGTCCGTGCCGGGCAGGCGCTGCCCCAGCAGTTGTTCGAGCTGTTTGCCCTGCGCCAGGAAACGCTGCTCGGGGCCGCTCAGCTGGAAATGCCTGGGATTGAGCCAGAGCCGCAGGCCGGTGAGTCGCAGCCGCTGGACGAAGGCCTTGCCCATCACGGCGCTCAGCTCGAACAAGGTCTGGCAGCCGTAGATCTCCCCGTAGAGATCCGCGTAAACCCGGAAGATCCGCTCGTTCTCGCTGGCGACCCCCATCAGTTCGGTGATCTCCTGCTCCAGCTGCTCGATGCGCTCCCGCTGTCTGTCCAGCTGGCGCTCCACCAGGGAGATGGTGCCCTTTTGCCCATGGGGAATGCGGATCTTGTCCAGCATGGCCCCGTGACGCAGGAAAAACTCGGGATAACGGGCCAGGTACTCCAGCACTGTGGCTTCATCCACCAGTGATTCCTGCCGTTTGAGTTCGCTCATAACTTGGTTGATCCATCCGAAAAAGGGGCCAAGGGCCCCGATATGATCCGTTGATGGAGCGGGATCACCCGCTCCTTGTCTACAACTCTATCTGGCCGTCAAAGACGTGCTGGGCCGGCCCCGTCATGTAGACGGGCTGACCCGGTCCCTTCCAGGCGATGGTCAGCTTGCCACCCGGCAGGGTGACGGTGACCCGCTCCTTGAGCTTGCCCTGGCTGATGCCTATCACCACGGCCGCACAGGCCCCGGTCCCGCAGGCCAGGGTCTCCCCCACCCCGCGCTCGAAGACCCGCAGCTTGATCTCGCTGGCGTTGACCATCTCCATGAAGCCGACGTTGACACGCTCGGGGAAGCGCTCGTGGCGCTCCATGATGGGTCCCAGGGTCTCCACCGGCGCATCGGCCACCGAGGGCACCTCGATGACGCAGTGAGGGTTGCCCATGGAGACGGCACCGCACATCACGGTGTGATCCTGGGCCCGCAGCAGATACGTCTTCTCCGCCTTCTGGGCACGGAACGGGATCTTGCCCGGCTCGAACTGGGGCACCCCCATGTTGACCGTGACCTGATTCTCCCCTTCTAGCTGCAGGGTGATGCGGCCCCGGGCGGTACTGACCGCGATGCGATCCCGGTTGACCAGCCCCTTGAGACGCACGAAACGGGCGAAGCAACGGGCCCCGTTGCCGCACTGTTCCACCTCGCTGCCGTCGGCATTGAAGATGCGGTAGTGGAAGTCGAGCTCGGGGTCATAGGGCGGCTCCACCAGCAACAGCTGGTCGAAGCCGATACCGAAGTGACGATCCGCCAGCTTCTTGATGATGTCGTTGCTGAAGAACACCTTCTGGGTGACGCCATCCACCACCATGAAGTCGTTACCGAGGCCGTGCATTTTGGAAAACTCAATCAACATCGCGCGTTCCTGTCTCACCGTTAATCACGCTCTCACATGGAGGAACGCTGAAAATCCATCCATCACGGCAGCAGGTGCTCGCCACGCCAGAGATCCGCCAACTGCTCCCGCTCACGGATGAGGTGCGCCTGGTCACCGTCCACCAGCACCTCGGCCGCACGGGGTCGGGTGTTGTAGTTGGAGGACATGGTAAAGCCGTAGGCGCCAGCGGAACGCACCGCCAGCAGGGAGCCCTCGGCAATCGCCAGGGTACGCTCCTTGCCGAGGAAGTCGCCGGTCTCGCACACCGGGCCCACCACGTCATAGAGTGCCTTCTCGTGGGTCGCCCGGCTGTCCACCTCGATGATGTTCATCCAGGCGCCGTAGAGGGAGGGGCGCAGCAGATCGTTCATGCCGGCGTCGATCAGGGCGAAGTTGCGGGTCTCGCCGGGTTTGAGGAACTCGACCCGGGTCAGCAGCACACCGGCGTTGGCGACGATGGCGCGGCCCGGTTCGAACAAGAGGGTCAGATCCCGGCCCGCCAGCTTCTGCTTGAGCGCCTCGGCATACTCGGTGGGGTGCGGCGGCTGCTCGGCGCCGTAGTTGACCCCCAGACCGCCGCCCACGTCCAGGTGATGGATGTGGATGCCTTCCGCCGCCAGCTCGTCGATGAGCTTGAGCAGCTTGTCCGCCGCCTCCATAAAGGGATTCAATTCAGTGAGTTGCGAGCCGATGTGGCAATCCACCCCCTTGATCTCGATGTGGGCCATGGCCGCTGCCTTGCGGTAGATGGCGGGCGCCTGTTCGATGGGGATGCCGAACTTGTTCTGCTTGAGGCCGGTGGAGATATAGGGGTGCGTGCCTGCGTCGATGTCCGGGTTGACCCGCACCGAGACCCGCGCCTTCTTGCCCATGCTGCCTGCGACCCGGTTGAGGCGCTCCAGCTCGGCTTCGGACTCCAGGTTGAAGCAGAGGATCTCTTTTTCCAGCGCAAGGCGCATCTCGGCTTCGCTCTTGGCGACGCCGGAGAAGACCACCTTGGCCGGATCACCGCCCGCCGCCAGCACCCGGGACAGCTCGCCGCCGGAGACGATGTCAAAGCCCGAACCGAGGCGTGCCAGCAGATTGAGCAGGGCCAGGTTGGAGTTGGCCTTGACCGCGTAGCAGATCAGGTGGGGAATGTCGCCAGCCGCCTGGTCGAAGGCATGCCAGTGGCGTTCCAGGGTGGCGCGGGAGTAGACATAGAGCGGAGTGCCGTACTGGTCGGCAAGCTGTTGCAGGGGAAGCTGTTCGGCCTGAAGCTGACCGTCTGCGTCGTAGTTAAAGTGATCCAAGGGGGCGGTTCCTTCCTAGATTATTGCGGCGCGGCCTCTGAGGCCGGTGTAGCGGTCGCAGGCGAGGCGGCTTGCGGTGTACTCTCTGTCTTGGGCGGTGTCTGCTCTGCAGGTGCGGGCTGTTCGGCCGGCGGCATGTAGAGCGGCCCCGTCAGGCCACAGGCGGCCAACCCGAGCGACAGCGACGCGGCAAACAGGCACTTGGTGAACTGGGTAATCATAATGGTTCGCTGCGAAAAAATTTTTGGCCCTCTATAATCGCACTCACATTGTTAAAAGCAACAGGATAAACCGATGAAGGATCACGAGTATCACGCCCTGACCGACGCCTTTTTCCAGTATGTGGAAGACACCATCGACGAGGGGTATCCGGATATCGACTGCGAACGCGCCGGCGGGGTGCTGACCCTGAGCTTCGAGAACAAGACCAAGGTCATCATCAACAAGCAGGAGCCCCTGCACCAGATCTGGGTCGCCACCCGGGAGAACGGCTTCCACTTCGAGCTGCGCGGTGACAGCTGGATCGACAACCGCTTCGGCGACGAGCTCAAGGCCCTGCTGACCCGGGCCTGCACCACCCAGGCCGGCGAGCCCGTGGTCTTCTCATGACGGATCTGCATCCCGAAGGTGCCCGCCATGCGGTGATCTGGCTGCACGGGCTGGGGGACTCCGGCGCCGGCCTCGCCCCCCTGGTGGAGGCGCTGGCCCTGCCCGCCGACCTGCCCGTCCGCCATCTGCTGCCGGATGCGCCCGAGCGCCCCATCACCATCAACATGGGCTACCGGATGCGCGGCTGGTACGACATCAAGAGCTTCGAGGATCCGGCGGATCGCGCCGTGGAGTCCCATGTCAGGGAGTCAGCGGCCCGTATCGCTTCGCTGATCGAACAGTTGGTGGCCGAGGGTTTCGCCCCCGAGCGCATCGTGCTGGCCGGCTTTTCCCAGGGGGGCGTCATCGCCTCCTTCACCGCCCTGCGCCATCCGGTGCCACTGGCAGGCCTGCTCTGCATGTCCACCTATCTGGCGGTACCCGATGCCCTGCCCGGCGAAATGAGCGAGGCGGCCCGCGCCCTGCCCATCTGCTACATGCACGGCATCTATGACGACGTGGTGAACCTCTCCATGGGCTGGGACGCCAAGAACCGGCTGGAAGCGGTGGGACTCAGCCCCGAGTGGCACGAATACCCCATGCGCCACGAGATCTGCCGCCCCCAGCTGGGCGACATTCGCAGCTGGTTGCTGGCCCGCCTAAGCGCCTGACAGCCCCCCAAATACGACAACGGCCTGCATCAGCAGGCCGTTTGCTATCTTCCCGGCGATGTTCTCAGCACATCATCCCACTTCCCGGGCCGCCCCCGGATTGTCCCGCTGCGGGCTCTGGCTGCGGTAGGGGATCACATCGAGTTTGTCACCCACCTGCACGATTTCGTAGTACTGGGGAAGGTTGAAGTTGCTGAACTGACCCGCATTGCTGAATCGCTCGTGACCCGAGGTGTAGAACCGGTTCACCCCCTGTACCAGTTCGTCCTTGTTGCCGGCGAAGTGCTGGTAGATCTCCACCCGGTTCGCCTCGTCCAGGATATAGATGTTGGTGCCTGCATCCCGGGTATCGAAGAAGAACTGCACCAACCCTTCGCTGGCGTAGGCGTCGACGATGCCGGGCAGGTGCTGGCTGTGAGTCTTGTCGAGGCGCAGCGGCAGGTGATCCAGCTTGTTGTGGGAGATGTGACGGTAGAAGTCGATGGCGTTTTCCAGCTTCTTGACCGACACCCCGCGCCGCTCGAAGAAGATGCCGTACTTCTCCTTGCCGAGCGCCAGCGTCTTGACCAGCTGCTGCTTGTCCCGGGCCAGACGCAGCTCGATGCATTCAGCCACAAGCTGCTGGAAGCGGGTGCGCACCAGGGAGCGGAAGTGCTGGCTGTAGCAGAACACCTCGATCATCTCGGGGGCCGCGGCGTCCTGGTGCATCTTGCCGAGGATGGTGGTGAGGGCGTCCACCACGGCTTCCTCTCCCTCGAAGTGCAGGGTGCGGATCTCGCTCCAGGAGTTGCGATAGACGAGATCCACGGATCCCACCAGACACTCCTGGTTGCGACCGAACGAGAAGACATCGGCGGCGTTGGCATCGAACTCGATCACCTGCCCCACCCAGTGGCTGGACGGGTCCGTCTCCAGGTTCAGGAAGATGGAGAGCTGGCGGATCTCGCACGGCCGGCTCAGGGCCAGGTTGGTCGCACGGGGATACTTGACCGGGAAGGTCCCGGAGAGATCGCGACAAAACTGATGCAGGTTGTCGATGTGCAGATCCGAGCCCTGGTTGAACAGGTGCACCCGGGACTGGGGCGTCAGCAGGCCGTTGAAATAGGCCCAGGCCACCAGCTTGCTTATGTAGCCGTTATATTCGAGCGGCGCCCGGCCGATGATGTCGGCGGGTTCGAGGGAATGCTTGTAGAGATACCAGCCGGCGCGATTCAGGCGGCCGTGGGGCACCTGTACCAGGCTGAGATCCGGCTCGCCGAGATCCGGTGCAATCTTGAGGTTGATGCGCTGCACCTTGCCCGGCAGGCTCTCGAATGCGGCATAGAGCTTGCGCGACAGGATGCCGATGTCTTCCGGGTTGATGGACTCGCTGATGTTGTTGCGCCGGGCGAACTGGATGAGATTGCGGTAGCTCTGCATCAGGGCCTCCAACAACTCGGCGTAGGCCACCTTGACGTCCTCGACCTTCCACTCCTGGCGGTGATCAAGGTGGTAAAGTCGCTCCGGACTCCAGCCCCAGTAGGCCACCAGCTGGGCCATCTGCTCCCGGCGCCAGTCCGGGGAGTGATCTTCCTTGGGATGGCTCAGCCCGTCGCACACCTTCAGATAGAAGCAGCGACGCACCAGATCGAGGCGCTGCATGTCGCCGATGGACTTGAGGTAGTTGGTCACCTTGTCCAGCATCAGGCAGTAGTTGTCGAGGCGGTAGTGCATCCCCTCGTTGTGCTGGAACCAGTCGCGACTGGTCACCGACAGCAGCCGGGTGTTGGGATACTCGTGGGAGTAGGCCTCCATCAGCACCGACTTGAGCACCGCCTTGTAGGGGGAGTCGATCCCCTTGTAGAGCTGCCACAGGGCGGAGCCGAAATACTCCTCGGCAGGAATGCGATCAAAGCCCCCCAGATCGAGCCAGTCATCCTGGCTCAACTTGCCGTGGGCAAACAGGCCATTGACGTAGTCGTCGTAGTGATCGTCATATTCGGCCGGCACCAGATACCAGAGCAGCCGCTTGCCGGCGATGTGCATGGCACTGCGGTAGAACTCGTCAAGCAGCAGCAGGTGCTGGGCGCTGCCGCAGCTCTCCCCCTGCATCTGGGCATCGTTGCGCTGACGGAACTTGTCTTCGGGGATCAGGAAGAAGTTGAGATCGACCCCCCGCTGCTCGGCCCACATGGAGAGGTGCTGGCACTTCTGTTCCAGCAGGGCGAGGCGCTCGCTCGACAGACCAGCCACATGACAGACCCAGATGTCGAGATCCGAGTGGCAGCACTGACCGATGGAGGAGGTGCTCCCCATAGAGTAGAGGCCCTGGATGGACTTGTCGTGGGTACTGAGACCGCCCTGGCAGTTGGCGTTCTGGCAGAGATCCTGGATGAAGGCCTGCTGGGCCTCGTTGGCGACAAAACTCCAGATACCATGAGGCACATCCCCTGCCACATAACCGGGCAACAGGGGGTGATTGAAGTGCAGCATGACAGGCAGCAAGTGGAAAACCTGCTGCCCGTAGCGACTCATGAGATCCAGCGCTCGTTGCGTCTTGAGACGATTGAGTTCGTCGTAGCGCGCCACCAGCGTGTCGAGTTTAACCAGCAATGCCCTACCTATGGGGAAGAGAAATGACGCACCAAAACGGGGAGACGTCAAAAAAGTGTGATCATGTTAACAATGCAAACAGCAGTGGTAAACAAGCCCGCACACAATCACCGGATTATTTCTGACCCCGTCCGTAACGGTATCAACGGAAAGCAATAAAGCTGCTTATTTTCAATGGCTTAAAATCAATTATTGGCTGAATGAAAATAATTTTCAGCCCCCGTTTTTGAGCTTGGCCCCGCTTTTGCGGGCTGCGCCATGAAAGCCCCTGCAAAGGGTGGTAAGATCGTTTTCCTCTCAAAAGATGAAACAACTGATTGATATGGCAGCCCGAACCCTGAAAATTGCCACTCGAAAGAGCCCACTGGCCCTGTGGCAGGCCAATTTTGTGAAAGATCGGCTGGAGGCACTCCATCCGGATCTGCAGGTCGAACTGGTGCCCATGAGCACCCAGGGTGACAAGATCCTCGACACCCCCCTCGCCAAGGTCGGCGGCAAGGGGTTGTTCGTCAAGGAGCTGGAGACTGCCATGCTGGAAGGGCGTGCCGACATCGCTGTCCACTCCATGAAAGACGTACCTGTGGAGTTCCCCGACGGGCTCGGCCTGCACACCATCTGTGAGCGCGAAGACCCACGTGATGCCTTTGTTTCCAACCATTTCAACCAGATAGACGAGCTGCCTCAAGGGGCCGTGGTCGGCACCTCCAGCCTGCGCCGTCAGTGCCAGCTGCGCGCTGCCCGCCCTGATCTCGTGATCCGCGACCTGAGGGGCAACGTCAACACCCGCCTCGCCAAGCTGGATGCCGGTGAATATGACGCCATCATCCTGGCCGCCGCCGGCCTGAAACGACTGGAGATGGCCCATCGCATCGCCGCCTTCATCGAACCCGAGCAGAGCCTGCCCGCCAACGGCCAGGGGGCGGTCGGCATCGAATGCCGCCTGGATGATGTTGAGCTGCACGCCCTGCTGGCGCCGCTCGAACACCCCGAGACCCGCATCCGGGTGCTGACCGAGCGCGCCATGAACCGCGCCCTGCAAGGTGGCTGTCAGGTGCCCATCGGGGCCTATGCCCTGGTACAGGGAGAAGAGGTATGGCTGCGCGGCCTGGTGGGCAGCCCGGATGGCAGCCACGTCATTCGCGATGAGATCCGCGGCCCCCTGGCAGAGGGCGAGGCGCTGGGCCACACCCTGGCCCAGCGCCTGCTGGCCGCCGGCGCCGACGTTATCCTGGCCGAGGTCTACCGGGCATGAGTGCAGCACAGCCAGGTTCACGGTCATCTGCCTGGAGCGCCGCCTGATGGTCCCCCTGGTGGTGCGCCCGGCCGCCCAGGCCAACCAGCTGGTGCAGATGCTGCACCAGCTGGGTCATGCACCGCTCTGCTGTCCGTTGCTGGAAACCCGGCCAGGATGCGACCTCCCTCACCTGGGTGACATGCTGCGAGAGGCGGACCTCGTTATCGCCGTCAGCATGCATGCCGTTCATTTTGCACATCATTTTCTGTTGCAAACTGGTCAGACCTGGCCACATATTGATTACTTTGCAGTCGGCCAGGCGAGTGCGGATGCCTTCGCCGAGGCGGGCATCCAGGCCCTGTGCCCGGCCGATCCCCGCAGTGAAGGGCTGCTGGCCCTGCCGGCGCTGCAAGGGGTGAGTGGCCGCCGGGTGCTGATCCTGCGCGGCAACGACGGGCGGGATCTCATCGCCCGGACGCTGGCCTCACGGGGCGCACTGGTGCACTATTGTGCCACCTATGAGCGCCACTACCCCGATCTTGACGGGGACGCATTGACCCGCCACTGGCAGGCAGCCGGGCTCGACAGCCTGCTCATCACCAGTGGCGAATTGTTGCAGCGGTTGCTGGCCCTGGTGCCCGGCCCGCAGCACCCCTGGCTTTATGACCGCCTGCTGGTGGTGCCCAGTCCCCGGGTGGCCGAGATGGCAGAAGGGGCTGGTTTTACCCGTATCGTGATTGCCCAAGGTGCATCCAACCAGGCTCTGGTGGCCGCCCTGGAACTGAGGAAGATGGAATGACTGAACAGCAAGAAGTCCAGCCGAGTGCCGCGGCCACCGTGGCCGACAACAACAAGCCCGCTCCCGGAACAACAGGGAGCAAGAAGGGCAGCTCTGGCACCGTGCTTGGCGGCATCGCCATCCTGCTGGCCCTGGGGCTGGCCGGTGGTCTCTATGTGCACGGACACCAGAACGCCGTTGCCCAGCAGGCCGAACTGGTAGCCCTCAAGCAGCAACTGGCCGACGCCATGACCAGGATTGATCAGGGCAGCAGCAAGGATGCCGAACAGATCGGTGCCCTCGGCAAGAGCCAGCAGCAGTTGCAGGAGGCGCTGGACGCCTTGCAGACCAAGGTGCTGGATCTGGACGACAAGCGCCCCAATGACTGGATGCTGGCCGAATCCGAATACCTGGTGCGCATGGCGGGCCGCAAGCTGTGGCTCGAACACGACATCGTCTCCGCCATCACATTGCTCGGCAACGCCGACGAGCGCATCAAGGCACTCAACGACCCCAGCCTGATGCCCATTCGCAAGGCGCTGGCGGAAGACATCGCCAAGCTCAAGGGGATGCCGCGAGTCGATCGCGAGGGGTTGACCCTGAAGCTGGCCGCCCTCTCGGACCAGATCGAGCTGCTGCCCCTCTCCACCGTCAGCATGCCGGAAGCCAAGAGCGAGCCCGACCAGACCGTCAGCACCAACCCGGACGAGTGGCAGAGCAACCTGAAGAAGAACTGGGTCAAGTTCACCGAAAACTTCATCACCATTCGTCGCCGCGATGGCGCCGTGGAAGCCCTGCTCTCCCCGCAGCAGGAGATCTTCCTGCGGGAGAACCTCAAGACCAAGCTGCTGCAGGCCCAGCTCGCCGTCTATCGTGAACAGCAGTCCCTCTATGTCGACAGCCTGGAGAAGGCCCAGCGCTGGCTGACCCAGTATTTCGATGCCGACAACAGCGCCACCCAGTACATGCAGTCCGAGCTCGACAAGCTCAAAGGCGAGCAGATCCAGTTTGACTACCCGGATCAGTTCAAGACCCAGACCATGCTGGAACAGGTGCTGACCGAACGCCTGCAACGCATCCTGGCCGGCAACTGAGGAGGAGACCATGATTCGTCTGATCGTCATAGTCGCCGTGATGGTGGCGGGCCTCATCTTCGGTCCCGAAGCCTCCGGCAACAAGGGCTATGTGCTCATCTCGCTGGGCAACTACACGGTGGAATCCTCGGTCACCAGCGCGGTGATCCTGGCGGTGCTGTTCTACGGTGCCCTGCTCATCGTGGAATGGGTGCTGGCCCGCCTGTTCGGCCTGCGCCGCAAGACCCAGGGCTGGTTCGGCTCGCGCCGCCGCCGCAAGGCCAACCTGCAAACCGTCAATGCCACCCTGGCCATGGCCGAGGGGCACTACAACCAGGCCGAGAAGCTCCTCATCAAGGGCGCAGACAACAGCGACACCCCGCTGCTCAACTACCTGAGCGCCGCCCGGGTGGCCCAGGCCCGGGGCGATGACGTGCGCCGGGATCACTACCTGCAGAAAGCTCAGGAAGAGAACCCCAAGGCAGAGCTGGCACTGACCCTGATCCAGACCCAGTTGCAGATTGAGCAGGGCCAGTACGACAGCGCCCTCGGTCGCCTCGAGTCCATCTATGCCCTCAACCCGCGCCACCCCATGGTGCTGGATCAGCTGCGTCAGGTGTATCTGGCCCGTGAAGACTGGGCGGCCCTCATCGATCTCGCCCCTGCCCTGCGCAAGGTGGGCAAGCTGACCGCTCAGCAGGAAGAGACCCTGCTGCACCAGGCGTGGTGCGGTCGTCTGGAGGCCGCCAGCGGCTCCCTCGACACCCTGCGCACGGTCTGGCAGGGTCTGCCCCGCAAACAGCGCCAGGATCCCGTGCTGCTGGCCAGTTACGGGGATCGCCTGCGCCGATTGGGGGCCGATGCCGAAGCCGCCGATCTCTGGCTGGAGGCCCTGCGCAAGGATCCCTCCCCCGAGCTGTTCGCCCGTCTGCCCAAGCTCAAACTGGACGACTACCAGCCCATGCTGACCCTGCTCAGAAAGATCCAGGATCAACCGGGCGCCGAAGCGGCGCTGGCCCGGGTCTGCCTGCTGGCCGGTCAGCTGGACGACGCCCAGCGGCTGCTGGAGCAGGAAGTGGCGAAGGCGCCTGATGCCGCCCTCTACCACGCCCTCGGCCAGGTGATGGACAAGCGCCGCCTGACCAACAAGGCCAACGAGTACTACCGCCAGGCATTGCAGCTGGCCGACGTCTGATCGGCGCATCTGCCTGAATATGGTTTGCATCTTCTCCTCCGAATAGATGGAGATCTCGATGGGACAGGGCGTAAACGAACACAACACAATTACTCTGATTTTTAAACTGGCCCTGGTCGAGCAGATTGAAGAAGGCAAGCTCACCTATAAACAGACGCAGACGCGTTATGACACTCAGGGCCGCTCTACCTGAGCTAGGTGACGCACACCTTCTCACGCAAAATAGTGGCAACTAAGAGATGAATGCCGAGTCGATGGTGATCGAGAAAACACTGAAGCAACAACGTGACCACGGAGAGCTTATTCATCATTCGGACCACCAGGTGCAGTATTGTTCGGGGTTGTATCAGTCATTGCATGAACAACACGGGGTCAAATGCTTGATGACAGATACTCATAACTGTCACCAAAATGCACTGAGATCTTGAAAAGAGAGTCACTGCTGCAAAGCCTGCAGAGGCTGGCGCAGGCGGGGAAAAGTGCGAAAGGCAGTGGATACTTATAACCTGGAGCAACCGCATCAGGCATTGAAATACAGAACCCCTGATGTGACGCATCGGGGGTTCTGAGTGCTAAAAGCTAGCTGAAAATGTGTAGACCTATCTCAGGACTAGACACCATAGTCCAGATCGGACGGAGGGGATCAGTGCCCCGCCAGTTTCATCTGCTCGACCAGTACGGAACCGGTCTTGAGGCTGGAACGCTCATCCTCATCACTGCCCACCGCCACGATATGGCTGAACATGTCGGCTAGATTGCCTGCAATGGTGATCTCCTCCACAGGATAGAGGATCTCGCCATTTTCAACCCAGAAACCGGCTGCGCCGCGGGAGTAATCACCATTGACGATGTTGACCCCCTGCCCCATCAGCTCGGTCACCAGCAGCCCGGTACCCATCTCCTTGAGCATGCCCTGGAAGTCCTGGCCGGTATTGGAGACCTGCCAGTTATGGATGCCCCCAGCGTGGCCCGTGGTGGTCAGGCCCAGTTTGCGGGCGGAGTAGGAGGTGAGCAGCCAGCTCATCAGCTCGCCGTTGCGGATGATGTCCATGTCGCGGGTGCGAACCCCTTCCCCGTCGAACGGGGTGCTGGCAAGTCCTCCCGGCAAGTGGGGGAACTCCTGGATGGTGAGCCACTCGGGCAGGATCTGCTTGCCCAGTTTGTCCAGCAGGAAGCTCGACTTGCGATAGAGGTTCCCCCCACTGATGGCCATCACCAGATGGCCCCACAGACCGGCAGCGGTATCGGGGTGGAATAGCACAGGCGCATGGCGGGTGCTGATCTTGCGAGCCCCCAGGCGGGAAACAGTGCGCTCCACCGCCTCGTCAGCGATGCGCTGGGGGCTCCACAGCCCGTCCAGGGAGCGGCTGGAGGAGTAGCCGTAGTCGCGCTGCATGTCGCCATCCTGCTCGCCGATCAGTACGCAGCTCAGGGAGTTGCGCGATGCAGCATAGCCTTTGACGAAGCCGTGGCTGTTGCCATAAACCTTGACGCCCAGGTGGCTGGAGAAACTGGCTCCATCGGAGTGCTTGATGCGGGCATCCCGTCCCAAGGCCAGCCGCTCGCACTCGATGGCCAGCGCGATGCCACGCTGGGGATCCAGCTCGATTTGGTGGCACAGTTGCAGGTCCGGGGCATCCCAGGCCAGCAGATCCGCATCCGCAAGACCGGCGCAGTCATCGGGAGAGGTGTGGCGGGCGATCTCCATGGCCGCTTCCACGGCGGCGCGAATGGCCGGCTTGGTCAGATCCGTGGTGGAGGAGGACCCCTTGCAACCGTCGCGATAGACGGCGATGCCGAGTGCGCCATCCTTGTTGAATTCGATGCTTTCCAGCTCGCAGCCCCGGGTGTTCACCGAGAGGCCGGTCTGTTTGCTGATGGAGACTTCGGCAAGCCCGGCGCCCAGCCCTTTCGCTATCTCAAGGGCCTCGGCGACCACGGCCTCGAGATGGGATTGATCCTGGCGGATTTGATCTTGCTGGTCCATAACTCACATCTGTATGAAGGGAAGGAAAGGGGCTAAGCATATCAGACCCCTGCGCCCAGCGGGAGAAGCTGGTAACATATCCGCCAAACGTGAATGACAGGAATACAGAGACCGATGAGTCAATATCAAGACGACAACGAGTGGGAAGACTGGGGCCCTAGCAAGAGCCAACTCAAGCGTGATGCCGAGGCATTGCAGAAGATGGGGGAAGAGATCGTCTCCCTGAGTCACAGCGAGCTGGAGAAGATCCCCCTGGATGAAGAGCTTGCCGAAGCGGTCGAGCTGGGCCGCAAGCTCAAGCCGAAGAAGGATGAGTCCTTCCGCCGCCATCTCCAGTTCATCGGCCGTCTGATGCGTAGCCGCGATATCGCCCCCATCGAAGAGGCCCTCTCCATCATCAAGATGCGTCACTCCACCGTGAACGCCCGCCTGCACCGCCTCGAACAGTGGCGTGAGCGGCTGATCACCGAAGGCGACAGCGCCCTTAACGAGCTGATGTCCCAGTTCCACGAGCTGGATCGCCAGAAGCTGCGCCAGTTGATCCGCACCGCCAACAAGGAGCGGGAGCTGAACAAGCCGCCGGTAGCCTATCGCGAGATGTACCAGTACCTGCGCGGTGAAATTGAAGATCTGTTGTAAGTGATGACTCACGTCCACCTCATGGCGGCGTGCAGTACACAATCAAACGGGGCCGAAATGGCCCCGTTTTTTCATGCGATGTCCGCTCAGCTGCCCGCCATGCACTGGGTGTGAGTAGCGGGTTGCAGATAGGGTACCAGCAGGGGGGCCATCCCCTTGAGCACCTGTACAGGCAGCGCCGACGTGAAGCGGAACTTGTCGGACTGGCTGCCGGGTACATAGGCCGTCAGCGTGCCGAAGTGATCATCCCCGATGTAGAAGACGAAAGTCGCAGTCCGGTTGCGAGCCAGTGAACTGGTCACATTGCCGTAGCGACCAACCGTCTCGATCCGGTTGTCCCCGGTCCCCGTCTTGCCCCCCAGGGCCAGGACAGTACCATCCTGCAAGGCGAAGGCCCCGGCGATACGCCGCGCCGTCCCCCCTTCCACCACCTTGGAGAGTGCATTGCGCAAGGCGTTGGCCACCTCGGCAGGCATCACCCGCTCCCCCTGGGTGTTCGCCGGCTCAAAGACGGTGGCGAAGGGGGTCCCCTTGGCAAAGGAGAGGTGCTCGATGCGCAAAGTCGGTGCACGAATGCCGCCGTTCTGGATGATCCCCATCAGCTCGGCCAACGCTGCAGGACGATCGCCCGAGCTGCCCAGTGCGGTCGCCAGGGACGGAACCAGGTGATCGAACGGGTAGCCCAGGCGAGCCCAGCGCTGATGGATGTCGAGGAAGGCCTCAACCTCCAGCATGGTGCGGATCCGGCTATCCCGGGCACTGCGATGACGGGTCTTGAACAGCCAGCTGTAGACCTCCTGACGCTCGTCACGGCTGGCGGTTACCGCATCGGTAAAGGTGGCCTTGTCAAACTCCTTGAGATAGGCAAGCAACCACAGCTCAAGTGGATGCACCCGTGCGATATAACCTTGATCCGGCAGAGAATATTTGCCAGGGCCGTAATTGGTATAGAGCTGCTCGATGCGCTTCTCGGTCAATTTCTCCCGCGGCAGGCGCTTGGCCAGGAAAGCGGCAAAGTCGGCCTGGGAGGCTTCCGGCATCAGATAGCGATGCACGGCGGCGAGACGCACCGCGCTGGGTTTGAGACCATCGAGGAAGGTATCGAGCTGCTCTTCTGCACTCTTGCCACGATATTTGCGCCAGAACCTCAGCAGGTAGGTCTGGCCCTCCTTGTCAGCAAACTTGGCCAGGTACTCGGTACGGCGAGGATCCCTGTCATCTTTCAACAACTGGGCACGATTTCCCTCCTTGTAGAGGCTGTAGCGGACGATGTCCCGCATCAAGCGCACGAAGGGCAGGTTGATGGATTCCCGCAGCGCATCGCGAATGGGCGGGATGCGACCGTTGTCTTCCTTGCGGAAGTTGTTGAAGGTGTGCATGCCACCGCCGGTAAAGAAGCCTTCATAGGGACTTGCGGAATACTTGCGGTCCAGTGCGGCCTCCAGCATCACCGGCAGGCTTCTGTCCTTGGCACTCATCAGATAGGCGATGGCCCAGCGGCTGATGTTGTCCTGATCGGACACTTCGATCTTTCGCAGGCTCTCCACCGGCATATTGCCGTAGCTGTCATGCAACTCGGTGACAATCTCGAGATAGGTGGTCAGCACCCGCAACTTGGCGGTGGATCCCAGTTCAAGCTTGCTGCCCTCGTTGATATCGAACGGCTGGTCCGTGTTGTCGGTCTGCACCCTCACCTTGACCCCTTCCGGCGTCTTCTCGAACAGGGTAAAGCTGTACTTCACATCACCCGTCTTCTCCGGCGAGAGCAGGCGCTCACCGAACAGGCCCACCTGGGCTGCGAATGCAGGGTCTGCCAGTTGCTGCAGATACCGTGACACCTCGTTCTGCAGCGGCATATTGAGGGTGGTGTTGGCCATCAGATCCATGCGATCCAGGT